>NZ_KV800282.1:47385-161060 GCF_001810205.1 Pseudomonas sp. HMSC076A11 | reverse complement strand
GGGCGCGAGGCGCCCGCCGGCCGTTTCGTTTCCGTTGTCTGGGAGTTCCGCGCAACCCTTCATTTCTACTTCCCTGCCGGCGGTGGACGTCGGCGTGGTTGCCTGCTGTGTCCGGCGGATAACGCTTCGCATCATTCGTCCTACCCGTGGGGGGGAAGGGCCGGACGTTTCCAGCGGCTCCTGGATGCTCCGCGCCTCAGAAGTATTTCAACCAGGCGATATCCCGCCGCCGCGCCTTGAAACCGGCGAACCAGTGCACCGCCGGGTACAGCGCCACGGCCAGCAGGATGCTGCACAGCCATAGCGCCGGCACCGAGGAGAAACCGAAGTAGTCGCCCCGGTTGGCGCCCCAGATCGCCAGCGCCAGCAGGTACAGCAGCTTCAGTAGGTAGAGATGCAGCAGGTAGAAGAACATCGGCGCTCCGCCGAACGCCACCAGGGCCTTGCCGCGACCGCTCCAGTCCAGGCGTTCGAACCAGGCCAGGAGCAGCAGGCCGATTCCCAGGGTGAGGGCGAGGAACAGCAGCGACGGCGGATACTTGGTGACGTTGAAGAAGCCCATCAGGGTGATCGCCGGCGTCTCGCCGAAGGCCCAGGGTTTCTCGCCATAGCCGTTGAGCAGGCGCAGCAGGATGAAGCCGAGCAGCAGCCCGCCACCGCCCGCCAGGAGGTAGCGTCGGCGCGTGGTTGCCGGCGTGGCGCCGCTGAACCAGTTGCCTGCGGCATAGCCCAGGGCGATCACACCGATCCACGGCAGCAGGGGGTAGGAGGTGCGCAGGCGCAGGGCGTCGCCCGCTTCGATCCAGCCGCGGTCGTGGAGCACCGCCCACGGCAGGTGCCAGGCCGAGCCGGGAGCGAAATGCAGCGGATCGAGCAGGTTGTGGCCGGCCACCAGCAGCACGCCGAGCGCCGCGAGCAGAGGGCGCGGCAACCAGAGCAGGGCGGCCAGGGCGAGCATGCTCAGGCCGATCGCCCAGATCACCTGGAGGTAGATCACCGTCGGCGGCAACTGGAAGGTCCAGGCGAAGTTCACCAGGGTCAGTTCCAGCGCCACCAGGAACAACCCGCGCTTGAACAGGAACGCCGAGACCGCCCGGCGTCCCTGGTGCTTCTCGCCGTAGAGGAATGCCGACAGGCCGGTGAGGAAGACGAACACCGGCGCGCACAGGTGCGCCAGGGTGCGGCTGAGGAACAGCGCCGGCTCGGTGCTGGCGACGTCCATCGGGTCGCCGACCTGGCGGTGCAGGAAAAAGGTCTCGCGGACATGGTCGAGCAGCATGAACAGCATCACCAGGCCGCGCAGGGCGTCGATGCTGTGCAGGCGGGAGGAATTGGAGACGGAGTTGGGCATGGCTGGGCTGGTCGTCGGAAAAGAGGGATGAGTATCACAGCCTGGCGGCGAGAAGCGAGATAGAGCCGGGCATTGTATTGCGAGGCCGGAATCGAACTGGTAGCGTTATAGTATATCATTTCTTTTCTGGTGCGATTTCCCATGAGAGTCAGTGTGTCGCTTGTCCTCGGTGTCGGCCTCGGTTGCAGCAGTCCGGCGCTCTGGGCGGAAACGGAAAGTCCCGCGGAGCTGGAGGTCCTCACTGTCACCGCCGAAGCGGAGCGCGCGGAGGGCCCGGTGCAGGGCTACCGGGCCAATCGGACGGCCAGCGCGACGCGCACCGACACCCGTATCGAGGACATCCCGCAAGCCATCAGCGTGGTGCCGCGCCAGGTGCTCGACGACCTTGACAGCGCTCGTATCGAACGGGCGCTGGACTTCGCCGGCGGGGTCTCGCGGCAGAACAACTTCGGCGGCCTGACGATGTTCGAGTACAACGTCCGTGGCTTCACCACTTCGGAGTTCTACCGCGACGGCTTCAGCGCCAACCGCGGCTATATGAACGCCCCGGACAGCGCCACCATCGAGCGCGTGGAAATCCTCAAGGGACCGGCCTCCAGCCTGTACGGGCGCGGCGATCCCGGCGGCACGGTGAACCTGGTGACCAAGAAGCCCCAGGCCGAGCGCTTCGCCCGCCTGCATGCCAGCGCCGGCAGTTGGGACCGCTACCGCTCGACCCTGGACCTGAACACGCCGCTGGACGAAGAGGGCGACCTGCTCTACCGGATGAACCTGGCGGTGGAGGACAGCAAGGGCTTCCGCGACTACGCCGACGGCCAGCGCCTGCTGGTGGCGCCATCGTTCAGCTGGCAACTGGACCCGGACACCTCGTTGCTGGTGGAAGCCGAGGTGGTGCGCAACCGCCAGGTCTTCGACCGCGGCACCGTGGCGCCGCACAACCACCTGGGCAGCCTGCCGCGCTCGCGGTTCTTCGGCGAACCGGACGACGGCAAGATCGACAACAACAACGAAACCCTCCAGGCCACCCTGCGCCATCACTTCAACGAGCAGTGGAGCCTGCGCCTGGCCAGCCACTACAAGCATGGCCACCTGGACGGCTACGCCTCGGAGAACTCCAGCCTCGCCGCCGACGGCTACAGCCTGCGCCGGGAGTACCGCTACCGCGACTTCGAGTGGCACGACAGCATCACCCAGCTCGACCTGCTCGGCGACCTCCATACCGGCTCGATCCGCCACCAGTTGCTGATGGGCCTGGAGTACGAGCGCTACCACAACGACGAACTGATCCTGCGTAGCATCCCGTCGCGCAACCCCTATGCCATCGACATCCGCCGGCCGGTCTACGGCCAGCCGAAACCACCCTTCGGACGCGACGACCGCAACCACGAGGAAGTCGACGCGATGGCCCTCAACCTGCAGGACCAGATCGAGTTCAGCGAGAAATGGCGCGGCCTGCTCGGCGTGCGCTTCGACCGCTACCGCCAGGACATGAACGCCACGCGCCTGAACAATGGCCGCTTCCGCGACACCAGCTCGCAGCAGACCCAGCGTGCCGCCACCCCGCGCATCGGCGTGCTGTACCAGGCGACCCCGGAGGTCGGCCTGTTCGCCAACGCCTCGAAATCCTTCAAGCCCAATGGCGGTACCGACATGGCCGGCAAGGCCTTCGACCCGGAGGAGGGGCGCGGCTACGAGGCGGGGGTGAAGCTCGACCTGCTCGATGGCCGGCTGGGCTTGACCCTCGCCGCGTTCCACCTGAAAAAGAAGAACGTGCTCACCGCCGACCCGAGCAATCCCGGTTACCAGCAGACCGCCGGCGAGGCGCGCAGCCAGGGCTTCGACCTGCAGTTCAGCGGCCAGCTCACCGAGCAGTTGCGGCTGATCGGCGCCTACGCCTATATCGACGCCGAAGTGACCAAGGACGAGAACATCGCCCGTGGCAGCCGCCTGCTCAACGTGCCGAAGCACAGCGGCAGCCTGATGGGCGTCTACGAGTTTCGCGAAGGCTGGCTGCACGGCGCCGACGCCGGCGCGGCGCTCAACTATGTCGGCGAGCGCGCCGGCGACAGCAGCGACAGCGGCTTCGAACTGCCGGCCTACACCACCGTCGACCTGCTCGCGCACTATCCGCTGGCGAGCAATGCGACCCTCGGGGTGAACGTCAACAACCTCTTCGATCGTCGCTACTACGAGCGTTCCTATAACAACGTCTGGGTCGCCCCCGGCGAGCCGCGCAACCTGACCATGAGCCTGACCCTGAACTACTGAGCCCTCTACCGCCGCCAGGAAGCCATGCCATGCAAGGACGCACACCGCTGCTGGAAACCCTCCGCGAACTGGAATGCGAGATTCGCCTGCTCACCGTCTATGCCCGCGAGTGTTGCGGCTGCTACGAGATCCTCAGGCGCAAGCTCGACCGTCTGAGCGGACTGATCGGGGAGGATTGCAGCCGGGCGCAGTGGCAGGCCGATTCGGACGACCCTGCGTTGCAGGCGCTCGGCCTGCGCCTGCGCGACGCGGCGGTGCAGGCCCTCTGCGAACTGGAGAAGCACCTTTGCCAGGGCGTGCTGCATGAACCCGGCGAGATGGGCCGCTACCTGGGTAGCCTGCTGGAATCCATCCGCGGCGAACTCGACAGCGCCGGGATAGATGCCGATGCACGGGTCCTGTTCGTCGGCTCCGGTGCCCTGCCGACCTCGGCCCTGGTGCTGGCGCGGGAGGTCGGCGCACATTTGTGCTGCCTGGACATCGACGAGGAGGCCCTGGGCTGTGCCCGCGAGATCGCCCGCTGCCAGGGGCTGGAGGCGCGCATGCAGTTTTCCTCGCTGCCGCCGGCGGAACTGGCGTTTTCCCGCGATGCCACGCATTTCCTGATCGCTTCGCTGGTGCAGCAGAAAAGCGCGGTGCTGGCGCAGATCCGCCAGGTCATGCGCGCCGACGCCAAGGTCCTGCTGCGTCACGGCAGCGGCATCAAGGGACTGTTCAACTACCCGGTGGAACCGGCCGAACTGGAGGGCTGGCGGGTTTGCGCGGAGCGGGTCAGCCAGCCGCTATACGACACCCTGATCCTGGAGAAGGCCGGTCGATGAATGCCGCTGATGAGAGCCTGGGCAACGTCCTGCTGGTCGGTCTGGGCGCGGTGGCGATCCAGGTCGCGCTGGACCTGCGCCGCCACGGTGCCGGTCGCCTCGGCGCGCTGAACCATCCCGGCCGGCGCAGCCAGCGGATCGCCGAGGCCCTGGCGCGCGGCGCCTGCCTGCAGCTGGAAGGGCAGGGGCAGCATCGCTGGCTGTCCGGCAACGCCGCGCTGGACGTCTTCCACCAGGACCCCGCTGAGCTTCGCGACGATTGGCAGACCCTGGTGCTCTGCGTGCCGGCCGACAGTTACCTGGACGTGGTCCGCGGGTTGCCCTGGGAGCGACTCGGCGGGGTGCGCACGCTGCTGCTGGTGTCCGCCTTCATCGGCGCCAACCTGCTGGTGCGCAGCGCCCTGCCGGCGGGGTGCCAGGCGACCGTGCTGAGCCTGTCCAGCTACTACGCGGCGACCAAGGTGATCGACGAGACACAACCGCTGCGGGCCCTGACCAAGGCGGTCAAGCGCAGGGTCTACCTGGGTTCCAGCCGGCCGGACTGCCCGGCGCGGGAGACCTGGCGGCGAGTCCTGGCCGGCAGCGGGGTGGAGGTGGTACCCCTGGCGACGCCGGAAGCGGCGGAGGGCCGCAACGTCACCACCTACGTGCACAGTCCGTTCTTTCTCGGCGAGTTCGCCCTCGCCCGGATACTTTCCGAGCAGGGGCCGCCCGGTTTCATGTACAAGCTCTACCCGGAGGGACCTATCACCCCCGGGGCCATTGGCGCCATGCGGCGGCTGTGGTGCGAGCTGAGCGAACTGTTGCGGCGGATGGGCGCCGAGCCGTTGAACCTGCTGCGGTTCCTCAACGACGACAACTACCCGGTGCACGAGACGATGCTGCCGCGCGCGGCCATCGACGGCTTCGCCGAGGCCGGCGCCGAGCGCCAGGAATACCTGCTGTTCGTGCGCTACGCGGCGTTGCTGGTCGATCCGTTCTCTCCGGCCGACGAGCAGGGTCGCCACTTCGACTTTTCCGCCGTGCCGTTCCGCCGCGTCAGTCGCGACGAAGACGGACTCTGGCGGCTCCCGCGGGTGCCGCTGGAGGACTATCGCAAGCTGGCGCTGATCGTCGCGCTGGCCGCCCACTTCGACCTGGCCATGCCGCAGGCGCGCAGCCTGTTGGCGAGCTACGAGAACGCCGTGTCCCGATTCATCGATTGCCAAGGAGCGAGCCAGTGCCATCCAAGCCTGTATCCGATCGACAGCCGTCCGGCGGCGGACGCCATCTATCGCCAATGGTGCTCGACCTGCTGAAGAGCGGGGTGCTGCTGGCGGTGCTGGCGTCCTTCACCTTCAGCGTGATGAACGCCCTGGTCAAGGAAGCCAGCGCCACCCTGCCGGCTGCCGAGATCGTGTTCTTCCGCAGCGCCATCGGTACCCTGCTGATCTATCTGCTGATGCGCCAGGCCGGTGTCGCCCTGTCGCGCCAGGGCGTGCCGATGCTGCTGGTGCGCGGGGTGATGGGGGCGCTGTACCTGGTCTGCTATTTCTACGCCATCGCCCATATCCCGCTGGCGGACGCGAGCATCCTGGCGCACATGTCGCCGTTCTTCGTCATCCTCTTCTCCGCGCTGTTCCTCGGCGAGCGGATTCCCCGGGCGGTCTATTGGCTGTTGCTGGTGGTGGTGCTCGGCGCGCTGATGATCGTCAAGCCGTTCAGCTATTCCAGCTACTCGGTATACGCCGTGGTCGGCCTGCTCAGTGCGGTGTTCGCCGCCGGTGCCTCGGTGGCGATCCGCCAACTGAGCGCGCGGCACCATACCTACGAGATCGTCTTCTACTTCCTGGCGGTGGCCACCCTGGTGGCCATCCCGCTGATGTGGAACGACTTCGTGGTGCCGGCGACGCTGCGCGAGTGGGGGCTGCTGCTGGCCATCGGGGTGGTATCGCTACTCGGCCAGGTGTTCCTAACCCGCGCCTTCAGTCACGAGAGCGCGACCATCGTTGCGGTGACCCGCTATATCGGCATCGTCTTCAACGCCGGCTGGGGCTGGCTGTTCTGGAGCGAGGTGCCGGACGCGCTGACCATCGCCGGCGGCGTGCTGATCGTGGTGGCGTGCATCGCGCTGTCGCGGACGAAGAAGGGCTGAGCCTCCGGCGCGACCAGCTCCCGCTGCTTCGCGCCGGACCGCGCCTAGAGTACGTAGCGCCAGATCGCCACGAAGTGGAGGAGGCTGCCGGCGATCACGAACAGGTGCCAGATGCCATGCCAGTGGCGGAAGCGGTGGTCATAGGCATAGAAGACGATCCCTACGGTATAGAGCACGCCGCCGGCCGCCAGCCAGGTGAAGCCGGCGCTGCCGAGGGCGGCGAGCAGCGGTTTCACCGCGATCAGCACGATCCAGCCCATCACCGCGTAGATCACCACCGACAGCACTCGCGCCTCGGAGCGTGGCTTGATCTCCTGGAGCATGCCGAGTACCGCCAGGCCCCAGACGATGCCGAACAGCGTCCAGCCCCAGGGACCGCGCAGCGTGACCAGGCAGAAAGGCGTGTAGCTGCCGGCGATCAGCAGGTAGATGGACAGGTGGTCGAGCTTGCGCATCACCACCTTCGCTCGCCCGCGCACGCTGTGGTAGGCGGTCGAGATGCTGTAGAGCAGCGTCAGGGTGACGCCGTAGACGCCGACCCCGACGATCTTCCACGGACTGCCGTTGAGGCTCGCCTGGACCGTCAGCCAGACGGCGCCGGTACAGGCGGCGACCGCACCGATCAGGTGGGTCCAGGCATTGAGTCTTTCACCGTGATACATGACGCATGATCCTCCCGCGATGTACAACGCCATGGTAGGGCATGTCGGGGTGGTGTGGGTCCTGACCTTTTATTGGCGTTTTCCGTGACGGTTGCATGAAGGTTTTCCTCATCCCTCCCTGCTCGTTGGAACGGATAAAGGCTTGACGGTTTTAATTATGTTCATAATATTAAGTGTGTAATATAAACAGCCGCTGTCAGCGGTCAGGCTTTTTTCCAGCGAGAACCCACATGAACGAACAGATTGGCAATGGCGTCGCCCTGGTCACCGGCGCCTCTTCCGGAATCGGCGCGACCTACGCCGAGCACTTGGCCCGCCGTGGCCACGACCTGTTGCTGGTGGCGCGCGACCGGCAACGCCTGGAAGCCCTGGCGGATCGACTTCGCCAAGCCCACGGGGTCAGGGTGGAGATCCTGCGCGCCGACCTGTCCGAGCGCGACGATAGGTTGCGGGTCGAGCGACGGTTGCGCGACGACGCCTCGATCGCGTTGCTGGTGAACAACGCCGGCGTGGCGATGAACGGTCCGCTGGCCGATGCCGACATGGACCGGGCGGAGCGGATGATCGCCCTCAACGTAGTGGCCCTGACCCGCCTGGCTGCCGGCGCGGCGGAGGGGTTCCGCCGGCGTGGCGGCGGCGCCATCGTCAACCTTGGTTCGGTGGTGGCGCTGGCGCCGGAGTTGTTCAATGCCGTCTATAGCGCGACCAAGGCCTACGTGCTGAGCCTGAGCCAGTCGCTGCAGCACGAGCTGGCCGGCAGCGGCGTTTACGTCCAGGCGGTGCTGCCCGGCGTCACCCGTACCGAGATCTGGGAGCGCAGCGGCGCCGGAATCGCCGGGATTCCCGCGGAGATGGTGATGGAGGTCGAGGATCTGGTGGAGGCAGCGCTGGTCGGTTTCGATCGGCGTGAAGCGGTGACCATCCCGTCGTTGCCGGATGCGGCCGATTGGCAGGCGCTGATGACGGCGCGGGCCAGGCTCGCGCCCAATCTGTCGCGGCAGCGGCCGGCCGAGCGCTACCTCGGCTGAGGCCCTAGCGCTCCATCTGCTCCAGCAGCTTCTTGCGCGTCGCTTCCAGTATCCGTTGCGACAGCGCCTCATCCTGCACGCTGCGCGACAGTTGCAGCGCGCCGACCAGCGAAGCGAGCAGCAGCACGGCGCGCTCGCCTGCGTCCTCGCCCTCCAGGGCCGCTTCGATCATCGCCAGGCGCTTGCGCACGATGCTGTCGGTGGTCGGGCTCGGCGTGCCGCGCTGGCCGAGTTCCGCCGACAGGGTCGGCAACGGGCAGCCGGCGCCGGGGTTATCGCGGTGACGCGGCGACAGGTACTGCTCTATCAGCAGCGCCAGCGGTCGTTCCGCCTCCGCCAGGGGCGCGGTGATTTCGTCGAGTTGCGCCGCGGCATGCCGCAACGCGGTTTCCACCAGGTCGTCCTTGGACTTGAAGTGCGCGTAGAAGCCGCCATGGGTCAGGCCCAGGGCCTTCATCAGCGGTTGCAGCCCGGTGGCGCCGACGCCGTCCTGGCGGAACAGCCGGGCAGCCTCCTCGACGATACGCCGGCGGGTCTTCTGCTTGTGGTCTTCGGGATAACGCATGGCTTCGATACCTTGGAATGCAGGTCGTCATCTTAACGCCTGGCGGCCTTCCCTGGCGAAGCCGCGTTCATCCGGCCATGTGCAGGACCAGGCAGGTGGTCGAGCCGACGGCGTAGAGACGGTCGTCGACATCGTACAACCGGCCCTCGGCGACCGCCGTCGAGCGGCCGAGGTGCACCACCCGGCCTTCGGCGCGCACCGGGCCGACCTTGTCGGTCAGCGCGCGCAGGTAGCTGATCCGCAGGTCGGTGGTGGTATAGCCCTGGCCGGCCTGGAGCCGGGTATGGATCGCGCAGCCCATGCAGGAGTCCAGCAGCGACGCGGCGTAGCCGCCGTGCACGCTACCCAGCGGATTGTAGTGGCGGCGGTCCGGGGTGCCCTGGAACAGGAAGCGCCCTTCGGACCACTCGATGGGAACGAAGTCGACCAGTTCGCCGTAGGGCGGACAGGGCAGTTGGCCGCTGCCGATGCGGTCGAAGAACTCCTGCGGGGAGAGCGCGGCGACTTGCGCCAGCTCCAGGGTTCCGCTGGCGCCGAGGCGGGCGCGGGCGGCCCGTTCGGTGGCGATCCAGGCGTTCAGGCGATCTTCGCGGCCGGGCTGTTCCATGGTAGTGCTCCTGTCGTGGTGGGAAAGGGTTGCAGGAAAATTACGGTCATCATATAAGCTTTGCATGACGAGCGAAATACAATCGCTTTCGGTCCCTCTACGCGGCGTTTCCTCTATTTGCGCCGGCGTCGCCTACGCTGAGGGGGCCGTGGCGGGACAACCGAGGAGCAGGATGATGGAAAGCTATGACGTGATCGTGATCGGCGCCGGTCCGGGGGGCTACAACGCTGCCATTCGCGCCGGCCAGCTGGGCCTGAAGGTGGCCTGCGTGGAGGGTCGCGAAACCCTCGGCGGGACTTGCCTGAACGTCGGCTGCATGCCGTCCAAGGCCCTGTTGCACGCCTCGGAGCTATACGCCGCGGCGAGCGGCGGCGAGTTCGCCCGGCTCGGCATCCGGGTCAGCCCGGAACTGGACCTGGCGCAGATGATGAAGCAGAAGGACGAGAGCGTCGCCGCCCTGACCCGTGGCGTCGAATTCCTCTTCCGCAAGCACAAGGTGCAGTGGATCAAGGGCTGGGCGCGCTTGCAAGGCGAGGGCCGGGTCGGCGTGGCCCTTGCCGACGGCGGCCACGCGCAACTGGAGGCGCGCGACATCGTCATCGCCACCGGTTCGGAACCGGCGCCGCTGCCCGGCGTGCCTGTGGACAACCAGCGCATCCTCGACTCCACCGGCGCCCTGGAGTTGGTCGAAGTGCCTCGCCACCTGGTGGTGATCGGCGCCGGCGTGATCGGCCTGGAGCTTGGTTCGGTCTGGCGCCGGCTGGGCGCACAGGTCACGGTGCTGGAGTACCTCGAGCGGATCTGCCCGGGGCTGGATGGGGAAACCGCAAGGACCCTGCAGCGCGCCCTGACCCGCCAGGGCATGCGGTTTCGCCTCGGCACCCGCGTGGTCGCCGCGCGCAGTGGCGAGCAGGGCGTCGAACTCGACCTGCAACCGGCCGCCGGCGGCGCTACGGAATCGCTGCAGGCGGACTACGTGCTGGTGGCCATCGGCCGGCGCCCCTATACCGAAGGACTGGGGCTGGAGACGGTCGGCCTGGCCAGCGATCGTCGCGGCATGCTGGAGAACCAGGGACAGCGCAGCGCGGCGCCGGGCGTCTGGGTGATCGGCGACGTGACCTCGGGACCGATGCTGGCGCACAAGGCCGAGGAAGAGGCGATCGTCTGCATCGAGCGGATCGCCGGGCATGCGGCGGAGATGAACGCCGAGGTGATTCCGTCGGTCATCTACACCCAGCCGGAAGTGGCCAGCGTCGGCCTCGGCGAGGAGCAGCTGCAGGCGGCGAGGCGCGAGTACAAGGTCGGACGCTTCCCGTTCAGCGCCAACAGCCGGGCGAAGATCAACCACGAGAGCGAAGGCTTCATCAAGATCCTCTCCGATGCCCGCAGCGACCAGGTGCTCGGCGTGCACATGATCGGGCCGGGCGTCAGCGAGATGATCGGCGAAGCCTGCGTGGCCATGGAGTTCAGCGCCTCGGCGGAGGACCTCGCGCTGACCTGCCATCCGCATCCGACCCGCTCCGAGGCGCTGCGCCAGGCGGCGATGGACGTGCATGGCCGGGCCATGCAGAACTGAGGGCTCAGCCGCGCATGCCGAAGCCGCGCGCCATCAGCGTAGCCAGCAACGGAATGACCAGCAGCAGGAGCAGTTGCAGGCGCACCGCCATGACCACCCGCCGGCCCCGGGCCGGCGTCACCGCCGGCACTTCGCCGGCCTTGAGGGCGCCGCGCCAGCCAAGGAAGGTAACGGTCGGCAACAGCGAGACCAGGGCAGCGAGGACGAATAGCCCGACCTTGGCGTGGAACAGGCCATTGTGCAGGTAATAGTCGAGGCCCTTGCCGTACCACAGCACCCGCGCCAGCCCGCTGGCCAGTACCGCCAGGGCGCAGAGGCCGTAGCCGCGGTCGATCGCCGCCAGGCTGCGGGCGCGCTCCAGGTCCAGCGGCAGGCGCAGCAGGCGGTGCTGCAACACCAGCAGGGCGAACAGCAGGAAGATCGACAGGTAGTGCAGGTAGGCGACGATTGCCTGGGCCATGGCGGCGCTCCTCGGGGTGGGATGGGCACAGTCAAGCAGACCCCGGGCCAATGTGCCTGACGGCGCTTCCGGTATTCCCCGAGAATGCGTCTAGAATCGAGCTGGCCATTTTCCGGAGCCCGCCATGACCCCGCTGACGCCCGAGCAGACCCATGCCTACCTGCACCATATCGGCATCGACGATCCCGGTCCGCCGAGTCTGGCGAGTCTCGACCGACTGATCGACGCGCATCTGCGCCGGGTCGCCTTCGAGAACCTCGACGTGCTGCTCGACCGTCCCATCGAGATCGACGCCGACAAGGTTTTCGCCAAGGTCGTCGAGGGCAGCCGCGGCGGTTATTGCTTCGAACTCAACTCGCTGTTCGCCCGCCTGCTGCTGGCCCTCGGCTACGAGCTGGAACTGCTGGTGGCACGGGTACGCTGGGGACTCCCGGAGGACGCGCCGCTGACCCAGCAATCGCATCTGATGCTGCGTCTGTACCTGGCGGAGGGCGAGTTCCTGGTGGATGTCGGCTTCGGCTCGGCCAATCCGCCGCGAGCACTGCCTTTGCCGGGCGACGAGGCGGACGCCGGACAGGTGCATTGCGTGCGCCTGGTCGACCCGCACGCCGGTCTCTACGAAAGCGCCGTGCGCGGTCGCAGCGGCTGGCTGCCGCTGTACCGCTTCGACCTGCGCCCGCAGTTGTGGATCGATTACATCCCGCGCAACTGGTACACCTCGACCCACCCGCACAGCGTGTTCCGCCAGGGCCTGAAGGCCGCCATAACCGAGGGCGACCTGCGCCTGACCCTGGCCGACGGGCTGTTCGGCCAGCGCGCCGGCAACGGCGAGACGCTGCAGCGCCAACTGCGCGACGTCGAGGAACTGCTGGACATCCTGCAGACCCGTTTTCGCCTGCGCCTCGACCCGGCCTCCGAAGTGCCGGCGCTGGCGCGACGGCTGGCGGGACTGATCTCCGCCTGAGCGCTTTTGGCCGGTGTCTTTTCGCCGGACTCCTGCGGGAATTTTCCGATGTTCCATAGAAGCCTGAACGAAACGGCTTTTTCGGTTGACCTCGTCTGGCAAGAGGTCTATAAAACCCCCGCCCGCAGAGCCGGGCACTTTCTTTCCCCCTACGAAGAGAGCCATGGACAGTATTCCCAGTAGTCGTCGCCCGGCCCAGCAGATGCCGGCTGGTGCGATGACCCAAACCAACGCACGACGGAACCCGCAACGGGTCGGTCGGTTGAGCGGCATCCTGGGCTGACCCACTGCTTCTCACCCGTGTCCGGCACGCCGGGTACAGGTGAGTCATGAACTTCGAGAATTCGGTATCCCCCGGCGTATCCGCCTTCGTGGCGAAGATGCGCGTGCGCGCCGCGCAGTCCCCCGGCGCGATCCTTCCCGGCCACGGCCATCCTGCGAGCCTCGCCTGGCGTGTCGACCCGGCCGGCGGTCGCCTGGAGTATCGCCGCCTGGAGACGCAGGTCGAAGAGAACCCTGAGAGCGGTCGCCGCCCGATGCGCGGCTGACGCTTTCTCCTGCCCAACCCTTCGCACAAGGAGCCTGCCATGGACGAACCACCAAGTCGGCCTGCTGCGTGCCGCCTGAGCGGCCGCGCGCAGTGGGCCTCACCCGGACAAGCCGAACATTCTTCCCACCGATCGCGAACATCGCGACCCGGCACGCCTTTGCCTGTCACCTGACCGGCAACCGACTCGTGTCGCCGTCGCGCAGCTCGCGACAGGAGACCGAGTCATGAGCGTAGCGACCCAACGCAATACCCAGCTCGATACCGAGCGCCGCAACGACCGACTGTCCATGCGCGCCGCCCGCGAAGCGCAGAACAGCCTGGAAACCACCCTCACCAACGTCCGCGGTCGCCAGGATGGCCTCGACCAGGCCGAGGCCGCCGCCCGGCTGCACGCCGACGGCCCCAACGAAGTGGCCCACGACCGTCCGCCACACGTCCTGGTGCAATTGCTGCAGGCGTTCAACAACCCCTTCATCTACGTGCTGATGACGCTCTCTGCGATCAGCTTCTTCACCGACTTCTGGCTGCCCCTGCAGGACGGTGAGGAAACCGATCTCACCGGCGTCATCATCGTCCTCTGCATGGTCCTGGTCAGCGGCCTGATGCGCTTCTGGCAGGAATACCGTTCGGGCAAGGCCGCCGAGGCGCTCAAGGCCATGGTGCGGAACACCGCCACCGTGCTGCGCCGCGACGAGCGCGGGATGCGCGGCGAGCTGCGGGAAATCCCCATGGGCGAACTGGTGGTCGGCGACATCGTGCGCCTGTCCGCCGGCGACATGATCCCCGCCGACATCCGCCTGATCGAATCGCGCGACCTGTTCATCAGCCAGGCCGTACTCACCGGCGAGGCGCTGCCGGTGGAGAAATACGACACCCTCGGCGCGGTCCGCGAGAAGTCCGCCAAGCGGATCGCCGCCGACCAGCAGGACCTGCTCGAACTGCCGAACATCTGCTTCATGGGCACCAACGTGGTCAGCGGCACGGCCACCGCGGTGGTGGTTGCCACCGGTGCGCGCACCTATTTCGGTTCGCTGGCCCGTTCCATCGTCGGTTCGCGGGCGCAGACCGCCTTCGACCGTGGGGTGAACAGCGTCAGTTGGCTGCTGATCCGCTTCATGCTGGTGATGGTGCCGATCGTGCTGCTGATCAACGGTTTCACCAAGGGCGACTGGACCGAGGCGTTCATGTTCGCTCTCGCCGTGGCGGTCGGCCTGACCCCGGAAATGCTGCCGATGATCGTCAGCGCCAACCTGGCCAAGGGCGCGGTGGCGATGTCGCGGCGCAAGGTGGTGGTCAAGCGCCTCAACGCGATCCAGAACTTCGGCGCCATGGACGTGCTCTGCACCGACAAGACCGGCACCCTGACCCAGGACCGGATCATCCTCGAGCATCACGTCGACGTTGCCGGCCGGCGCTGCGACCGGGTCCTGCAAATGGCCTGGCTGAACAGCTTCCACCAGTCCGGGATGAAGAACCTGATGGACCGCGCGGTGGTCGCCTTCGTCGAACAGAACCCGCGCATCACGCCGTCGGATGCCTGGCGCAAGGTCGACGAACTGCCCTTCGATTTCGTCCGTCGGCGTCTCTCGGTGATCCTCGAGGGCAAGGACGGCGAACACCTGCTGGTGTGCAAGGGCGCGGTCGAGGAAATGCTCGAGATCGCCACCCGCGTGCACCAGGACGGTGTCGACCTGCCGCTCGACGAGGAACGCCGCCGGGCCCTGCTGGCGCTGGCCGAGCAATACAACCGCGACGGCTTCCGCGTGCTCCTGCTCGGCACCCGCAGCCTCTCGCGCACGGAGTCCCAGGCCCAGTACGGCGCCAGCGACGAGCGCGACCTGGTGATCGCCGGCCTGCTGACCTTCCTCGATCCACCGAAGGAAACCGCCGGCCCGGCCATCGCCGCGTTGCGCGAGAACGGCGTGGCGGTGAAGGTGCTCACCGGCGACAACCCGGTGGTCAGCGCGAAGATCTGCCGCGAGGTCGGCCTGGACGTCGGCGAGCCGCTGCTCGGTCGCGACATCGACCTGATGGACGATGCCACCCTGCAACGCCTGGCCGAGGAGCGCACGGTGTTCGCCAAGCTGACGCCGCTGCAGAAGTCGCGGGTGCTCAAGGCCCTGCAGGGCAACGGACACACCGTTGGCTTCCTCGGCGACGGCATCAACGACGCCCCCGCGCTGCGAGATGCCGATGTCGGCATCTCGGTGGACAGCGGCACCGACATCGCCAAGGAATCGGCCGACATCATCCTCCTGGAAAAAAGCCTGATGGTCCTGGAGGAGGGCGTTATCAAGGGCCGCGAGACCTTCGGCAACATCATGAAGTACCTGAACATGACTGCCAGCTCCAACTTCGGCAACGTGTTCTCGGTACTGGTGGCCAGCGCCTTCATCCCCTTCCTGCCGATGCTGGCGATCCACCTGCTGCTGCAGAACCTGATGTACGACATCTCCCAGCTGTCGCTGCCGTGGGACAAGATGGACAAGGAGTTCCTCGCCAAGCCGCGCAAGTGGGACTCGAAGAACATCGGCCGCTTCATGGTCTGGATCGGCCCGACCTCGTCGATCTTCGACATCACCACCTACGCGCTGATGTGGTTCGTGTTCGCCGCCAACAGCCCGGAAATGCAGTCGCTGTTCCAGTCCGGCTGGTTCATCGAGGGCCTGCTCTCGCAGACCCTGGTGGTGCACATGCTGCGTACCCAGAAGATTCCCTTCATCCAGAGCACCGCGGCGCTGCCGGTGATGCTGATGACCGGGCTGGTGATGGCGCTGGGCATCTACGTGCCGTTCTCGCCGCTGGGGGCGATGGTCGGCCTGCAGCCGCTGCCGTGGGAGTACTTCCCCTGGCTGGTGGGCACGCTGCTCTGCTACTGCGTCACCGCGCAGACCATGAAGACCCTCTACATCCGCCGCTTCGGCCAGTGGTTCTGAGCGATCGGCCGGGCTTCGTCCCGGCCTTTCCCGGCGCGTCGGCAAGCCTCGCCGCGCCGCGCAACGCACACCGGACCCACGCATGGAGAGACGCATCATGACCCTGCACGACCGGCGCCCGCGGGCGCCCCTTTTCCAACCGCTGCCGGCCGCGCTGCGACGCGCCCTGTCCTGGCGCCTGGGCTTCGTCGCCGCCGCGCTAGCCTGCGTCCTGCTGCTGGCGCTGCTGTCCGAGGCTCGCGCCGCGGGCGGCGCCTACCGGGTCGACGACGGCGAGATCGACCCCGTCGGCGAATGCAACCTGGACGCCTGGCACCAGCGCGAACGCCACCACGGCAACCGCTACCAGTCGGTGCTGTCGCCAGCCTGCACCTTCTCCGCCCTACCATCGGTGCAGCTCGGCGCGGCGCTGGTGCGCGAGGGCGACGCAGGCGATCGGCACAGCCGCCTCAGCCCCGAGCTGAAGACACCGCTGCTGGCCCGCGACGACCTCGGCCTGGCGTTGGCCTTCGCGCTCTCGGCGGATCTCTACCTGGACCGCCGGCACGCCTTCGAAGGCGCCGGCTTCAACCTGCCGCTGAGCTACCAGCCGTTCGAGGCCCTGCGCCTGAACGCCGGGGTCGGCCTGGGGCATGCCTACGCCGAGGGCGAGCGCCGGCATCGCTGGAACTGGGGCATGGGCATGGAATACCGCGTTGGCCAGCCGTTGACCCTGATCGCCGAACGCTTCGGCGAGTCGGCCGGCGACAGCGGCTGGCAGGCCGGACCGCGGCTGCACCTGGGCGAACGGCTGGACCTCGATCTGCTGGTCGGCGGCCACCTGCGCGGCGAGCGCGAGCGATGGCTGGTCTCGGGAGCGACCTTGCGTTTCTGAGCCCAAGGGCGTGCCGCGCTGCGGCGCGCTCCTCCACCGAGGAAGCAGCCATGAACGTCGTACGCAAATGCCTGGGCGCGTCTCGCCGCGCGCTCTGTGGCCTGGCAGCACGGCTGCTGGCGAAGGCCGCGCACCTGCTGATGGTGGTCAGCGTGCGCGCATACGCCAGCGGCCGCCTGAGCCAGGTCGAAGTGAAATACCTGCTGGACTGCTCGAGCGCGCTCAACCGTGCATCGCTCAGGCTGGCCATGGGTCAATGAGCCCGTTCCCTTCACGATCCATTCCGAACCGGGAGTTCCGCCATGCTGGGAACCATCCTCCTGATCAACCTGGCCGGTGCCGTGGCCCTCCTGTTGTGGGGCACGCACATGGTCTCCAGCGGCGTGCTGCGCGGTTTCGGCACTGTGCTGCGCAACTGGCTCGGCCGCCACCTGGGCAACCGCTGGCTGGCCCTGCTCGCCGGGCTCGGCATCACCGGCCTGCTGCAGAGCAGCACCGCCACCAGCCTGATGGCAGCGTCCTTCACTGCCAGTGGCACCCTGGGCCTGGCGCCGGCGCTGGCAGTGATGCTCGGCGCCAACGTCGGCACCACCCTGGTGGTGCAACTGCTCAGCTTCGACACCTCGTTGCTGGCGCCGCTGGCCCTGCTGTCCGGCCTGCTGCTGTTCCGCCTGGGCGACGGTCCACGCCTGGAGAGCCTTGGCCAGTGCCTGATCGGACTCGGCCTGATGCTCCTGGCGCTGGCGTTGCTCGGCCATTCCCTGCAGCAGATCGAGGCCTCGCCAGCCTTTGTCGCGGTGATCCACGGCCTAGAAGGCGATCCGCTGATCGCCCTGCTGCTCGCCGCGCTGCTGACCTGGGCCTGCCATTCCAGTGTCGCGGTGGTACTGCTGGTGGCGTCCCTGGCCCAGGCCGGACTGGTCTCGCTGCCCATCGCCCTGGCCCTGGTGCTCGGTGCCAACCTCGGCGGCGCCTTGCCGGCGCTAGGGGTGGCCGGTAGCCGGGTGGCGCGGCGCCTGCCGTTGGGCAACCTGCTGGTGCGCCTGCTCGGTTGCCTGCTGGTGCTGCCCTGGCTGACGGCGCTGGCGCAACCGGCCAACGCACTCGGCGGTGCGGCGGCGGGCTGGTTCCACAGTGCTTTCAACCTGGCCCTGGCACTGCTGGCGATCGGCTTCACCGGACCCCTTGCGGCGCTGCTCGCGCGCCTGTTGCCGGAAGAGGCACAGTCCGACGAGCCGGGCATGCCGCGCTACCTCGACGAAGCCGGGCTGGAGGTGGCCAACATCGGCCTGGCCAACGCTACTCGCGAAGTCCTGCGGCTGGCCGACATGGCCAGTCTGATGCTGCGCGCCACCAGCGGCCTGTTGCAGCGACCGGAGGCGAAGGTGGCGGCGGAAATCCGTCGCCAGGACCAGGCCCTCGACCAGTTGAGTGCGGCGATCCGCGCCTACCTGGCAGACCTCGGCCAGGACGGCCTCGGCGACAGCGACGCCGATCGTGCCCAGGAAATCCTCCTGTTCGCCATCAACATCGAGCACATCGGCGATCTCGTCGCCAACAGCCTGCTGCCCCTGGCGATGCGCTGGGCCGGGCGCAGCCGCGCCGGCAGCGAGTTCGAGCTGGGCCGCATGCTGCCGTTGCAGGCGGCGATCGAGGAGAGCCTGCACCTGGCGATCAGCGCGTTCCTTCGCGAAGACCTGGACGCCGCGCTGCGCCTGGTGGCGCGCAAGAAGTTGCTGCAGCGACTGGAGGCCGATGCCAGTCGCGAGCGCTTCCGTCGCCTGCGCGACGATCGTGGTGCCTGG
The DNA here is from genome assembly GCF_001810205.1 of Pseudomonas sp. HMSC076A11. NCBI lineage: Bacteria > Pseudomonadati > Pseudomonadota > Gammaproteobacteria > Pseudomonadales > Pseudomonadaceae > Pseudomonas > Pseudomonas sp. HMSC076A11. The sequence continues at coordinate 142,459 of NZ_KV800282.1, read as the reverse complement.
GTGGAGTCCGGTGACGTGTTCCAGCGCATTCTCCGCGACTACCGACGCATCCACCATCATGTCACCGCCCTGGCCTATCCGCTGCTCGAACGCAGCGGCATCGATCCGATGGCGAAGCGGCCGGGCGAGCCAGGGCAAGGGGAGGGATCGGCATGCGCCTCCTGATCTGCGCCGGACGCCATTTCAAGGACGCCGAACGCCTGCGCCTGGCGCTCGACCAGTGCCACGGCCTGCAACCGGTGGCGCTGCTCGGCCACCTGCTGCATGCCGGCAGCGGCCTGCCGGACGAGGCCGAGCGCTGGTGCCGCGAGCGTGGCGCGGATTCGCGCGCCTACGATTATCCGGAGCGCAGTGGCAGCGACAACGCCCTGCGCGAGTATGGCGAGGCCGTCCTCGGCGAGGCCGCGCCGGACCTGGTGCTGGTGTTTCCCGGTGGGCGCCTGGCCAGCGAACTGGTACAGGTCGCGCACGCTGCCGACGTCCCGCTGATGCTCGCCTATCGTCCGCTGTCGGCGCCCTGAGCGGCGAACCAGCCATCGCGGCGGGTCAGGCGCCAGCCGTAGGCGGCCAGGACCAGCCCGCGCAGCAGCATGAAGGCGAGAAACGCCAGCCATAGCCCGTGGTTGCCCAGCCCCTGCAACAGCCAGCCGAGGGGCAGGCTGGCGGCCACCGCGACGAGCATCGCGTTACGCATCTCGCGGGCGCGGGTGGCGCCGATGAACAGGCCGTCGAGCAGATAGCTCCACATCCCCAGCAGCGGCAGGCAGGCCAGGTACGGCAGATAGGCGTAGGCGACTTCGCGGACGCCGGCGATGTCGCTCTGCAGGTCGATGAACAGGTGGCCGAACAAGGCGAACAGCGCGGCGAACGCCAGGCTTGCCAGCAGCGACCAACCACCGGCTACCACCAGCGCGCGGCGCAGGGCGGCTCGGTCGCGGGCGCCGATGGCGTGGCCGCAGAGCGCCTCCACCGCGTGGGCGAGACCGTCGAGGGCGTAGGACGTCAGGAGCAGGCCGTTGAGCAGCAGGGCGTTGGCGGCTACCGTGGCGTCGCCGAGGCGGGTGCCCTGTACGGTGAGCAGGAAAAACACCAGTTGCAGGGCCAGGCTGCGGATGAAGATGTCCCGGTTGACCATCAGCAGCGGCAGCCAGGACAGCCAGTGGCGCAGGCGTTGCCACTGCGCCCGCCCGGGGCGCCGGGCCAGGTCGCGGCGGGTCAGGGCCAGGCCGAGCAGGGCGCCGCTCCATTCCGCCAGCACCGAGGCGCGGGCCGCGCCTTGCACGCCTCAGTCGAGGCCGTGGACGAACCAGAGCACCAGGGCGATGTTGCTCAGGTTGGTGGTCAACAGGATCGCCAATGGCGCCCGTGCGTTCTGCGTGCCGAGGAACCAGCCGACCAGTGCGTAGCTGGCCAGGGCCGCCGGCAGGCCGAGCAGGCGGGTATGGAAGAAGGCGCGGGCCTCGCCGGTCAGTTCCGCCGACGGTTGCATCAGTTGCAGGGCCCAGCCGCTCAGGGGCAGGGCCAGCGCGCCGAGCAGCAGGGCCAGGAGCAGCGCCATGCCCAGGCCCTGGGCGAGGATCAGGCGCAGCGCGCCGCCATCGTCGCGGCCGGCGGCCTGGGCGGCGAAGCCGGTGGTGCCCATGCGCAGGAAGCCGAGCACGCCGACCATCAGGGTGTACAGGCTGCCGCCCACGGCTACCGCGCCGAGCTGGTAGGCGTGCGGCAGGTGGCCGACCACCGTGCTGTCCACCAGGTGCACCAGGGGAACGGAAACGTTCGACAGAATCATCGGCCCGGCCAGCGCCCAGACCCTGTGGTGGGTCGGGGCGTGGCGCCAGGCATCGCGCAACAGGCTCATGGGGTCCTCCGGATCGGCCGGGCAGTATAGCGACGGCGGCGAGGCCTGCGGAAAACCCGTTTTTCATATCCGGTAACAGACCTCTGCCTGCCGTGTATTCCTTGTCCGACGCGGCTTCCAGGCCTGCCGCGGGGAACCCTGCGAAAACCTGTCAGGAAGCTTGCGCAGCGCTAACCGCGGGGCTTTGCGCACCTTCCTAGAATGCCGGCGTCGGTTGTTTCCAGAGGAAGCTATGCATGCTCCTGGGGCGTTTCGTCTCGGTCGGCGCCGGTGCCACCGCCGTTCATTACCTGGTGCTTACCCTCCTGGTCGAGGGCTTCGCCGTCGGCGCCGCCGTGGCCGCCGCGACGGGAGCAGGCTGCGGGGCTCTGGCTGCCTACCTGGGGCATCGCCGGAGGACTTTCCGCCACCGTGGGCCGGTGTTCCGTTCGCTGCCGCGCTTCTTCGCCGTCAGCCTGCTTTGCGTACTCGGCAACGCCGTCCTGGTGTTGCTGCTCGGCGACCTCGCCGGACTCGACTACCGCCTGGCCCAGCTCGCCGCGACCGGCGCACTGCTGTTGGCGACCTATCACCTTCATCGACTCTGGACCTTCTCATGATGATCGAACCTTCCCTGGCGTCGAAGCTCGAGGCCCCCTGCCTGCTCAGCGTGGTAGTGCCGGTGTTCAACGAGGAGGCGGTGCTGCCGGCCTTCCACCAGCGCCTGGGCGCCGTGCTCGGCGACCTTGGCGACGATTGCGAGGTGCTCTATGTCGACGACGGCAGCACCGACCGCAGCGCGACGATCCTCGCCCAGCTACAGGCCGCCGACCGCCGGGTGGGCGTGGCCCGCTTCACCCGCAACTTCGGCAAGGAACAGGCGATGAGCGCCGGGCTCAAGCTGTCGCGCGGCGCCGCGGTGATCGTCATCGATGCCGACCTGCAGGATCCCCCGGAACTGATCCCGCAGATGCTCGACGCCTGGATCGGCGGCGCCGAAATGGTCAACATGCGCCGCCGCAGCCGGGCCGGCGAAAGCTGGCTGAAGCGCGCCTCGGCGAGCGCCTTCTACCGGCTGATCAACCGCCTCAGCGAGGTGCCGATCCCGCGCGACGTCGGCGACTTCCGCCTGCTCGACCGGCGGGTGGTCGATGCCCTTTGCGAGCTGCCGGAAGGCAATCGCTTCATGAAGGGGCTTTTCGCCTGGGTCGGTTTCCGCCAGGTCGATATCGCCTATAGCCGCGCCGCCCGCGTCGCCGGCCACAGCAAGTGGCGCTACTGGCGGCTGTGGAACTTCGCCCTGGAAGGCATCACCGGGTTTTCCACCGCGCCGCTGAAGGTCGCCGGCTACCTCGGCCTGCTCAGCCTGTTGGCGGCCCTGGCGACCCTGCTCGCCGGGATCTTCGGCCAGCAGGAGATCCACGAACACTGGCCGGTGATCGCCGCGCTGTTCCTGATCGGCGGCCTGCAACTGCTGGCCATCGGCGTGTGCAGCGAATACCTCGGGCGGATGACCATGGAAGCGCGGCGCCGCCCGCTCTACCTGATCGACCGCTACCTGCCGGCGCAGGTCGGCGGGGCCAATCCGTGAGGGCGCTGCGCGGCTGGCCGCTGGCCTGGTTCCTGCTCGCCCTGGCCTTCGCCATCCGCCTGCTGAGCCTGGGCAGCTATCCGCTGATGGACACCACCGAGGCCCGCTATGGCGAGGTGGCGCGGAAGATGGCCGAACTGGGCGACTGGATCACGCCCTGGTACGACGTCGGCGTGCCGTTCTGGGGCAAGCCGCCGCTGGCCTTCTGGCTCAGCGCCGGCGGCCAGCTTCTGCTCGGCGCCAACGAGTTCGCCAGCCGCCTGCCGCACTGGTTGCTGGGCGTGCTGGTGCTGTGGCTGGTATGGGACTGGCAGGCTCGCGAAGATCGTCGGCAGGCGCGGATCGCCTGCGTCCTGCTGGGCAGTTCGGCGCTGTTCTTCGTCGCCTCCGGGGCGGTAATGACCGACATGGCCCTGGCCCTGGCGCTGGTCCTGGCCATGCGCGGCTTCTGGCTGGGCCTGCATGGCGCGGAGGGAATCCGGCGCCGCGAGGGCTGGCTGATGTTCCTCGGCCTCGGCCTCGGGCTACTGGCGAAGGGGCCGCTGACGCTGATCCTCGCCGGACTGCCGATCGGCCTGTGGGCCTTGCTGGAGTGGCGCTGGCGCGCGCTCTGGCGGGGCCTGCCATGGATCCGCGGAAGCCTGCTGATGCTCCTGGTGGCCGCGCCCTGGTACCTGCTGGCGGAGTTGAAGACGCCGGGCTTCCTCGAGTACTTCCTGCTCGGCGAGCATTGGCAGCGCTTCGTCACCGCCGGCTGGGACGGCGACCGCTACGGCAATGCCCACGCCTATCCCTACGGCAGCGTCTGGCTGTTCCTGCTGGCCGCCGCGTTTCCCTGGAGCCTCTGGCTGCCGCTGCTGCTCTGGCTGGGCTGGCGCCAGCGCGGGGAGGTGGTCGATGGCGTCGCCTCGCGCAGGCGCTACTGGCTGTTCTGGGGACTGGCGCCGTGCCTGTTCTTCACCTTCGCCGGCAACGTCCTCTGGACCTACGTGCTGCCCGGCCTGCCGGCCCTGGCGTTGCTCGCCGCCGACCTGCTGCGCGCGCCGCTGGCGCGCAGCGCCTGGCTGCGGCGTGGTGGGTTGGCTTGCCTGGCACTGACCCCATTGCTGTTCGCGCTGTTCCTCGGCTCCCTGCTGCTGGGCTCGCGCGCCGAGCAGAAGTCCACCGCCGCGCTGCTGGCCAGCGACGCCGGCTGGCGCGAGCGGCCGCTGGTGTTCTGGCCGAAGCGGCCGTACTCGGCAGTGTTCTACAGCGGCGGGCGGGCGCAACGGGCGGAGGACAGCGAGCTGGCCGGCTGGTTGCGTCGCGACGCCCTGCTGGCGATCCGCTCGCGTTCGTTCGGCGCCTTGCCCGACGAGGTGCGCCAGCGCTTGCGCTGCCGGCCGCCGGTGGGACAGTACCAGCTATGCCAGGGCGTGGCGCCGCCTGGCTGAGACTACCTCGGCCGGTAGGCGCAGTAGCCGGGACGCGGGCCGATGCGCGGGTGGTTGCGGCAGGTGTCCGGGCGGCGGGCATAGATGCTGCACAGGCGGGTCTTGCGGTCGAGGTACAGGCAGTCGCCGTTGGCCATGCGGGTGAGGGTGAATATCTCGCGCTTGTGGTTGAAGTGCTCGATCACGCCATCCTTTTCCAGTCGCTTGGCGATTCGCTTGGCCGGCTCCTCGCGCTCGAACTCGTCGACCAGTCGCATGCGGATCAGGTCGTCGATGCGCACTTCCACCGGCAGCGTGCAGCAGGTCGCGTTGCACTCGCCGCACAGGCCTTCGCGGTATTTCACCCAGGTATCCAGGCGGTCGGGGTCGGCGGCGGCGAGCGGGATTTTCTTCATCGGCGGGCGGGTGCGGGGAAAACGGGCGCGCAATGATAGTGGCTGCGCGCCCGTTGCGCTCGTCCGGGCGATGAGCGTCAGTGCCGTGGGTCCTCCCGCCATACCGGCCGGTCCTGCTCGTCCAGCGCCCAGTGCGCGGTGCCGGCGCGCAGGCATACGCCGCCGACCCAGCGTTCGGGGGCGCCGAGGTCGAGGCGGTAGCGCCGCCCGGCCAGGACCTCGCGGCCCGCAGCGGTCAGGGCCAGCGGCTGGCGTTCCCAGGGCAGTTCCGGTGCCGGCGTGCGCAGCAGCGCGCCGGGCTCTTCCAGCAGCGCGCGGAGCAGGACGCGGAACATCAGGTCGCCGAGATAGGGCAGCGGCTCGCGCCGTGCGGTCAGCTCGGCGAAGACCTGGCCGGCGCTCGGCCGCTCGCCGTCGCGGACGATCTCCAGGGTCAGCCGTTCGCTCAGCGACAGGCCGTCGCGCAGGGCCGGCAGTTCATGCAGTTGCCGACGCAGCGCCGGCCCCAGCAACGGTAGCGCCGGGGTCGGCGCGGCGGCCAGTTGCGCCCAGCGCAGTGGCGCCGGATCGCGGTAGGCGTCCCAGGCCGCGCGGGCCAGCGCCAGGGCTTCGGCGTCCAGCGGGCGACGCCGGGTCCATAGCCAGGCGAGCAGCTCAGGCGCCAGTTGGCCGATGCCGACGAAGCGCTCGACGCCTGGCACGCGGTCGATCTCGATCAGTTCCAGGTGCTCCGGCGGCGTCTGCATTCCTGCCAGCACCCGGACCAGGAACAACTGGTCGTAGGCATCCGCCTCGCACCAGAGCGCCACCCGCGAGTATTCGCCGAGCCGCTCGAGCCCGGCGTATTCCTGGCGCTGGCGGGCCTGGGCGTCGGCCGGGTCGAGGTCGAAGGCGCGGCTCAGGTAGTCGCTGCGCAGGGCGAGGAACTCGGGCAACGGCAGGTTCGGCACCGGTCCCATGGTCAGCGGGTCGGCGAACATCCGGAAGCCGCCGCGAAAGCCGGCGAGCTTCAGGCCGTGGGCGATGTCGTTGCCGCAGCGCAGGTGCAGGGTCGCGGCCTCATCGCCGCCGACCAGATCGGGGTGGCGGCTGGCGAAGGCGATGGCGTCGACATGCGCCTTGAGTCGCGGCCAACTGGCGAAGCCCAGTTCGCGCGCCACCTGCCACTGGGCGTCGGCCAGGCGCGGTGCCTGCCCCGGAAGCCCTGTACGGCTGGCCGGGTCGCGGCGCCACTGGCGCAACAGCTCCTTGGCGCGCTTGCGTTGCTGTTCGAGATTGATCCGGCCGTCGCCGAGAATGCGGGAAAAGGACATACGATCTCCTCTGCAGCCTTGTCCGCCATCAGGCCTGGAGTCGCATGCGCGATGCGTGGGGTGGATCGCCTGGGCGCTGCCCTTTCCGCGGACGGGAGGCGTGGAGAACGCCGAGGCCGACTATAGGCCGGCCGACGCGTCCGCGGCAAGACGCACTCAGCCCTTGCGGATCATCCAGATGCCGGCGCCGATCAGTGCCAACCCGCCCAGCTTCAGCGCGCTGATCGGTGCCTCGCGGAAGCCGGCCCAACCGAAGTGGTCGAGGCTCATGGCCATGCCCAGCTGGCCGGCAAGCACCAGCACCATGAACATCAGCGCGCCGATGCGCGGTGCGGCGAAGGCGGCGATGAAGATGAAGAACATGCCGAGGAAACCGCCGCACCAGTGCCACCAGCTCAGCCCGCGCAATGCCGCCAGGCCGGGAAACTCGCGCTGCGAGAGAGTCAGGGCGAGCAACCCGAGGGTGCCGACGAAGAACGAGATCAGTGCCGCGGCGAGGACGCTGGACACCTGCTTGGCCAACTGGCCGTTGATCCCCGCCTGCAGCGGCAGGCAGGCGCCGGCGAGCAGGGGCAGGACGAACAGCCACCAGGGTGGAGTGGGCATGCAAGACTCCTGGAACGATGACGGCGAGCGCGCCCCGCGCATGGCGAGGGACGGGCCGGAGTGGTACGGGGAGTCGCACAGTATGCACCAGGCGGGGGCGGAGGAGGAAAACGCGAGACCCCATCGCACGCCCTCGGATTCCGCCCGGCGGGTAACCGCGAGCGGTTGTTCGCCCTACGGCAGCCATACCGCCAGCGGCGTTATCCCCCTACAAGCGCGCCGCCAGCATGGCCCCCTCGCGAATCGCCCGCTTGGCATCCAGTTCCCCTGCCACCCGCGCCCCACCGATCAGGTGGAAGCGCAGGCTTTCCGCCGCCTGGCTGATCTGCAACTCGCGCAGCGGCTCCTGGCCGGCGCAGATCACCACGTTGTCCACCTCCAGCCAGCGTTCCTCGCCGTCGACGCGGATCAACAGGCCGCGTTCGTCGATCTTCAGGTACTCCACCCCGCCGAGCATGCGTACGGCGTTGTGCCTGAGGTGTGCGCGGTGTACCCAGCCGCTGGTCTTGCCGAGCTGCGCGCCGGGAGCGCCGGGCTTGCGCTGGAGCAGCCAGACCTGGCGCGCCGGCCGCGTCGGAGCGGGTTCGCGGAGGCCGCCGGGCTGGCTGTTGTCGAGGTCCACGCCCCATTCCGCGAGCCATTCGCCGAGCGCCCGCGGCTGGCCGTCGCTGGGCGCGGCGACGAGGAAGGCGGCGACGTCGAAGCCGATGCCGCCGGCGCCGACGATGGCGACCCGCGCGCCCACCGGCGCGCCGCGCAGCACGTCCACGTAGCTGAGTACGGTCGGTCCGCCGATGCCGTCGATCCTTGGCCGGCGTGGCTGGATGCCGGTGGCCACCACCACGTCGTCGAACTGACCGTCCAGCTCGCCCTGGCGCACCCGGTGGCCGAGGCGCAGGTCGACGCCGAGGCGTTCCAGACGCACGCGGAAGTAGCGCAGGGTTTCGCGGAACTCCTCCTTGCCGGGAATCCGCTTGGCCAGGTTGAACTGCCCGCCGATTTCCCCGCTCGCCTCGAACAGGCTGACCCGATGCCCGCGCTCGGCGGCCACGCAGGCGGCGGAGAGCCCGGCGGGGCCGGCGCCGATCACCGCGATGCGCTTCTGCGTGCGCGCCTTGCGGTAGCGCAATTCGGTCTCGAAGGCCGCCCGCGGGTTGACCAGGCAGGTGGCGCGGCGGTTGGCGAAGGCATGATCGAGGCAGGCCTGGTTGCAGGCGATGCAGGTGTTGATCTCCTCGGCCCGGCCGGCGCCGGCCTTGGCCACGAACTGCGGGTCGGCCAGCAGCGGCCGGGCCATCGACACCAGGTCGGCCTTGTCGGTGGCGAGCAGGGATTCGGCGACCTCGGGGGTGTTGATCCGGTTACTGGCGATCACCGGCACCTTCAGCTCGTGGCGCAGCCGTGCGCTGACCTCGGCGAAGGCCGCGCGCGGCACCGAGGTGACGATGGTCGGCACGCGCGACTCGTGCCAGCCGATGCCGGTGTTGAGCAGGGTGATTCCGGCTTCCTCCAGGGCCAGGGCGATGCGCCGCACCTCGTCCCAGGTATTGCCGCCCTCGACCAGGTCGAGCAGCGACAGGCGATAGCAGAGGATGAAGCGTTGGCCGACGATCCGCCGGATGCCGCGGACGATCTCCAGCGCCAGGCGCATGCGGTTTTCCAGCGGGCCGCCCCACTGGTCGTCGCGGCGATTGGTGCGCGGGCAGAGGAACTGGTTGAGCAGGTAGCCTTCGCTGCCCATCACCTCCACGCCGTCGTAGGCGGCGGCCTTGGCCAGCCGCGCGCAACGGACGAAGGCGCGGATGGTCTTGCGGATGCCGCGCTCGGAGAGCTCGCGCGGGGTGAACCAACTGATCGGCGACTTCAACGGCGAGGCGGACACCGCCATCGGGTGGTAGCCATAGCGCCCGGCGTGGAGGATCTGCAGCAGGATCTTGCCGCCCTCGGCATGCACCGCCTGGGTCAGGCGACGATGGGCGGGCACCTCCAGGGCGCTGGTGAGGCTGCTGCCGAAGGGCAGCAGCCAACCTTCGCGGCAGGGCGCGAAACCGCCGGTGACGATCAGCCCGACGCCGCCCCGGGCACGCTCGCGGTAGTAGGCAGCGAGCTTGCCGAAGTCCCACAGACGATCCTCCAGCCCGGTGTGCATCGAACCCATCACCACGCGGTTGCGCAGACGGGTGAAGCCCAGGTCCAGCGGGGCCAGCAGGTACGGATAGGGAGCGGCGGCGAGCGGCGGGTAGGGGTTGCGCATGGCGCGGTTCCGGTAGCCAGGGACGCTTCACCATAGGAAGTTGCGCCGCCGCCGAATGCGGCCCGCTTGCCGGAACCGCCAGGCATTTCGGTCAAGCCGGCGGACTGGCTGATCGGATAGGTGCTCGCTGCGCTGCACCGCTGTGGCCCCGGGTGACAGGCATCGAAAGCTCTCCGACAGCACTTGCGGCGCGGCGGGCGGAATGGGAACGGCGGCGCTGTTACCCGGGGTAATGGCGTGCGCCGGAAGCCCAACTTAAGCACGGCTCGACGCCTTTGGCGGCGCTGTCAGGCTGGGGTTCCGGCCCGCTCAGCACGTGCCTTGCCAACTGCCTGTCCAATCCGAACGGAGTCTCGACGATGAACAAGAACAAGACGTTCCTCGCGGCGGCGCTGGTAGCGCTGGCCGCCAGCCTTCCCGTGCACGCTGCGACCGACTACACCCGCACGCGCTATCCCATCGTGCTGTCCCACGGTCTGTTCGGCTTCAAGAGCGTCGGCCCGGTGGACTACTGGCACGCTATCGTGCCGGCCCTGGAGAAGGACGGCGCGAAGGTCTTCGCCACCTCGCAGTCGCCGGTGAACAGCAACGAGGTGCGCGGCGAACAGCTACTGGCGCAGGTGGAGGAAGTCCTGGCCCTGACCGGCGCGGAGAAAGTCAACCTGATCGGCCACAGTCAGGGCGGCATGACCGTGCGCTACGTCGCCGGGGTGGCGCCGCAACTGGTGGCCTCGGTCACCACCATGGGCACGCCGCACAAGGGCACGCCGGTAGCCGACGCGGTGACCGGCTTCAGCGAGTTCCTCGGGCCGATCGGCACCGAGGTGATCGCCTCGGCGGTGGAGGCGCTGTTCTCGGTGGTCGACATCGTCGACGGCGGCGAGTGGGTCAAGGGCGACGCGCTGGCTGCCCTGAACAGTCTCAACACTCCCGGCACCGCGCGGTTCAACCAGCGCTTCCCGCAGGCGATCCCGGCCAGCGCCTGTGGCCAGGGCGCGGAGACGGTAGCCGGGGTGCGCTACTACTCGATGAGCGGCACCGGCTCCCTGACCAATGCGCTCGACCCGAGCTCCGCCGGCCTGGCGGTGACCGGGCTGCTGTTCGGCGAGGCCAACGACGGTCTGGTCGGCCAATGCTCCAGCCACCTGGGCAGCGTGGTGAAGGACAACTACCGGATGGACCATCTGGACGAAGTCAACCAGTTGCTCGGCCTGGTCAGCCTGTTCGAGAGCGACCCGACCCAGGTCTATCGGCAGCATGCCAATCGCCTCAGGAATGTCGGACTCTGATCCGCTCGCCGGGTCGCCGCAGCCCTAGGCGATCCGGCATTAGTCTTTGGTCTAATGGCACCTGGATATCACCTCCTGTTCGCGCGCCTCGCGGCGTTCGGACCTGTCCCGATTCCGCGCACCTTGCTGGACAAGGTTTGCGCCGCCGTGTAATGACTCCGGTCAAGGCAGAAAAACCCAGCGTTCGTGTAGGGTTCGCTGCCCCGTAGCCATGCCCGGCTGGCGTACCTCGCCAGGCTGGCTATCTTTTAACCAGAGACATCCGGCCATGTCCCGGGTGTCCTTTGCCTGATGCAGGAGATGCACGATGGATATGAACCGTCGGCAATTCTTCAAGGTCTGCGGTATAGGCCTTGGAGGATCGAGCCTTGCGGCGCTCGGGATGGCCCCCACGGAGGCCTTCGCCGACCAGGTCCGCCACTTCAAGCTGGCGCACACGGTCGAGACCCGCAACACCTGTACCTACTGTTCGGTCGGTTGCGGCCTGATCATGTACAGCCAGGGCGACGGCGCCAAGAACGTCGCGCAGAACATCATCCACATCGAGGGCGACGCCGACCATCCGGTCAACCGCGGCACCCTCTGCCCGAAAGGTGCCGGCCTGCTGGACTACATCCACAGCCCGAACCGCCTGAAGTATCCGGAAGTGCGCGAGGCCGGCTCCAGCGAGTGGAAGCGCATCGAGTGGGACGAAGCCCTCGAGCGCATCGCCAAGCTGATGAAGGAAGACCGCGACGCCAACTTCGTCGAGAAGAACGAGCAGGGCCAGACCGTCAACCGCTGGTTGACCACCGGCTTCCTCGCCGCGTCCGCCTCGTCCAACGAAGCCGGCTACATCACCCACAAGGTGGTGCGTTCCCTCGGCATTCTGGGATTCGACAACCAAGCGCGTGTCTGACACGGCCCGACGGTGGCAAGTCTTGCCCCGACGTTTGGCCGTGGAGCCATGACCAACCACTGGACCGACATCAAGAATGCCGATCTGGTGCTGATCATGGGCGGCAACGCCGCCGAAGCCCACCCATGCGGATTCAAATGGGTCACCGAAGCCAAGGCGCACAACAAGGCGCGGCTGCTGGTGGTCGATCCGCGTTTCACCCGTTCCGCCTCGGTCGCCGACTACTACGCGCCGATCCGGACCGGCACCGACATCGCCTTCCTCGGCGGCCTGATCAACTATCTGCTGGAAAACGACAAGATCCAGCACGAATACGTGCGCAACTACACCGATGTCTCGTTCATCGTGAAGGAAGGCTTCAGCTTCGAGGACGGCCTGTTCAACGGCTACGACGCCGAGAAGCGGACCTACCCGGACAAGTCCTCCTGGGGCTACGAGATCGGTGAGGACGGCTATGCCAAGGTCGACCCGACCCTGACCCACCCGCGCTGCGTGTTCAACCTGCTCAAGCAGCACTACAGCCGCTACACCCCGGACGTGGTGAGCAACATCTGCGGCACGCCGAAGGACATGATGCTCAAGGTCTGGGCGGAAATCGCCGAGACCTCCAAGCCGGGCAAGGTCATGACCATCATGTACGCCCTGGGCTGGACCCAGCACTCGGTAGGCGCGCAGATGATCCGCACCGGCGCGATGGTCCAGCTGCTGCTGGGCAACATCGGCATGCCCGGCGGCGGCATGAACGCCCTGCGCGGCCACTCCAACATCCAGGGCCTGACCGACCTCGGCCTGCTGTCCAACTCGCTGCCGGGCTACCTGACCCTGGCGATGGACGCCGAGCAGGACTACGACGCCTACATCGCCAAGCGCACGGCCAAGCCGCTGCGCCCGGGACAGCTGTCCTACTGGCAGAACTACGGCAAGTTCCACGTCAGCCTGATGAAGGCCTGGTTCGGCAAGTCGGCGACCAAGGAAAACAACTGGTGCTACGACTGGCTGCCCAAGCTCGACATGCCGGGCGCCGGCTACGACGTGCTGCGCTACTTCGACATGATGTACCAGGGCAAGGTCAACGGTTACTTCTGCCAGGGCTTCAACCCCATCGCCTCGTTCCCCAACAAGGCCAAGGTCGGCGCCGCGCTGGCGCGCCTGAAGTGGATGGTGGTGATGGACCCGCTGGTGACCGAGACCTCGGAGTTCTGGCGCAACGTCGGCGAGTACAACGACGTCGACACCGCCAGCATCAAGACCACGGTGTTCCGCCTGCCCACCTCCTGCTTCGCCGAGGAAGACGGCTCGATCGTCAACAGCGGCCGCTGGTTGCAGTGGCACTGGAAGGGCGCCGAGCCGCCGGGCCAGGCGCGTCCGGACATCGCCATCATGGCCGGGCTGTTCCACCGCCTGCGCGAGATGTACCGCAAGGACGGCGGGGCCTTCCCCGACCCGATCCTCGGCCTCGACTGGTCCTACCTCAAGCCCGACGAACCGGGCCCGGACGAACTGGCCCGGGAGTTCAACGGCAAGGCCCTGAGCGACCTGGTCGACCCGGCCAACGGCATGATCCTGGCCAAGGCCGGCGAGCAGTTGCCGGGCTTCGCCCTGCTGCGCGACGACGGCAGCACGGCGAGCGGCTGCTGGATCTTCGCCGGCTCCTGGACCCAGCAGGGCAACCAGATGGGCCGCCGCGACAACAGCGACCCCTACGGCATGGGCCAGACCCTCGGCTGGGCCTGGGCCTGGCCGGCGAACCGGCGGATTCTCTACAACCGCGCCTCGGCCGACGTCAGCGGCAAGCCGTGGGACCCGGAGAAGAAGCGCCTGGTGTGGTGGAACGGCAAGTCCTGGGGCGGCACCGACGTGCCCGACTACAAGGCCGACGTACCGCCGGAAGCCGGGATGAACCCGTTCATCATGAACCCCGAAGGGGTGGCCCGCCTGTTCGCCGTCGACAAGATGGCCGAAGGCCCGTTCCCCGAGCACTACGAGCCGTTCGAGACGCCGATCGGGGTGAACCCCTTGCACCGCGACAACCGCAAGGCGATCAGCAACCCGGCGGCACGGGTGTTCAAGAACGACATGGAACTGTTCGGCACGGCCGACGAGTTCCCCTACGCGGCGACCACCTACCGGCTCACCGAGCACTTCCACTACTGGACCAAGCACTGCCGGCTGAATGCGATCACCCAGCCCGAGCAGTTCGTCGAGATCGGCGAGGCGCTGGCCAAGGAGCTGGGCATCAATGCCGGCGACAAGGTCAGGGTCTCCTCCAACCGCGGCTACATCAAGGCGGTGGCGGTGGTGACCAAGCGCATCCGCCCGCTGCAGGTGGACGGCAAGACCGTGCACCACGTCGGCATCCCGATCCACTGGGGCTTCGCCGGCATGGCGCGCAACGGCTTCCTGGCCAACACCCTGACCCCCTTCGTGGGCGACGGGAATACCCAGACGCCGGAGTTCAAGTCGTTCCTGGTCAACGTGGAAAAGGCGTGAGGTGAAACATGAGTAGTCAGGACATCCACGCCCGCTCCGCGACCACCACGCCGATGCCCTCGGTGCGGAACCAGGAGGAAGTGGCGAAACTGATCGACGTGTCCAAGTGCATCGGTTGCAAGGCCTGCCAGGTCGCCTGCTCGGAATGGAACGAGCTGCGCGACGAGGTCGGCCACAACCACGGCACCTACGACAACCCCATGGACCTGACGGCCGACTCGTGGACGGTGATGCGTTTCACCGAGTACGAGAACGAGGCCGGCAACCTCGAGTGGCTGATCCGCAAGGACGGCTGCATGCACTGCGCCGAGCCGGGCTGCCTGAAGGCCTGCCCGAGCCCGGGGGCGATCGTGAAGTACGCCAACGGCATCGTCGACTTCAACCAGGACAAGTGCATCGGTTGCGGCTACTGCATCACCGGTTGCCCGTTCGACATCCCACGGATCTCGCAGAAGGACCACAAGGCCTACAAGTGCAGCCTGTGTTCCGACCGCGTCTCGGTGGGCATGGAGCCGGCCTGCGTGAAGACCTGCCCGACCGGCGCCATCGTCTTCGGCAGCAAGGAGGACATGAAGGAACACGCCGCCGAACGCATCGTCGACCTGAAGAGCCGCGGTTACGAGAACGCCGGCCTGTACGACCCCGAAGGGGTGGGCGGCACCCACGTGATGTACGTGCTGCACCACGCCGACAAGCCGTCGCTCTATGCCGGCCTGGCCGACCAGCCGAGCGTCAGCCCGCTGGTCAGCCTGTGGAAGGGCGTGACCAAGCCGCTGGCGCTGCTGGCCATGGGCGCCACGGTGCTCGCCGGGTTCTTCCACTATGTGCGCGTCGGTCCCAACCGCGCGGACGACGAGGAAGACCACGGGCAAGCCGAGGCACCGGTGCACCAGGTCGATCCGTCGGTACACACCTTTGACCCGCACGAGCGTCGTTGAGCCTGCGCGCGGGCGTTGCCGCCGGTCCTCCGCGACCCGGCGGCAGCGGCGGCGCTCTCGAGGAGTCGGAAATGAAAAATGAAATCCAGCGCTACAACGCCAACGAGCGCAGCAACCACTGGGCCGTGGCGATCC
Organism: Pseudomonas sp. HMSC076A11; assembly: GCF_001810205.1. NCBI lineage: Bacteria > Pseudomonadati > Pseudomonadota > Gammaproteobacteria > Pseudomonadales > Pseudomonadaceae > Pseudomonas > Pseudomonas sp. HMSC076A11. The sequence continues at coordinate 127,280 of NZ_KV800282.1, read as the reverse complement.
TGTTCTTCATGGCCGGGTTGTCCGGGCTGGCGCTGTTCCCCCCGGCGCTGTTCTGGCTGACCAACCTGTTCGGCGGCGGTCCCTGGACGCGTATCCTGCACCCCTTCCTGGGGCTGGCGATGTTCGTCTTCTTCCTCGGCCTGGTGGTGCGCTTCGCCCACCACAACCGGGTGCAGAAGAGCGATATCCAGTGGCTCAAGCAGTGGCGCGACGTGGTCAGCAACCGCGAGGAGAACCTCCCGGAAGTCGGCCGCTACAACGCCGGGCAGAAGCTGTTGTTCTGGGTGCTGCTGCTGAGCATGCTGACCCTGCTGGTCACCGGCATCGTGATCTGGCGCCAGTACTTCAGCGCCTGGTTCGGCATCGAGGCGATCCGCCTGTCGGCGCTCCTGCACGCCTTCGCCGCCTTCGTCCTGATCGCCAGCATCATCGTGCATATCTACGCCGGCATCTGGGTCAAGGGCTCGATGGGCGCGATGCTCTACGGCAAGGTCAGCCGCGCCTGGGCGCGCAAGCACCATAACGGCTGGCTGAAGGAAGTCGGCAAGGGCGAGGAGCACTGACGCGTATAGTGTCGCCATCGCCCGACCGGAGGCCCCAGCGATGGGGCCTTTGCATTCATTCCGCGCCCCACCGGGCGCCCGATCGTTGCGGCGCGGCCCACCGGCCCGCCGGCGCAGACCCGAGGAGTTCCCGTGTCACGCACCATTCTTCAGCCGGGGCAGATCGAAGCCGCCGCCAACATTCCCCCGCACCTGCACCAGCCGTCGCGCGACCTGTTCGCCCGCCGCGGCGAGCGTCTGCTGCAACTGGCCGAGGGGCACCCGATGGGCGACTACCTGCGGCTGGTCGCCGGTCTCTGCCGGCTCCAGCAGGCGCTGCTGGACAACCCGCCGGCCCTGGCCCCGCTCGACCCCGAGCGCCTGCGCAAGAGTCGCGAGCACGGCATGCCGCCGCTGGCCTACGACCTGCTGGTGCGCGAAGGCGCCTGGCTGCCCTGGCTGGATGCCCTGCTCGCGGGCTACCCGGCACCGGCCAACGCCGCCGTCGGCGCGGCACTCGAACAATTGCGCGAAGCCGATGAAGGCCAGCGCAAGGCCTGGGCCATCGCCTTGCTCAGCGGTCAGTTCGACCTCCTGCCGGCGGCCCTGGTGCCGTTCCTCGGCGCCGCCCTGCAGGTAGCCTGGAGCCATTGGCTGCTGGGACTGGAGGAGGGCGCGGTGGTCGAGACCGAGAGCCGGACCCTGTGCCCCGCCTGCGGCTCGCCGCCGATGGCCGGGATGATCCGCCAGGGCGGCAAGGAAACCGGTCTGCGCTACCTGAGCTGCTCGCTGTGCGCCTGCGAATGGCACTACGTGCGGATCAAGTGCAGCCACTGCGAGGAAAGCAAGCACCTGGCCTACCTGTCCCTGGAGCATGACGGGCAGCCGGCGGAAAAAGCCGTGCTGCGCGCCGAGACCTGCCCCAGTTGCCAGGGCTACCTGAAGCAGTTCTACCTGGAGTTCGACCGCCACGCCGATGCCCTTGCCGACGACCTGGCCAGCCTGGCGCTGGACATGCGCCTGGCCGAGGACGGCTACCTGCGGCGTTCGCCGAACCTGTTGCTGGCCCCCGGCGGCGAATAGCCGAAGACGCTGCGGGCATGCGCCGACGCGTCTATGATGGGCGTGTCGGTGACCCTACCCTGTGGATAAGGTTTCTCCATGAGTTCCGTTCGCTTGCCTTCGGTCGACCGCCTGCTGCGCAGCGCGGCGGCCGCTCCCCTGCACCAGCGCTACGGCCGCGAGGCGTTGCTGGCGACCCTCCGCGACCTGCTCGACGAACTGCGCGAGCCGGCCCGACGCGGTGCCCTCGCCGAGATCGAACTGAGCGAGGCGGTGCTCGCCGGGCGCGCCGGCGAACGCCTCGCCGCGCAGCATGCCAGCCGCGTGCGGCGGGTGTTCAACCTGACCGGCACGGTGTTGCATACCAACCTCGGCCGCGCCCTGCTGCCGGACGAGGCCATCGAGGCGATCACCCTGGCCGCGCGCTACCCGCTGAACCTGGAGTTCGACCTGGCCAGCGGCAAGCGCGGCGACCGCGACGACCTGATCGCCGGGCTGATCCGCGAACTCACCGGCGCCGAGGCAGTCACCGTGGTCAACAACAACGCGGCGGCGGTGCTGCTGGCGCTGAACAGCCTGGGGGCGCGCAAGGAAGGGATCATCTCGCGCGGCGAGCTGATCGAGATCGGCGGTGCCTTCCGCATTCCCGACATCATGGCCCGCGCCGGCGTGCGCTTGCACGAGGTGGGCACCACCAACCGCACCCACGCCAGGGACTACGAAGCCGCCATCGGCCCGCGCAGCGGCCTGCTGATGCGCGTGCATACCAGCAACTACAGCGTCCAGGGCTTCACCGCCAGCGTGCCCACCGCGCAACTGGCGGCCATCGCCCATGGCCACGGCCTGCCGCTGCTGGAAGACCTCGGCAGCGGCACCCTGGTGGACCTGACCCGCTGGGGCTTGCCCAAGGAACCGACGGTGCAGGAAGCCCTGGCCGACGGCGCCGACATCGTTACCTTCAGCGGCGACAAATTGCTCGGCGGGCCCCAGGCCGGGCTGATCCTCGGCAATCGAGAACTGATCGGGCGGATCAAGAAGAACCCGCTCAAGCGCGCCCTGCGCGTCGACAAGCTGACCCTCGCCGCCCTCGAGGCGGTGCTCGGCCTGTACCGCGATCCGGACCGCCTCGCCGAACGCCTGACCACCCTGCGCCTGCTCAGCCGCCCGGCGGCGGAGATCCGCGCCCAGGCCGAGCGTCTGGCGCCGGCGCTGGGCGAGGCGCTCGGCGAGGGCTGGGAGGTCGCTGTGGTCGACGCCCTGGGCATGATCGGCAGCGGCGCGCAGCCGGTGGCGCGGCTGGCCAGCGCCGCGCTGTGCCTGCGTCCGCGGCAGCCCAGGCGCCTGCGCGGACGCGCCCTGCGCAACCTCGAGGAAGCCCTGCGCGGGCTGCCGCTGCCGGTGATCGGTCGGCTCGACGACGACGCCCTCTGGCTCGATCTGCGCCAGCTCGACGACGAGCCGGCGTTCCTCGCCCAGTTGCCGCGACTGCGGAGCGAGCTGTCGTGATCGTCGGCACCGCCGGGCACATCGACCACGGCAAGACCTCGCTGCTGCGCGCCCTCACCGGCATCGAGGGCGACCGCCGCCCGGCCGAGCGTCAACGCGGGATTACCATCGACCTGGGCTATCTCTACGCCGACCTTGGCGACGGCAGCCCCACCGGCTTCATCGACGTGCCCGGCCACGAGCGCTTCGTCCACAACATGCTGGCCGGCGCCAGCGGCATCGATTGCGTGCTGCTGGTGGTGGCCGCCGACGACGGCTTGATGCCGCAGACCCGCGAGCACCTGGCGATCGTCGAACTGCTCGGTATCCGCCGGGCGCTGGTGGCGCTGACCAAGATCGACCGGGTCGAGCCGCAGCGGGTGCAGCAGGTGCGGACCCAGGTCGAACACCTGCTGGCCTCCGGCCCGCTGGCGCGCTCGCCGATCTTCCCGCTCTCCAGCAGCACCGGGGAGGGCGTCGAGGCGTTGCGCGAAGCACTCGGCGGGCTCGCCGGCGAAGTCCGCGAGCGTAGCCGCGAGGGATACTTCCGCCTGGCGGTGGACCGGGCCTTCAGCGTCGCCGGCAGCGGCATCGTGGTCACCGGCACGGCCTTCTCCGGACAGGTCGCGGTGGGCGACGAACTGCTCCTCGGCAACGCCGGACGGCCGGTGCGGGTGCGCGGCCTGCACGCGCAGAACCGGCCCGCGCAACAGGCCTGGGCCGGCCAGCGCGTGGCCCTGAACATCGCCGGCGAGCGCCTCGCGCTGGAACAGATCCAGCGCGGCGACTGGCTGCTGCAGGCCGCGCTGCACGCGCCGACCACGCGGGTCGACATCGACTTCCGCCTGTTGCCCGACGAACTCCGCGACTTCACCCACTGGACCCCGGTGCACCTGCACCTGGGCACCCAGGACGTCACCGGGCGCCTGGCCCTGCTCGAAGGCGAACAACTGGAGCCTGGCCACCGCGCCTTCGCCCAACTGGTGCTGAACGCGCCGATCCAGGCCCTGCATGGCGACCGCCTGGTGCTGCGCGACCAGTCGGCGCAGCGCACCCTTGGCGGCGGGCGGGTGCTCGACGGCGCCGCGCCGGCGCGCAACCGACGAACGCCGGCACGTCTGGCACAGCTTCAGGCGCTGCGCCAGGAAAGCCTGGAGGAGGCGCTGCCGACCTTGCTCGGCGCGGCCGAGAACGGCCTCGACCCGCAACGCCTGGTGCAATCCTTCAACCGCCCGCGCGAGCACTGGCGGCTGCCGGAAGAGGTGGTCGAGGTGCAGACCCGCCTCGGCCCCCGGTTGTTCGCCGGGGAGCGCTGGTTCGCCCTGGTCGAGCAACTGCTCGCCGGCCTGCGGCGCTTCCACGAAGAGCTACCGGACGAACTCGGTCCCGACCGCGACCGCCTGCGTCGCTACGCCCTGCCGCAGCTGGAGCGGCCGGTGTTCATCGCCCTGCTCGACGCCGCCCTGGCCGGCGGCGATGTGCACAGCAGCGGGCCCTGGCTGCACCTGCCCGGCCACGAAGTGCGCCTGAGCGATAGCGAGGAGCAACTGCGCGCGCGCCTCTGGCCGCTGCTCGAAGCCGGCCGCTACGACCCGCCCTGGGTCCGCGACCTGGCCCGCGAGCTGCGCCAGGATGAAGCCGTCATGCGCAACCTGCTGCGCAAGCTGGCACGCCTGGGCCAGTTGCAGCAGGTGGTGCGCGACCTGTTCTACCCGGAAGCCACCCTGCGTCAATTGGCCGAGATCGCCGTGCAGGTGCGCGACCCCGCCGGGCTGATCCGCCCGGCGGAATTCCGCGACCGCCTGGGCATCGGCCGCAAGCGCAGCATCCAGATCCTCGAGCACTTCGACCGCATCGGCCTGACCCGCCGCATCGGCAACGACCGTCGCCTGCGCGAGGGCTCGGCGCTGGCCGAACAGTTGCTCGGCGGCGTCTCGCCCTGAGTCTCAGGGGCCGACGCGCTGCCCCTGGCTCAGGCACTCGATGAACAGCGCGAACAGTTCCGACTGCGAGCCGACTTCCAGCTTGGTGTAGAGATTCTTCCGGTGCATGCGCACGGTCTCCGGGGAGATGTCCATCAGCCGCGCGCTGGATTTCGCCGAGTGGCCGCTGAGCAGCAGGTGGCAGGCTTCGCGTTCGCGGTCGGTGAGCACGCCGCGACCGAAGCCGCGCAGCACTTCCTGAAGGCGCGGGGCGAGGTCGGCCTGCGGGTTCGGCGAGAGGTTGGCGCGCCCGGCGCAGAACTGCCGGGCCAGCTCCAGCACCGGCGGCGCCAGGCCGGCGAGGGCGGCGACCTGGGCGTCGCTGTAGCGGCTCGCCGAAAGGCCGTTGTAGAGACAGATCGAGAGCTTCTCGGTGGGGCCGAGGTCGAGGATGTAGTAGACGTCCTCCACCGCTCCGGCGCCGAGGTAGTAGGTCTGGTAGTAGGCGCTCTGGAAGAAGTCGTCGGGGGCGATCTCGCCGAGGGTGTAGAAGCCTTCCGGAAGGCCTTCCTCCACCGCCAGGCAGAAAGGGTCGAGCAGGTAGCCGCGGGAGAAGTAGCGGCGGATGATCGCCTCGCGGAAGCGCTCGGCGATGCCGCGCTCGTAGAGCAGGGTGGGCGCGTGGCTCTTGCGTTCCAGGCTGATCATGCTCGACTCGATCGGCACCAGTTGGTGGATGGCGTCGACCAGCGCGGCGAGGAAGTCGGGTTGGCGCAGGCGCCGGATCGCCAGCGCCAGGTGTTCGTGCCAGCGGTCGAGCGCGTTCGGGGCGATGGCCTGCATGGACGGTACGGCTCGTTCTTGTCGTTGTCGCCGCAGGATAGCAAGCCGCGTCGGCCGCACCCAGCGCTTACCCCAAAATGGGGTATGGCCCGCCGCGCGGTGCTCTTGCACCCTCGGAGCATCCATCCGAGAAGAGCGACAGCCCGATGAACGCAAGACTGCACGCCACGTCCCCCCTCGGCGACGCCGACCTGGTCCGTGCCGACCAGGCCCACTACATGCACGGCTACCACGTGTTCGACGACCACCGCGTCAACGGCTCGCTGAACATCGCCGCCGGCGACGGCGCCTATATCTACGACACCGCCGGCAACCGCTACCTCGACGCGGTGGGCGGCATGTGGTGCACCAACATCGGCCTGGGGCGCGAGGAAATGGCTCGCACCGTGGCCGAGCAGACCCGCCTGCTGGCCTATTCCAATCCCTTCTGCGACATGGCCAACCCGCGCGCCATCGAACTCTGCCGCAAGCTCGCCGAGCTGGCCCCCGGCGACCTCGACCACGTGTTCCTCACCACCGGCGGTTCCACCGCCGTGGACACCGCGATCCGCCTCATGCACTACTACCAGAACTGCCGCGGCAAGCGCGCCAAGAAGCACGTCATCACGCGGATCAACGCCTACCACGGCTCGACCTTGCTCGGCATGTCGCTGGGTGGCAAGAGCGCCGACCGGCCGGCCGAGTTCGACTTCCTCGACGAGCGCATCCACCACCTTGCCTGTCCCTACTACTACCGCGCTCCGGAAGGAGTGGGCGAGGCCGAGTTCCTCGATGGCCTGGTGGAGGAGTTCGAACGCAAGATCCTCGAACTCGGTGCCGACCGGGTGGGGGCGTTCATCTCCGAGCCGGTGTTCGGCTCCGGCGGCGTGATCGTCCCGCCCGCGGGCTACCACCGGCGGATGTGGGAGCTGTGCCAGCGCTACGACGTGCTGTACATCTCCGACGAAGTGGTGACCTCCTTCGGCCGCCTCGGCCACTTCTTCGCCAGCCAGGCGGTGTTCGGCGTACAGCCGGACATCATCCTCACCGCCAAGGGCCTCACCTCCGGCTACCAGCCGCTGGGCGCGTGCATCTTCTCCCGGCGCATCTGGGAGGTGATCGCCGAGCCGGACAAGGGCCGCTGCTTCAGCCATGGTTTCACCTACTCCGGCCACCCGGTGGCCTGCGCGGCGGCGCTGAAGAACATCGAGATCATCGAGCGCGAGGGCCTGCTCGCCCACGCCGACGAGGTCGGCCGCTACTTCGAGGAGCGCCTGCAAAGCCTCCGCGACCTGCCCATCGTCGGCGACGTGCGCGGGATGCGCTTCATGGCCTGTGTCGAGTTCGTCGCCGACAAGGCGAGCAAGGCGCTGTTCCCGGAAAGCCTGAACATCGGCGAGTGGGTCCACCTGCGGGCGCAGAAGCGCGGCCTGCTGGTTCGTCCGATCGTCCACCTGAACGTGATGTCGCCGCCGCTGATCCTCACCCGCGAACAGGTCGATACCGTGGTCCGGGTGCTGCGCGAGAGCATCGAGGAAACCGTGGAGGACCTTGTCCGCGCCGGTCACCGGTAAGCGCCGGGGCGCCGCCGGCGCCCCACCCGAACATTCAGGAGAACCCCAATGGACGACAACAAGAACAAGGTCCTGCGGTTGCGCGATGTGGTGCTCTACACGGTCTCGGCGATGCTCTTCATGGACCAGATCGCCCTGGCTTCCTCCCTCGGTCCGTCGAGCCTGTTCTGGTGGCTCTACGTGCTGGTCCTGCTGTTCCTGCCGATGGCCATGATGACCTCCGAGCTGGGCACCGCCTTCCCCGCCAACGGCGGCGTCTACCACTGGGTGCGCAGCGCCTTCGGCTTCCGCTGGGGGGCCCGGGTGTCATGGATGTACTGGGTCAACAACGCACTGTGGATGCCTTCGGTCTACACCTTGTTCGGCAGCATGCTCGGCGCCTTCTATTTCCCCGAGCTGAGCCTCTGGGGCAAGATCGCCATCGGCATCGCCCTGGCGCTGCTCACCGCGGCGTTCAACGTGGTCGCGCTGCGCCTGGGCAAGTGGCTGCCGAACCTCGGCGCGCTGCTCAAGCTGCTCGCGGTGCTCGCCCTGGGCGTCGGCGGCCTGCACCACGGCTGGAACCATGGCTTCGCCAACGACTTCAGCCTGGACTCCATCGTCCCGTCCTCGCCGGGCCAGATGGCCGCGCTGGGAGTGATGGTCTACGGCATCATGGGAACCGAGCTGGCTTGTTGCAGCGCCGCGGAGATGCGCAACGCGCGCCGCGATATCCCGCGCGCGGTGCTGATCTCCGGGCTGATCGTCGGCGCCTTCAACATCTTCGGCACCCTCGGCGTGCTGGCCGCGGTACCGGCCGAGGATACCGACGTCACCCGGATCTTCGCCCACACCCTCTACAACATCTACGGCCACGACGGCGCCGGCGGGATGCTCGCCGACCTGGTCGGCGCCTTCGTCCTGTTCACCCTCTTCACCAACATGGTCACCTGGAGCATGGGCACCAACCGTGCCGCGGTGGAAGCGGCCAAGGCCGGCGAGCTGCCGGCGCTGTTCGGCGTGGTCCATTCGCGCCACGGCACGCCGATCGGCTCGGCGGTGCTGGCCTCGGCGGTGAGCATCGTCCTGCTGCTGCTCTACGGCCTGGTGGCGCACACTGCCGAGGAACTGTTCTGGACCCTGCTGTCGATCTTCGCCATGGTTTTCATGATGCCCTATGTGCTGATGTGCCTGGCCTTCGTCCGCCTGCGCCGCGCCGACCCGCGTCCACGGCCCTACCGGATGCCGCTGGGCGACCGCCTGGCCAGTCTCTGGGCGCTGTTCGTCGCGCTGCATGTGCTGGCCGGCATCTGCCTGTTCGTCGTCACCCCCGGCGCGCCGATGGACTGGGCCTACGCCGGCAAGATCGTCGGCGGCGTGGCGCTGGCCCTGGCCGTGGGCGAACTGCTGATCCGCCAGGCGGCGCGAAGGCGCGGCGTGATGTCACTGCGCGGTGCCTACGGTTGAGGAGCGGCCCTGTCGCAACACCGCCTATGGCGTTAATGTGCCGTTAACGCCCTTGGTGGGTAATGGGTCGCAGCGCAACACGGAGAAGGTCGTCATGTCCGAACGAGAGCACTGGCAACGGGTATACGAGAGCAAACCGTCCGACGCGGTGAGCTGGTTCCAGGCCGAGGCCACGCTGTCCCTCGACCTGATCCGACGCATCGGCGCGCCCCGCAAGGCGGCGATCATCGATGTCGGCGGCGGCGCCTCGACCCTGGTCGACGGCCTGCTCGCCGAAGGCTTCGGCGACCTGACGGTGCTCGACCTTTCCGACGCCGCCCTGCGCGTCGCCCGCAACCGCCTCGGCGCGCGCGGCGAAGAGGTGCGCTGGATCGCCGGCGACATCACCGGCGTCGACCTGCCGGAAGCCACCTACGATGTCTGGCACGACCGCGCCGTGTTCCACTTCCTTACCACTGCCGAAGCCCGCCGCGCCTACGTGCGCCAGGTGATGAAGGCGGTCCGCCACGGCGGCCACGTGATCGTCGCCACCTTCGCCGCCGACGGCCCGACCGAATGCAGCGGCCTGCCAGTCATGCGCTACGACGCCGACGAACTGCACGCCGAGTTCGGCTCCGCCTTCCAGCTCACCGAGCACCGCGACGAACACCACGTCACTCCCGCCGGCCGGGTCCAGCACTTCGTCTACTGCCATTGCCTGAAACGCCTGTGAAGTGCTCCGAGGCTGGGCTACGCTCTGCTCGCCCGGCCATGCGAACGACTTTCCATGACATCCGGCATTTCTTCTTCGGACCCCGGCCTGATAAGCTCCCGTCTCGAGGAAAACCTCTTGCAAATCAAAGAGGAAGGCAATCACGCCCGGTGGCGTGGCCGGACTTCAAATCCGGTGGGGGACGGCAGCCGTTCCTGGGTGGGTTCGACTCCCACTGCCTTCCGCCAATTCTCCAGCCTGTAGCCCTTGCGGCTCTAGGCTTCCAGAAAATCCCCCAGTCTCTCAAAACACTCAGTGTCGAAAAAGTGTCGAAGGACTTTCAGTGCGGTGTGCTCTCGCCAGCCTGCATCCAGGACGGGATATCGTTCATGCCGTGGAGTACGCGCCACACATCGATGTGGTCGTCGCGCTCGACGTAGAAAACCAGGTAGGGATAGCGCTTGAGTGGCCAGCAATGCAGCCCCGGCAAATCCAGTTCATGGGCGTAGCGGGATGAGCCGCTGGCAGGGTGACGGGCAATATGGGCGTATGCCTTTTCCAGGGCATCGATGAACCCCAGAGCAGCCTGTTCGGCATCTTCGCTGAGGTAGTAATCGACAGCCGCTTCAATGTCCTGATTGGCGAGTACGCGTGGTATGACGGGCTTCGCCTTCATCCCCGAGTCTTACGGACCCGTGTGCGAAGCGATTCGAAGTAGTCACCGTCGGCAGGTCCCGCAGGCACCGACTCCGCGCCGGCGATCAGCATGCCCCGCAGACGCTGACGGTCCTGATCCTTGCGAATCAGCTCGCGCACGTACTCGCTGCTGGTGCCGTAACCACGCTGGCTGACCTGCTCATCGACGAAGTTCTTGAGCGTATCCGGCAGGGAAATGTTCATCGTGCTCATGGGACCAGTCTCTCTGGAATGGCAAAATTTGCCAAAGCATACTAGCACTCGTGATCCTCCCCGGTATCGAGCAGGTGACGAAAGTCTTTCAGCGGGCCGAGTCTGATCACCTCTTGCAGGAAGTCCGGGGCGAGGTGCGCATACCGCATGGTCAAGGTCAGCGACGAGTGCCCGAGAATCTTTTGCCGGGTCAGGATGTTGCCGCCGTTCATCATGAAGTGCGAGGCGAACGTGTGGCGGAGCACATGCGATTTCTGCCCACGAGGGAGGGTGACATCGGACATTTTCACGGCGAAGTCGAAGCTGTCGCGGCAGTTGGAGAACTTGCCGTAGCGGCGCAGGTGCGAGTGCAGGCGTTGTTCCAGTTCTGGAGATATCGGGACCGAGCGACGACGCTTTGACTTCGTGTTGACGAATTGCACTGCACCATCCCGGACCCGATCCAGGGTCAGCCCTTGGGCCTCGCTACGTTTGGCTGGGGGGCGCTTTCATCGCCGCGAAGCCGTAAGATAACGCGCTTCATGGCGCGCCCGACGAACGGGTGCGCACCCTTGCCTCGGGAGAACAGGGATGGCCGAGATCAATCCGCTTTCAACGGACCTGCAACAGCAACTGGCGGACTTGCAGGCACAGGGGCTCGCCTTGCTTGGCGTCGCCGCGGACGAGACACCGGCGCAGATCGTCGCCGCCGTCACCGACTACGTGCGCGATGCGAGGGAGCAGGGGCGCAGCCTCGACGACGAGGCGGTCTTCGCCCTCGGCGCTCTGATCGGGGCGCAGTACGTGCGTGGCCTCGGCTGGCACTGGGGCGACGTGACCTGGGACGGCGACCCGGACAGCGGCGCCGTCGGCGTGCTCAGCCCCGACGAATCGCTGTTCAACAACCCCATCGGCTGGGTAAGCCAGATCGCCGAAAGCGACGGCGGGGTGCCGTTCATGCTCAGCTACAACATGATCCTGGCCAACCAGGTGCCGCTGTTCGAGCGGGGCAGCGCCACCGGTCTCTATTGAGCATGCAGGCGGATCGCCGCGACGCGCCGGCGCATCCCGCCAGGCGGGGCCGACAACCTGAACGGCCGGTGTCAGGCGCCGCGACCCGCCGAGCAGTGCCAACCGGCGAACGAGGTGCGGGTGACCGTGGTGGCACAGACGCTGCCTCTGAAGGACCGCGCCTGTGGCGTTTTCCAGGAAGGCAGCCTGGAACGACGCGACTGCCGAGCCCATATCGGGCTGCAATTCCGTGATTGAGTGGGCTGCGGGTTCGCGACTCGGCTGGCCTTCCTGGGAACACTTCTGAGGTTTTCGCATGACGGATCTTGAACACGCGGTGGAAAGCAACCGACGCGCCTGGGACGCGTCCGCCGACAGTCACCTGCGTGGCAGCGGCTGGCAGGAATTGTCGCTGGCGGTACAGGAAACCGGCTTTAGTTGCTTGGACGAGACCCTGGCTGGCGTGCTGAGCAATCTGGACCTGGCCGGCAAGGCGGCGATCCAGGTCGGCTGCAACAACGGCCGGGAAGTGCTTTCGCTGTACGCCTTCGGCGTTGCGCGGGCGGTGGGGATCGACCAGTCCGCCGCCTTCCTCGCCCAGGCGCGACACCTGGCCGAGCGCTCGCCGCACCAGCCGCGTTTCGTCGAAGCCAATGCCTACGAGCTGCCGGCCGAGCTGAACGGTCAGTTCGACCTGCTGCTGATCACCATCGGTGTGCTCAACTGGATGCCCGACATCGCGCGCTTCTTCGCCTCGGTGAGCGGCCTGCTGAAGCCGGGCGGGCAATTGGCGATCTATGAGACCCACCCGTTCCTGGAGATGCTCGAACCCGAGTCGGAGCGACCGTTCGAACTGCGCAACGACTACTTCACCGACACGCCCCACGTATCCCGGGAGGCCATCGTCTACGAAGGCAGCGGCAGCGATACCGGCATCGCCAGCTACTGGTACGTCCACCCGCTCGGCGACATCCTCGGCGGGCTGCTCGGCGCCGGCCTGCGCCTGAGTCACTTCAAGGAGTACCCGCACTCGAACCGCGAGGAACTCTACGACCTCTACGAGGACGGACCGTTGGCGATCCCGATGTGCTACACGCTGGTCGCGGTCAAGGCATGACTCGCGTCGAGGCCGGGCGAGGCGCGCCGCTGCGTGTGGTGGTGGTCGGCACCAGCGGGGCCGGGAAGTCGACCTTCTCCGCCGCGCTGGCCGCCAGGCTGGGTTGTACGCATGTCGAACTCGACCGACTCTACTGGGGCCCCGGCTGGCAAGCCGTGCCCCACGAACGCTTCGAGCACGCCGTGGAGCGGGCGACGACGGGGCCGCGCTGGGTCGCCGACGGCAACTACAGCGCCGTCCGCGAGTTGCTCTGGGGCCGCGCCACCCATGTGGTATGGCTGAATTTCGGGCGCTGGACGGTGTTCTCCCGGGTCCTTCGCCGCACCCTGGCCCGGGGCCTGCTGCGCACCCGCCTGTCCCACGGCAATCGTGAATCGCTGCGGATGGCGTTCTGCTCCAGGGATTCGATCCTGCTCTGGTCATGGACCACCTTCGCAGGCAACCGCCGTAAATACACCGGCCTGCGCGAGGATCCGCGGTTCGCGCATTTGCGCTGGGTGGAGGTTGGCGAGCCGGGGAGCGTGGGGGAGGTGATCGAGGTGTTTGCAGAGACAGAGGGGCGGTAGAGCAAAGTAGGGATGTTCTTCGTTGCTGCCTTTCGTGCTTATAACGGTGGGCACATCATGGACGTATGCACCAGGGCGAGGATCCAGATTGCGTCCTCGTCAATCTGATAGACCAGTCGGTAGCTGCCATGGGGAATGAACTCACGTGTGCCGGATACGTTTCCTGGCTTTCCTAATTCAGGGAAGTTCGCCAATTGGTGTGTGGTGGCGCTAAAACGCTCATCCAGACGTACAGCGGCAGCGAGATCGTCGGCGGCTATGAATTCCCAGATATCACTGCGGTCCTGTTCGGCCTCCGACGTCCAGTAGACTTTCATTCGTTGTCAGGTAGCTGGGTACGACGGGCGGCGAAGGTGGCTTCGACGTCGTCATTTGAGCGTCCTTCTCTCCGTGTCATGGAAACCCTGGCAGCTTCGACCTTGCGCTGGAGGTAGTCGTCGTAGTCCTGGGCCTGGCGTTGTTGGCGGATGAACTGTCTCATCAGTTCACGTACCACTTGCGAGGCGGGACGCTGAGCAGCCTGGGCGGCAGCCATGAATTCGGCATGAAGCTCGGGCTCGAGTTTCATGGTGAATACCGCTTCTTTAGTCATGGCGTGAGTTCTCTCGGTAATGAAGAGGTATATACCTTCTATGTATCCATGACTGTAGGTCATGGATCGTACCGAGGGAAGTTTTCCCTAGGCGAGAGTTGCGGGGAAATTGACGGGTGTGTTGTCGGAAAGATTCATGAAGGAGAGATCAGTCCTTTGCACCTTGAACCGTGCCTCCTTCGCGACTGTCGTGAGTGACGGTGTCGTCTGCCGCCACATTCAGCGCCCGGCCGAGAATCCTTGCGACGACCTCGTCCTTGCCACGGGTATAGGCCTCGCGGTCGGTGGGGTAGCGGCGGGCCAGGGCGTGCTTGGTTTCGGCGTAGAGGCGGGCGTCGTCGGGGTGGTTGCGCAGCCAGTCGCGGAACAGCAGGTAGCGGTCGGCCTGGGCCAGGGGCATGACATGGACATGGTGGGTGCGGCCATGGCCGAAGGGCGGCATGCCTTTGACGAAGAACATCCGCTGGGTGTTCGGGTTCTCGCGCCAGAACTGGTAGCCGAGGCCCTCCAGCGGGGCTACCAGCCGCTGCGGATCGTGGCCGGGCGGCGGCAGCAGGAGGATGTCGATGATCGGCTTGGCGTCGAGCCCGGGCACCGCGGTGCTGCCGACATGCTCGATGCCCAGGCCGGGCAGCGCCAGCGCCGTGCGGATGGCCTCGGCTTCGGCGGCGAAGCGTTGTGGCCAGGCGGGGGCGGCGGGCAGCACCTCGATGCGGTCGTCGTCGGCGTTGCTCCAGCGTTGGCCGTCGAAGCGGGGCGGTTGGGGTGGGGGCATGGCGGGCTCCGGGGATATTCGGGAGATTGGCGGCGATGGGGAGCTGGGGTAGGGCGAATAACGCCAGCGGCGTTATCCGCCTTCCGCGAGCGGGGTGCGGGTAAAACCCGGGAGTCTCAGAAGTCCAGCGCCTGCACCCCCGGATGCTGCGGATCGAACCCATCCAGGCGCATGCGCTCGGCGAATGCCTCCCGCGCCGCGTCTCCCTGGAGAAACGCGCTCCGCGCCGAGGCCCAGTCGTCCGGTTGCAGCCGCACCATCCAGCCCTCGCCGTAGCAATCCCGGTTGATCAGCGCCGGGCGCTTGACCACCGCCGCGTTGCTCGCCAGCAGGGTCCCGGCCAACGGGCTGCGGGCCGAGGAGGCGGCCTTGGCGAACTCGACCACGCCGAAGCTGCGGTCGCGTTCGATGTGCCAGCCGTCGCGCTTGGGGGTGAAGGCGAAGATTTCGCCATACAGCGCGCAGCCGTAGGCGCTCAGGCCCAGGGTCAGGCTGCCTCCGACTTCCTCGCGCAGCCACAGGTTGTAGTCCGGGGCGTAGAACAGCCCGTCGGGGAACTCCAGGCCGTGCAGGTTCGCGCTCATAGGGTCAGCACCCGCTCGGATTCGAGGATCAGCCGTGCCAGTTCGCCGCCGCTGGAGATTTCGTCGAGTTCCTCGATCAGTTCGCTTTCGTCGATGTTCACCCCGGGTTGGCGGCACATCAGCAGGCGCGCGCCGGCCTCGCGGGCCTGGCGGATGAAGTGGCGCAGCGGCTCGCCGCCGTCCAGCGCGCGCAACTGGTCGGCAACGGCGCGGCGCGCCAACTGCACGCCTTCGCCGCTGAGGAACAGGGTCACCTCGGCGTCCATGCAGGCCAGCAGGGTCGCGGTGTGGAAGGGCGCGGCGCAGCGGGCCGGGGTGCTCGGGCCGCTGGAGACGATGATAAGGACGCGCTGGGCGTGGGTGTCAGGGTTCAAGGGGCTTGTCCATCTGGATCAGCGCCACGCGCCGGCCGTCCGGATCGTGGCGTTCGGCGATGGCGCGCGGCTGGTAGCCGAGCTGGGTATAGAGCAGCAGCCCGGCGGCGTTGGCGTTGAAGCAGGAAATCTTCATCAGGCGCGCTTTGTACTGTTCGCGGGCGAGGTTTTCCATGACCCCGATCAGGTAGCGGGCCACGCCCAGGCCGCGCGCGGCGGGCGCCACCATCATGTTGCCGAGGGCGCAGAAGTCGCCGTGCTGCCACTGGTAGAAGTTGGCGAAGCCGACCACCTGTCCGTCGTGCACGGCCACGGTGCTGCCGCGACGTTCGGCGATGGCGGCGGCCAGTTGGGCGACGCTGAACGGCCAGATCGCCTTGGGGTAGCAATAGAAGAGTTCGTCGCGGTCCTGGGGGAAGCCGGCGACTGTCTCCAGGTCGCCGGTCTCCGCCGGGCGGTGGCTGAGCTGCATGTCAGCGCGGCGGGTATTGCGACATGACTTTCTGCACCGTCTCGCGGATCGCCTGCTCGCGCTCGGCCGGGCTCGGCGGGCTGGTGCGCATGATCTGCTCGCCGCTGCCGCGCCAGACCAGCTTGCCGTCCTTGCCGTCGAACAGGTCGACCTGGAGGGTGGCAACCTTGTAATTCACGGTGCGCGTCTCGGCCATCGCCGGGCCGCCCCAGTATCCTCCCCAGTAGCCGCCCCAGTAACCGCCGCCGTAGTTGGTGGTGATCTGGTCCTGGCGATCGTCGACGATCAGGTAGGCGCGCACTGTGACGTCGCCCCTGGCGTTGCCCTGGGCCGGACGCAGGCCGCGCTGGTCGAGCTGCTGGGCGACGGCTTCGCGGATGCGTTGCTCGGTGAGGTCGCTCTTGATGCGTGGGTCGTCGGGGCGGTATTCGAAGGCGGGTTGCGACCAGCTCCAGCTACGGTAGGCGGCGAAGTCGCGGGAGCTGTCGAAGTCGCGGTCGAGCTGGGTGGTTTCGCAGGCTGCGAGGCTGAGGAGCAGGCCGAGCAGCAGGATTCGGCGGATCATGGTTTTTCTCCAGTCAGAGTTGACATCCAAGCTCAGTGCCGGATGAAAGGCAAGAGGAAACGCGGGTTTGAAGCGTCTCCACAAGTAACGTTGGCGAGCACCCGCCCTATAGGGCGCGACGGGAGAATGAAATGAATCGAAGTATTGCGATCCTGCTGCTGGGCCTGTCGCTGACCGGCTGCGTCGAGGCACGCTCGGTGGTACCGGCGGATGGCCCGGGCCCGCTGCTGGTGGCCCATCGCGCCGGCACCGCGGACTACCCGGAGAATACCCTGCTGGCGATCCGCAAGGCGCTGGACAACGGCGCCGACGCGCTATGGCTGTCGGTGCAGTTGAGCGCCGATGGCCATCCGGTGCTCTATCGCCCCGCTGACCTGGCGGTCCTGACCCAGGGCGCCGGCGCGGTCGGCCAGTCGAGCCTGGCCGAGCTGGCGCGCTTGAACGCCGGCTATATGTTCAAGGCCGAGGACGGCAGCTATCCCTACCGCCAGAAGCCGCTGCGGATTCCTACGTTGCGCCAGGCGCTACGGGCGATCCCGCCGCAGGTGCCGGTGTTCCTCGACATGAAGTCGCTGCCGGTGGAGCCGCTGGTCGATGCCGTGGCCGGCGAGCTGGAACGGCAGAAGGCCTGGTCGCGGGTGCGTTTCTATTCCACCGAGAAGGCCGCCAACGACTACCTGACGCAGCGCTACGCGGACCGCGCGCGACAGTTCGAAAGCCGCGATGCGACGCGCAACCGCCTGGTCGGCCTGGCCTTCGGCGAGCGCTGCGAGGCACCGCCGGCCGGCGGCACCTGGATGGGCATCGAGCTGCGCCGCGAACTGACGGTGACCGAGCGCTTCACCCTTGGCGAGTCTTCCTACAAGGTGCCGGCGGCGCAGTTGTGGACGCGCAAAGCGATGGACTGCGTGCGCCGCGAGCCGGTGAAGGTGGTGATGTTCGGCATCGAGACCGCCGAGGACTACCGCACCGCGCGCGCCCTGGGCGCCGATGCGGTGATGAGCAACTCGCCCAGGAAGATGGAGGCGATCCGCCGCCGGGTGCTCGCCGATCAGCCCGGCGGGTAGCTCGACAGCGCCCGTTTCACCGCTTCGCGCAGGGCCTTGGCCTGTTCGCTGGCGGAGTCGCCGGAGTCGAACTCGGCGCTGTTGCCCCACACCGGCTGGCCGCTGCGGGCGTCGTTCAGCTCGACGCGGACCACGGTGACCTGCACGGTGTAGCTGCGGGTCACCGGGTAGCTGGCGCCATAGCCGTACCAGGGATCGCGCCAGCCGCCGTAGTTGCCGTAGTAGCCGCCGTAGTAGTCGGTGACCTGGCGGGTGCGCAGTTCGTTGCGCAGGAACGCGCTGACCTGCAGGTCGGCCGCGCTGCCCGGCCGCGCCGGGCGCAGGCCGCGCTGGTCGAGCTGCTGGCTGACGGCGTCGCGCAACTGGTTGTCGTCCAGGCCCTGGGGAAAGCCGCTGACCCCGGCGGCGGCCCAGCTCCAGCTACGGTAGCGGGCGTAGTCGCGCGGCGCCGCCGGATAGGCGCCGGGATCGAGGCCGGGATTGGCCGCGGTGGCCGGCTGCGGCGGGTAGGGCAGAGAGCTGGCGCGGTAGGGATTGTCGCCCTGGCAGGCACCGAGGGCGGCCAGGCTGGCGAGTAACGGCAGGATCAACAGTCGCGATTGCATGCTCGACGCTCCGTGGCCGCGCTACGTCGGCGGCCCTTGCAGGCTCAGACTGCATTCTGCGCCTTTCATTGCGGGCGGCACAGCCAGTGCAGGTAGCGGCCAAGCCCGGCAAAGGCCGGGTGGCGGCGGTAGGCCAGTTCCATTTCCACCAGGTCGAGCCGTTCGGCCTTGGCCTGGAACTCGCTCGGCATGTAGTCGTGGAACACCCGCACGCCGCTGCGCGCCTCGATGCGCCAACGCGCTGCCAGCGCCTGTTCCAGCTCGCGCGGGTCGAGCGGGCGCTGCGGGGTCAGGCTCTGCCCCTCGCCAGCGAAGCGTTCCTTGCGCAGCTTGCGGAAGTGGCCCTTGAGCAGGTTGCGGTAGATCAGCGCGTCGCGGTTGTAGAAGGCCAGCGACAGCCAGCCGCCGGGTGCGCAGAGTTGGTGCAGCACCGGCAGGATCGCATGGGGTTCGGCCAGCCACTCGAGCACGGCGTGGCAGAGCACCAGGTCGTAGGGCTCGGTGAGCTGGCCGAGCAGTTCCTGCCAGGGCGCCTGGATGAATTCGGCGGCCTGCCCGGCTTCGGCGAAGCGCTGGCGGGCGCCGTCGAGCATGGGTTGCGCTGGCTCGGCGAGGGTTACGCGGTGGCCGCGAGCGGCCAGCCAGAGCGACATGTGGCCGAGCCCGGCGCCGATGTCGAGGACCCGCAGAGGTCGCTCCGGGAGGGCCTCGGCGAGGTCGGCCTGGAGTACCGCGAGGCGGATCGCACCCTTGGCGCCGCCATAGATCTTTTCGGCGAAGCGCGTCGCCAGTTCGTCGAAATGGCGGTCGCTCATGGCAGGAAGCGCCGTTCGCAGTCGGCCAGCTTGGCGAGCACCACCTGTTCCAGGTCGAGGCCGGTTTCCCCGCAGAACAGCAGCAGATAAAGGACGATGTCGCCAACTTCCTGGCCAGCGTGTTCGAGCTGCTCGGCCGACAGCGTGCGCGACTGGTCTTCCGTCAGCCACTGGAAGATCTCCACCAGTTCGGCCATCTCGACGCTGGCGGCCATGGCCAGGTTCTTCGGGCTGTGGAATTGGCGCCAGTCGTTGCGGTCGCGGATGGCGTGCAGGCGCGCGGTGAGTTCGTGCAGGTCCATGGGGGATTCTTCGCGGTGGCGGTAAGCAGCCGCATAGCTTCGGGCTTTGCGCCCGAAGCTTCAAGGTATGGCGGACCGGCGTCAGCCCTGTAGCCGGCTCCAATGCCCGGCCATGTGCGGCAGGTCGTCCTTGCCGCGCAGGCTGAACTGGCCGTCCGCCGCCGCCGCGCTGGCCAGCAGGGTGAGGCTGGCCGGCAGCAGCACCGGCTTCTGGAAGCGCACCTCGACCCGATAGCCCGAGGCCGGCAGCCGCTCGCCGAGGGCGGCCAGGCTGCGAGCCTTGTTCCACAGGCCGTGGGCGATGGCGCGGGGAAAGCCGAACAGCTTGGCGCTGGGCGCCGACAGGTGGATCGGGTTGTAGTCGCCGGCGGCACGGGCATAGCGCCGGCCGATGTCGGCGGGCGCCTTCCAGTTGTCGATCGGCTCCAGCGGCAGCGGCTCCTGCTCGGCTTTCGGCGGAATTTCGCCGGGCACCTTGACGCCGCGGCAGAGCACCTTGCTGTCGCCGACCCAGAGCAGGCCAAGCTGGTCTTCCAGGCGGGTGACGATGCTGAAGGTGGCGCCCTTGTCGTGCGGTTGCAGGTTTTCCACCGCGACGCTCACGGTGAACGGGCCGAGGCCGCCGAGCGCGCGCAGCACGTCGATGCGGTTCTCCAGGTGGACCAGACCGAGCAGCGGGAAGGGGAAGCGCTTGTCGGTGAGCAGCGCCATCTGCAGCGGGAAGGCGAGGATGTGCGGGTAGGTCGGCGGCAGCAGGCCGTCGTCGCGGAAGCCGCAGACCTGGCGGTAGCGCTCGAGGTGCTTCGGGTCCACCGTGACCTGGCTGCGCAGGCCGCGCTCGGGCAGGGCCTTGCCGCGGATGCCGCGGCGCAGTGCGGCGCGCAGGAACAGGCCGGGCAGGGCGGGTGGGGCGGGCAGGTCGAGCCAGGCGGTGGGCATTGGACATCTCCTCGAAATAGGTGGCTGTCAGCTTAGTCGAGCACCCGCAGCAGGCATTGGCCGCCTGGCCGACGCCGCTGGCAGGGCGGTCAATTGGCTCCGGAATGCGTCTGCATCGAGATTTTCGACCACGCCGGCGGCTAGTCGATCTGAGGGTTTTTCCGTCATGCGGGATGGGTTATTTCTATGGCCTCTCCTTGAGAGGGGATGGCAAAGCTGCCTAAGATGGGCCCGCCCCATGGATAACTAGAAAAAACACCATGCGTGATCTGACCGACGATGTAGCGCTGATGCGCCCGGTGATCGACGCCCTGCGCGCCAGCGGCTGCGATCCGGACCGGGTCCTGGTCCGTGTCGGGCTGCCGCCGGGTGGCCTGCCGGCCGGCCGTTTCCCCCATTCCGCACAGAACCTGTTCTGGAAGGCCGCCGCCGACGAGTGCGGCGAAGAGCATGTCGGCCTGCACCTGGCCGAGCACCTGCCGGCGTTCCACGGCCTGCTCCTGGAATACCTGTTCCTCTCCAGCGATACCTTCGGCGCCGGCCTGCGCCATTCCCTGCGCTACGTACGCCTGCTGTCCGACACCCTGCAGGCGCAACTGGAGGTGGAGGGCGAGCGCGCGGTGCTGTCGCTGGGCGAATCGCCGGCGATCAACCGTCACTTCCCGGAAATGCTCGCCGGCGCGGTGATCCGCCTGTTCGGCGCGCTCACCGAGGGCGAGTTCAAGCCGCTGGAAGTGCAACTGATGAACGAAACCGGCGCGCCGATGGAGCGCTACCGTGCGGTCTACGGCTGCCCGACGATCCTCGGCATGCCGCGCTACGCGCTGGTATTCGATGCCGCGGTGCTGGACAAACCCTCGCGCCACGCCGCCCCGGAACTGCTGCGCATGCACGAGTCGCTGGCGCGCCGGCAACTGGCCGAAGTGGAGCGCCTGGACCTGGTGCGCCAGGTCCGCGAACTGATCGGCGAGTTGCTGGTGGACGGAGGCGCCACCCTGGAGCAGGTCGCCGCGCGCCTCGGCATGCCGGCCCGACGTCTGCGCGAACGCCTGGCGATGGCCGGGGTGCGCTTCAACGACCTGGTCACCGACTACCGCTGCCGACTGGCCAAGGAACTGCTGCTGAAGACCGACGAGCGCATCGAAGTGATCGTCGAACGCACCGGGTTTTCCGAGCCGAGCACCTTCTATCGCGCGTTCAAGCGCTGGGTCGGCGAGACGCCGGTGGAGTTCCGCCGGCGCGGGCAGCAGGGGCGCGGGTAGGGCCTGTCCGAAGGGGCTACCGGTGTTTTCCTGGTGCAGGGCGCCTGCCCGTCGCCGGGGAGTTAGGGGCCGCCTCAGGCCCCCAGCAGGCTCTGCCCGCACACCCTCAGCACCTGGCCGCTGACCGCGCCGGACGACGGCTGGGCGAACCAGGCCACCGTTTCGGCGACGTCCTGCGGCAGGCCGCCCTGGCTCATGGAGTTCATCCGCCGGCCGGCCTCGCGGATGGTCAGCGGAATGGCGGCGGTCATCTGCGTCTCGATGAAGCCCGGCGCCACCGCGTTGATGGTGATGCCGCGCTTGCCCAGCGCCGGCGCCCAGGCCTGGGCCAGGCCGATCAGGCCGGCCTTGCTCACCGCGTAGTTGCTCTGCCCGAGGTTGCCGGCGATGCCGCTGATCGACGCCAGCAACACCACCCGGCCGTTGTCATGCAGCTTGCCGCCGTCGAGCAGGGCCTGGGTCAGCACCTGCGGGGCATTGAGGTTGACGTTGATCACCGAGTTCCAGAAGTCGCTGCTCATCTTCGCCAGGGTCTTGTCGCGGGTGATCCCGGCGTTGTGCACGACGATATCGACGCCCTCAGGCAGCACGTCCACCAGTTGCTGCCCGGCGTCCGCGGCGCAGATGTCGAGGGCCACGGCACGGCCGCCGAGGCGCGCGGCGAGGCCTTCGAGGGCCTCCCTGGCCGGCGGCACGTCGAGCAGCACCACTTCCGCGCCGTCGCGCGCCAGGGTTTCCGCGATGGCCGCGCCAATGCCGCGGGCGGCGCCGGTGACCAGTGCGCGCTGGCCGGCCAGCGGCTTGCTCCAGTCGTGGACCTGGGCGCTGTTGGCGGCAAGACGGATCACCTGGCCGGAGACGTAGGCGCTCTTCGGCGAGAGGAAGAAGCGCAGTGCGCCTTCCAGTTGGTCCTCGGCGCCCTTGCCGACGTACAGCAACTGCACGTTGCCGCCGCGACGGATTTCCTTGCCCAGGGAGCGGGTGAAACCTTCCAGGCTGCGTTGCACGCTGGCGGCGACCGGGTCCTTGAGAGACTCGGGGGGGGCGTCCGAGGACCACCACCTTCGGGCACTTGTCGAGGCCCTTGAGCACCGGCTGGAAGAAGTCGCGCAGCGCCACCAACTGCTCGAAGCGGGTCAGGCCGCTGGCGTCGAACAGCACCGCCTTGGCCCGCGGGCTGTGCTCGGCGGTCCAGCGCGGCAGCTCGAACTGTCCCTCGACGGCGGCGAACACCGCGTCGGTCAGCTTGCCGGCGAAGGGCAGCACGGCCTCGGCCAGCGCGCCGCTCCCGCCGATCACCAGCGGGCCGTCCACCGGCCGTACCCGGCCGGCCTGCCAGCGCTCCAGGCGCAGCGGGGAGGGAAGGCCGACGGCGCCAACCAGGCGGCGGCCGACGGGGGAGTTGGCGAAGGCGATGTAACGATCGGTCATGGAACGGGCTCCCGGTGGAAAGGCTCCAAGGCTGAAGGTGGATTCCGCCGGCCAACGATGCCGAGGGAACGCGGGTAACAGTGTGGACAACTCTACGCAGCCACCTGTTCGCCGCAATTGACCGCGCTGACCGGGATAACGGCAGGGCGGCCAATGCGACGCGACCGGCTAAGGTTAGCCTGTGCGCCACTGACCGCTCAGTTAACGGGTCGAGCCTCGGCTCGGCGTAAACGATTCCAGCAAGGAGTTCTTCCATGACCCAGCTGCGCCGGGTCGCCATTGTCGGCGGCAACCGTATTCCCTTCGCCCGCTCGAACACCGTGTACGCCACGGCGAGCAACCAGGAGATGCTCACTTCCGCCCTGGAAGGCCTGGTGGAGCGCTACAACCTGCACGGAGAGCGCCTTGGCGAGGTGGTGGCCGGCGCCGTGCTGAAGCATTCGCGCGACTTCAACCTGACCCGCGAATGCGTGCTCGGTTCGCGCCTGGCCCCGGAAACCCCGGCCTACGATATCCAGCAGGCCTGCGGTACCGGCCTGGAGGCGGCGATCCTGGTGGCCAACAAGATCGCCCTCGGGCAGATCGACAGCGGCATCGCCGGCGGCGTCGATACCACTTCCGACGCGCCGATCGGGGTCAACGAGGGCCTGCGCAAGATTCTCCTCGAGGCCAACCGCGGCAAGAGCAACCTGGACAAGCTCAAGAGCCTGCTGAAGATCCGCCCGCGCCACGTGGTCCCGGCCATCCCGCGCAACGGCGAGCCGCGCACCGGGCTGTCGATGGGGGAGTCCTGCGAACTGATGGCGCAGACCTGGCAGATTCCCCGCGACGAGCAGGACAGGCTGGCCTTCGAGAGCCACCACAAGCTGGCCGCGGCCTATGAGGAGGGCTGGCAGAACGACCTGATGACGCCGTTCCGCGGCCTGACCCGCGACCAGAACCTGCGCCCGGATATCGACCTGGAGAAGATCGGCACCCTCAAGCCGGTGTTCGAGCGCGGTTCGCGCGGCACCCTCACGGCGGCCAACTCGACGCCGCTGACCGACGGCGCCTCGGTGGTACTGCTGGCCAGCGAGGAGTGGGCGAAGGCGCGCGGCCTGCCGATCCTGGCCTATTTCAAGGACGGCGAGGCGGCGGCGGTGAACTTCGTCGATCGCCAGGAGGGCCTGCTGATGGCGCCGGTCTACGCGGTGCCGCGGCTGCTGGCACGCAACGGCCTGAGTCTGCAGGACTTCGACTACTACGAGATCCACGAGGCCTTCGCCGCCCAGGTGCTCTGCACCCTGAAGGCCTGGGAAGACCCCGAGTACTGCAAGACCCGCCTCGGCCTCGACCAGCCGCTGGGCTCCATCGACCGCAGCAAGCTCAACGTCAAGGGCAGCTCACTGGCCGCCGGCCACCCGTTCGCCGCCACGGGAGGACGGATCGTCGCCAACCTGGCCAAGCTGCTCTCGCTGGCGGAGCAGGGACGCGGGCTGATTTCCATCTGCGCCGCCGGTGGGCAGGGTGTGACCGCGATCATCGAGCGGTAATCCAATAGGGCGAGCGGCCTTGTCGCTCGACGATGTAAGCAACTCCGTGACTTGGGCGGTGCCGTGCGAACGGGACCGCCTTTTTTTTTGCTGGCGCCCTACGGTTCGGGTTCGTCGGCGGCGTTGGAGACAGCGAATTCGACGCTTGTACGGAGAATCCCCTCTCTCTTCAGGGAGAGAGTTGGGGTGAGGGCGGCTCCGCTATCGGCCGGGAGTGCCGCTGCGGCGGATAACGCCGTTGGCGTTATGCGCCCTACCGTTCGGGTTCGTGGCGGCGATGAAGTACGGATCCCGACGCCTGCCGGATAACCCCGGCGTAGGGCTCACGCCGCACATCCGCCATTGCCGTCCTGCCCCCGCAGGCTTGCCGGCTGGCGGTCGGCGAAGGGGGTGGAGAGGATCATCGAGGTCTTGCTGATGCCGAACTTCATCAGCCGGTCGATCAGGTCCTGCAGCTCCGGCATCGAAGCCACGGCGGCCTTCATCAGCACGCAGGCGTCGCCGGTGATCCGGTGGCAGAGGGTCAGTTGGGGGATCCGGGCCAGTTCGTCGAGCACCGACTGGCAATCCTTCTCGGTGATCCGCAGTTCGATCACGCACTCGATGGGCAGGCCGAGCTTGGCCAGGTTCACCGAGGCGTGGTAGCCGGTGATCACCCCTTCGGCCTCCAGCTTGGCCACCCGGTCGGCCACCGCCGGGGGCGACAGGTTGATGCGCCGGGCCAGTTCGGCGAAGGTCAGGCGGCCGTTGTCGATCAGGGCGGCGAGGAGCGCACGGTCGTATTTGTCCATGATGGGTCCCGGTTGTCGAATCGACGGAAAGCATGGCCGATTTCCATGGAAAGAAAAGTGTTACGTCCCGATAACCAGCGGCTGTGCCTTAACCGGCGGGTAGCGACCTCATAAAATGAAGTCTTTCTCCCGCCTGCCCTGTCGAGTGCTTTCCATGCCTGCCCGTCGCCTTCCGCTGTTGCTTTTCGGTGCGTTCTTCGCCCTGTACTTCATCTGGGGCTCCACTTACCTGGCGATCCGCTTCGGCGTCGAGTCCTGGCCTCCGATGCTGATGGCCGGGGTGCGCTTCGTCATCGCCGGCGGCCTGATGTTCGCCTGGTTGCGCTGGCGCGGCGCGCCGTTGCCGACCTGGCGCGAGTGGCGCGGCGCGGGGGTCGTCGGAATCCTCCTGCTCAGTTGCGGCAACGGCGGGGTGACGGTGGCCGAGCACTGGGGCGTGTCTTCCGGGGTGGCGGCCCTCGCGGTGGCTACGGTGCCGCTGTTCACCCTGCTGTTCAGCCAGTTGTTCGGCCAGCGCAACACCACGCTGGAATGGGGCGGCATCGTGCTCGGGCTGTTCGGCATCGTCCTGCTCAACCTCGGTTCGAACCTCCAGGCCAGCCCTGCCGGCGCCGGCCTGATCCTGTTCGCCGCCGCGTCCTGGGCCTTCGGCTCGGTGTGGAGCCGGCGCCTGTCGCTGCCGGCCGGACCGATGGCCAGCGCCGCGGAAATGCTGGTCGGCGGCGCGGTGCTGCTGGTCGGCAGCCTGGCCAGCGGCGAGCGCCTGGAGCATTGGCCGAGCACCAGCGGCTGGCTGGCGCTGGTGTACCTGATCCTGTTCGGCTCGATCATCGCCTTCAGCGCCTACCAGTACCTGCTGCGCAACGTACGGCCGGCGGCGGCCACCAGCTATGCCTACGTCAATCCGGCGGTGGCGGTGTTGCTCGGCACCCTGTTCGCCGGCGAGCGGATCGGCGGTATCGAGGGGCTGGCGATGCTGGTGATCATCAGCGCCGTGGTGCTCATCGGCCTGCCCCAGTGGCGCGCCAGCCGCGCCGCCGCCTGAATGCCTTAAGCGATCCCTAAGGCGGGCTGCGCCATGCTGCGGCGCAGCGCCCGGATGGGCCGGGCTGACGGGGGTACGAAGATGAAAGCGCTGGTCATCGGTGTGGTCCTGGTGTTCCTTGGCGGTTGCGCCAGTCACGTGAGCCCCGGCGGCAAGGCCATCGAGTCGCCGATCAAGGAGTATTTCGGCCAGGACCCCATCGAGCGCCGGGCCTTCGGCGAGAGCGAGAACGGCGCCGAGGCCGAGGATTCGCCACTGCGTTTCCGCCTGACGCCCTGAACGGTCGCCCCGGGCGCCTGACCGGACGTGCAGAAGTCGTCTCCAGCGTCTTCAATACGGAATGACGGTCGCCGCCAGGCGGCCCCGTAGCGAAGGCCGGAGGGGCGATGGAGAGCATGCTGGACAGGCCCGAGCAGGAACTCGTGCTGGTGGTGGACGACACCCCGGACAACCTGCTGCTGATGCGCGAGCTGCTCGAGGAGCAGTACCGCGTGCGCACCGCCGGCAGCGGCCCGGCCGGGCTGCGGGCAGCCGTCGAAGAGCCGCGCCCGGACCTGATCCTGCTCGATGTGAACATGCCGGGCATGGACGGCTACGAGGTCTGCCGACGGCTCAAGGCCGATCCGCTGACCCGCGACATCCCGTTGATGTTCCTCACTGCCCGCGCCGATCGCGACGACGAGCAACAGGGCCTGGCCCTGGGCGCGGTGGATTACCTGGGCAAGCCGGTGAGCCCGCCGATCGTCCTGGCGCGGGTGCGTACCCATCTGCAATTGAAGGCCAATGCCGATTTCCTGCGCGACAAGAGCGAATACCTGGAACTCGAAGTGCGCCGTCGCACGCGCCAGCTGCAACAGTTGCAGGACGCCGTCATCGAAGCCCTGGCGACCCTTGGCGATCTTCGCGACAACCCGCGCAGCCGCCATCTTCCGCGTATCGAGCGCTATGTCAGGCTGCTCGCCGAGCACCTGGCGGCGCAGCGGGCGTTCGCCGACGAGCTGACTCCGGAGGCTGTCGACCTGCTGAGCAAGTCGGCGCTGTTGCATGACATCGGCAAGGTCGCGGTGCCCGACCGGGTCTTGCTCAACCCCGGGCAACTGGACGCCGCCGACACCGCCCTGCTACAGGGCCATACCCGCGCCGGGCGCGACGCCCTGGCCAGCGCCGAGCGGCGGCTCGGCCAGCCTTCCGGATTCCTCCGCTTCGCCCGGCAGATCGCCTACAGTCATCACGAACGCTGGGATGGCCGGGGCTTTCCGGAAGGCCTTGCGGGCGAGCGGATTCCCCTGGCGGCGCGGATCGTCGCCCTGGCCGACCGCTACGATGAACTGACCAGCCGGCACGCCTACCGGCCGCCGCTGGCGCATGCCGAGGCGGTGCTGCTGATCCAGGCCGGCGCCGGCAGTGAATTCGACCCACGGCTGGTGGAGGCCTTCGTCGCCGTGGCCGACGCTTTCGCCGAGGTTGCCCAGCGCTACGCCGACAGCGCCGAGGCGCTGGACGTGGAGATGCAGCGGCTGGAACAGGCGGTGGCGGAAAGCATCGAACTCACCGCGCCACCAGCCTAGTACGCCGATCGGTGCGCAGTCCGGCGGAAAGCCGGCGCGTCCGGCTGTGCTCGGCACGGCGTTTGCCGTATAACGTCAGACCCTTTGCCTTCCACATTGGCCCCGAGGAGCCGCGTAGCACCGATGAAGACACCCAGACGCCTGGAACCGTTGATCGAAGACGGTCTGATCGACGAGGTCGTGCGCCCGCTGATGAGCGGCAAGGAAGCCTCGGTCTATGTGGTGCGTTGCGGCGACAGCCTGCGTTGCGCCAAGGTCTACAAGGAGGCCAACAAGCGCAGCTTCCGCCAGGCCGCCGAGTACCAGGAGGGCCGCAAGGTCCGCAACAGCCGCCAGGCGCGGGCCATGGCCAAGGGCTCGAAGTATGGCCGCCGCGAACAGGAGGAAGCCTGGCAGAATGCCGAAGTGGCGGCCCTGTTCCGTCTCGCCGGGGCTGGTGTGCGGGTGCCGAAGCCCTATGATTTCCTCGATGGCGTGTTGCTGATGGAACTGGTGGCGGACGCCGACGGCGATGCTGCGCCGCGTCTCAACGACGTGACGCTGGAGCCCGACGAGGCACGGCGCCACCACGCTTTCCTGATCCGCCAGATCGTCGCCATGCTCTGCGCCGGCCTGGTGCACGGCGACCTCTCCGAGTTCAACGTCCTGCTCGGTCCGGATGGCCCGGTGATCATCGACTTGCCGCAGGCGGTCGACGCGGCCGGCAACAACCATGCGTTCAGCATGCTCGAACGCGACGTCGGCAACATGGCCGCCTACTTCGGCCGCTTCGCCCCGGAACTCAGGCAGACCCGCTATGCCAAGGAAATGTGGGCGCTCTACGAAGCCGGCGAGCTGACAGCGGAAACCCCGCTCAGCGGCACCTTCGTCGAAGCCGAAGAGGCCGCCGACGTGCGCGCGGTGCTCCGCGAGATCGAGGCCGCGCAGCGCGAGGAGGCGCGTCGCCAGGCGCTGCGCCAGGCCGACGACGCGCCGCGTGGCGAGCGCGAGGAACCGCCGCCGCCCTGGTTGCAGTGAGCGGCTGGCGGATGTTTTTTCCCGCCAACTGTATCGCGACCCTTGCGCACGCAACTGCTAGCGTGGCCTGAAGTTTTCCGGAGGCCGCCATGCCTGTTGCACATATCCTGCTCGCCCTGCTGGTGACCCTGATCTGGGGTCTGAACTTCGTCGTGATCAAGGTCGGCCTCGGCGACTTCCCGCCGCTGCTGTTCTGCGCCCTGCGCTTCGCCCTGGCGGCGCTGCCGCTGTTGGTCCTGCGCGGGCCGATGCCGGCGCCGTTCGGACGCATCCTGCTGATCGGCGTGCTCCTCGGAGTGGTCAAGTTCGGCCTGCTGTTCGTCGGCATGGCCCAGGGCATGCCGGCCGGGCTGTCGTCGCTGGTGCTGCAGAGCCAGGTATTCTTCACCATCCTCATCGCCGCCCTGTGGCTGGGCGAGCGGCCGTCGCCGCGCGGGTTGTTCGGCCTCCTGCTGGCGGCGGCGGGGCTGGTCCTGATCGGCCTGGAGCGGCCGCTGGGAGACAGCCTGCTGGCATTCCTGCTGGTGGTCGCTGCGGCGCTGGCCTGGTCCTTCGCCAACATCGCCACCAAGCGTTCCGGGGCCACCGACATGCTGCGCCTGATCTGCTGGGTCAGCCTGGTCCCGCCGTTGCCGCTGCTGGCGCTTTCCTATCTATTCGAAGGTCCGCACGCCATCGAGCGCGCCGTGCTGAACATGAGCTGGGGCGGCTTCGGCGCACTGCTCTACATCGCCTTCGGCGCGACCACGGTGGGCTTCGCCATCTGGAGTTTCCTCCTGCGCCACTACCCGGCCAGCCTGGTGACCCCGTTCGCCCTGGCGGTGCCGGTGTCGGGCATGCTCGCCGGCTGGCTGCTGCTCGGCGAACGCCTCGACCTGGACAGCCTGCTGGCCTGCGCGCTGGTGTTCGTCGGGCTGGCCATCACCCTGTTGCCGGCCAGCCTGCTGCGACGCTTCGCCTGGCCGGTGCGGCGGGTGGGATGAAAACGGCGGAAGACATCCTCGCGCTGATCGCCGCCGATTCCTCGCGCCTGCATCTGCTCCGCGTGCTGCGCGAGGTCGGCCCGGAGGGCGCCTGGATCGGCGACGGCTTCGTGCGCAACGCGGTATGGGACCATCTGCATGGCTACGGCGAAGCCACGCCGCTGGCGGACATCGACGTACTTCATTTCGCCCCGCGGGCCCTCGACCCGCAGGCCGACGCCGACTTCGAGGCCGCGTTGCGCCGTCGCTGCGAGGCGCCCTGGTCGGTGAAGAACCAGGCGCGCATGCACCTGCGCAACGGCGACCGGCCCTACCGGGATTGCGCCGATGCGCTGTGCCACTGGGCGGAAACGTGCACGGCGGTGGCGCTGCGGCTCGTCGGCGAACGCCTGGAGCTACTGGCACCGCTGGGCGTCGACGACCTGCTGGCGCTGAAGGTGCGGCCCACCGCGCATTTCGCCGGCAAGCCGGAGGTCTACCGGCGGCGCCTGCGGGAGAAGAACTGGACGGCGCGCTGGCCGCTGCTGGATATCAGTGGCAGCAGCCAGACGCCAGGTCCTTGAGGATCGGGCAGTCGGGGCGGTGGTCGCCCTGGCAGTGCTCGACCAGGTCCTGCAGGGTGTCGCGCAGGGTGCTGAGTTCCTCGATCTTGCGGTTCAGCTCGCGCACGTGCTGCGCCGCCAGGGCCTTGACGTCGGCACTGGCGCGCTGGCGATCCTGCCAGAGGGTGAGCAGCTTGCCGACTTCGTCGAGGGAGAAACCGAGGTCCCGCGAACGGCGGATGAACGCCAGGGTATGCAGGTCGTTCTCGTTGTAGTGGCGGTAGCCGCTGGCGCTGCGTCCGGCCGGGCGGAGCAGCTCGATGGACTCGTAGTAACGGATCATCTTCGGCGTCAGTCCGCTTTTCTTCGCCGCTTCACCGATATTCATCCGGGTCTCCTGGGAGGTTGCGAAGCCGCTAGCCTATCCCTTTCCCGGCCAATGCGCAGGCTATCAGATATGTGACCGCCCGCTGTCCGGACCTCTGGCCGGCGGCCGCGTCGCGTCCGGCTGGGTCTTCGGCAGGAACACCTGTACTTCCAGCCCTTTGCCCTCCAGTCCCTTGCCCAGGCCGATACTGCCGAAGTGCAGTTCGACGATGCGCTTGACGATCGGCAGGCCCAGGCCGCTGCCCTCGCCGCTGCTGGTGGCGGGGCTGCGGTAGAAGCGGGTGAAGATCGCCTGCTGCTCTTCCAGGGCGACCCCGGGGCCGTTGTCGCGCACCCGCAGCACAGCGTGCTGGGCGCGATTCTCGACGCGGATCTCGACCTGGCCCCCAGCCGGTGTGTAGCGCAGGGCGTTGCCCACCAGGTTGCCGACCATCGCCTTCAGCCACAGGTCGATGCCCATCACGTGCACGGTCTCCTGGTGCAACGACAGCTCGATGTCCTTGTCGATGGCCTGGCGCGCCAGTTCGGAGAGTACGTCTTCGGCCAGGGTGGCGAGGTTGACCGGGTGGAATTGCTCCAGCAGGGCGTCGCCGTCGAGGCGGGCGAGAAGCAGGATCTGCTCCATCAAGGTGCTGATCCGCTCGACGCTGCGACTGACCTGCAGCAGGCCGCGGGCGTGGGCCTTGGGGTCTTCCGAACGCAGCGCGACCTGGGCATGGGTGCGCAGGCTGGCCAGTGGCGTGCGGATTTCATGGGCGGCGTCGCTGGTCAGTCGGCGTTCGGCCTCGAGGGCGGTGCGCAGACGCTCCAGCAGGAGGTTGAGTTCGTCGATGAGGCCGCGGATCTCCAGCGGCACCGCTTCCACCGCGATCGGCTGCAGGTGTCGCGCGGAGCGCTGCTGGACCTCGGCCTGCACTTCGCGTAGCGGCGCCAGGCCGCGGGCAACGCCGAACCAGACCAGGCCGCCGAGCAACGGCAGCGCCAGCAGCAGTGGGAACAGCGAGTAGAACAGCAGCAGGTTCATGGTGTGCTGGCGGTAGATCAGGTTTTCGCTGATCCAGATCTGGAAGCCGTCGATGTTCAGCTGGAGCACCCGCCAGTGGGTGCCCTGGGCTTCCACGGTGCTGAAGCCGGGGCCCTGGGCCGTGATCTCCGGCGGCAGGTTGAGGCTCGACAGCAGCGGCTGGCCGTCGCGCCACAGGGCGTAGCCGAGGGCGCTTTCGCGGCGCAGCAGGGGCAGACCCTGGATCGCTTCGCGGCTGCGTTCGATGATCTCGGTGATGGAGCCGTCCTCGCCGGCCTGGTCTTCGGTGGCAAGGTCGAGCAGGCGCAGGGCGGCTTCGCCGAAGTCCACCATGTCGTCGTCGAACAGGCGGTTCACTTGCTTCAGCGAGAGGTGGTAGGTCAGCGCCGCCACGCTCAGCCAGCACAGCACGAAGCCGACCAGCAGGTTGACCAGCAGGCGCCGGCGGACGGAGGGGACGGCGGCACGGGACATCGGGGGACTCCGGTAGGCGGTTTTCAGGGCGCCGGCTGGTCGATGCCGTAGCCGATGCCGCGGACGGTGCGGATCAACTGGTTGCCGAGCTTGCGCCGCAGGTGGTGGACGTGGACTTCGATGGCGTTGCTCTCGACGTCGCCGCTCCAGCCGTAGAGGCTCTGCTCCAGTTGGTTGCGCGAGAGCACCTTGCCGCTGTTCTCCAGCAGCAGGCGCAGCAGTGCGTATTCGCGCGGCGCCAGTTCCACCGCCTGCCCGGACAGGGTCACCTGGTGGGTCGCCGGGTCCAGGCGCAGCTCGCCGTGCACCAGTTGCGGCAGGGCGCGACCGGTGGTGCGGCGGGTCAGGGCGCGCACCCGTGCCTGCAGTTCGTCGAGATCGAAGGGCTTGGTCAGGTAGTCGTCGGCACCGCTGTCGAGCCCGGCGACCCGGTCGGCCACCTTGTCCCGCGCGGTGAGCAGCAGCACCGGGGTGAGCCGGCCCTGGTGGCGCAGGTTACGCAGGATGTCCAGGCCGCTGCGGCGCGGCAGTCCGATGTCGAGCACCAGCAGGTCGAACTCGTCGGTGACCAGCGCGTTCTCCGCGGCCACGCCGTCGGTCACCCATTCCACGGTATCGCCTTCCAGGCGCAGCCCGGCGCGGATGCCGTCGCCGAGCAGCAGGTCGTCCTCGGCCAGCAGTATTCTCATGGCAGCCTCGTTTCAGTGATTCCACAATTCCCACAGGCTCAGGCCGGCCTCCAGCAGGAGGATGGCGACGATCAGCCATTCGACCCGCAGTTCGCCCCGGAAGTAGCGGTATTCGCCGAGGCGGTCGGCGGCCAGTTCGTAGAGGTCCTGCAGCACTTCGATGCGGTCGTCCAGGGTCGCCAGGCGATCGTGCACTTCGGCCTGCATGGCCAGTTCGTTGTAGAGCCGGCGCACAGCGCCGTTCAGTTGCAGCGGCGGCTTCTCCAGGTGCGACTCCAGGCGGGCATAGGCCATGCGCCAGAGTGTAGTGCGTCGCACCTGCCGGTTCACATGTTCCTGGCGCCGCAGGGCGGCACGGCGCGGTAGCTGGGTCAGTTCGACATCGGCCTGGGCCGGTTCCCAGGCCGCCGCGGTCTCGCCTTCCAGGCGGCGCAGGTGACCTTCGTGCCAGGCGAAGACGGCCAGGCCTTCGAGCAGCTCCCGGCAGCGCTCGGGGTTGCCGATGACCAGCGCGCGGCCGGGGCGCCACAGCACCCGCTCGCCGAACGAGGGCGCTTCCAGGGTCGGCTGGCGCTCGTCCTCGCCGGCGGCCATCCAGGCTTCCAGGCGCTGGCGCCAGGCGTGCCCGGTCTGTAGCCCGGCGTTGGCGAAGATCACCAGCAGCTCGTCGTCGACGGCGGTCTCCGGCAGTTCCGCGTCTTCGCTCAGCTCGATGCGTTGCGCCAGGACGGCCAGCGCCGGCTGCGGATCGCGCAGGGTGGCCAGTAGCGGCAGGCCGCCGCCGTCCGCGGCGGAGCGGAAGCGTACCCGGTGCAGCAGGCAGGGCGCGCCGTTGACGGCCAGCGGTACGCTGGCCAGGGGAGCGGCGGACATCTTCAGGTCCTCGCCAGGGCCGGCAATTGTGCCGGGCCGAACTCGATCTCCTCGATATCCGGCGGTGCGACGAAGGGTACGCCGTCTTCCAGTACCGGTCCCGGTTGGGCGAGCAGGAAGCGGGTTTCCCGGTCCATCACGAAGCAGGCCTTGAGGTAGTCGCCGTCGAGGTGGTCGAGCCACAGCGGGCCGAGCTTGCGTTCGATGCGTCGGTCGATGTCCTCGGCCTGCCAGTGGTTCGTGTCGAGCCAGTCGGAAGCCAGCAGGAAGCCCCAGGAGGAGAGGAACGAGGGCACCGTGGCGCGGTAGCTGTGGACCTGGGAAAAGACACTGCGCAGGGTGCGGGCGAGGGCCGCGTGGGGCTTGTCGTCGCTGTGGGAGAACTCCAGCCCCTGCACCGCGACCACCCCGCCCGGTCGCAGGCGCGAATGCAGCAGCTCGTAGAACTGGCGGGTATAGAGAGCCTGGGCCGGGCCGTTGTCGAGCATGTCGACGACGTCGATGATGACCACGTCATAGAGCGACGGGTCGCGCTCGAGATAGGCCCGGCCGTCCTCGGCGAGCAGTTCGCAGCGTGGGTCGTCGAAGGCGCCCTGGTGCCACTGGAACAGGTGTTCGCGACACAGTTCCACCAGCTCCCGGTCGAGATCGACCATCACCGCCCGCCGCACGCTGGCATGGGACAGCACCTCGCGCAGGGTGGCGCCTTCGCCGCCGCCGATGATCAGTACGTCGCGCGGCTCGTCGTGGGCGAGCATGGCCGGCTGCACCAGCAGCTCGTGGTACAGCGACTCATCGCTCTCGGCGCTCTGGATCGCGCCGTCGAGCATCAGCACGCGGTCGTAGTTGTAGGTGTCGGCGATCAGCACGTTCTGCCAGCGCGTGCGGCCCTGGTAGAGCACCCGGCGCAGGCGGTAGACGTACTGGTCGAAGGGGTCGCTGTCCTCGATCGCGGTGATCGCGCCGTCGCCTTCCAGCAGCGGGTCCGGCGGATAGAAATAGAAGTGGTTCGGCGGCAGCGGCGGCAGCCCGGCGGCGACCTCCGCCGGCACCAGGCCGGTGAGGTCGACGGCGTAACGGGCCTGGCTCAGGTCGGGAGCCAGCGGGGCGCGTTCGATCGGCGTATCCATCAGGCCACCCCCGTGCCCTGGCCCAGCGCCCAGCGCAGGGTCGGGCTGTCTTCGTCGACCGGGCCATTGCCGGCCAGGCTGCGGCTGAGCAGCCCCAGGCGATGGCCGCCGAGGCCGCGGTCCATGCTCGAGATCAGGTGCCGACGGCTGCCCAGGCGTTCGCTGAGCACGCGCACGGCCTGGGCGCCATCGAGTACGTCGCCGCAGGTGAACACGTCGACCGCGGCATAGCCGTACTCCGGCCAGGTATGGATCGCCAGGTGCGATTCGGCGATCACCACCACGCCGGAGATGCCGATCGGGCTGAACTTGTGGAACGCCGAGGTGATGATGGTGGCGTTGGCCTGGCGGGCGGCCTCGAGCATGCTTTCCTCGATCCACTGGATATCGTCGAAGCGCTGGTCGACGCAGTCGAACAGCTCGATGACCAGTTGCTTGCCGAGCACGGTGATCGGATCGAGTCGCAACGGTTGAATTGCCATGAAGGCCTCCTGCTTCCGTTTCGGCGAGGGATGTCCTCGCGGTGGAAGGCACGATAGGCGCGGCTGACTTAAGAGGTGCTTAACGACGGATTTTTGCCCGACCCGGCGCGGGCCGACGACGCCGGAGCAGCCATTTCGCCTGACGTAGGGCGAATAGCGCCAGCGGCGCTATCCGCCGCTTCTGCGGAGCATGGCCCGGCGGATAACCGCGAGTGGTTATTCGCCCTACCGAGGCGCGCCCTTCGCCTGCGTCACCCGGTCCACCAGGTAGACCACCCCGCGGTAGTCGATCCCGCCGTGCTCGCTGAGGCCGATCTCGCAGGTACGGCTGGTGGATACGCCTTCCTCGCAGAACTGCACGGCATCCTTCAGGTTGCGCAGGGAGTGAGCGTTCAGTTCCGGCGTGGTGAAGCCCTTGTCGCCAGCGAAGCCGCAGCAGTGAATGCCTTCCGGGATCACCACCTCGCGGGTGCAGCGGCCGACCAGGTCGATCAGCGCCTGGCTCTCGCCGAGGTGCTGGGTGCTGCAGGTGACGTGCACCGCTACCGGTTTGTCCTGCGGGATGAACTCCAGGCGATCGAGCAGGTGACTGCGGATGAATTTCACCGGGTCGTGGATCTGCAGCCGCGGATCGTCCAGACCCTGGACCAGGCGCAGGGTGCAGGGACTGGTGTCGCAGTAGATCGGGTCGAGGCCGCCGCGGCTGGCCTGGAGCAGGGCGGCGAGCAGCTCGTCGCGCTTGTCGTCGGCCTGCTTCGCATACCCCTTGGACGCGAACGGCTGGCCGCAGCAGAGGTTGTCCAGGTTATCCGGGAACACCACCTGGTAGCCGGCCTTTTCCAGTAGACGGCGGGTCTTGTCCAGCAGCGGCTCGCGCTCTTCGTCGCCGAAGGCCGGGCCCATGGCACGCGAGACGCAGGCGGCGAGATAGACCACCCTCGGCCGC
Organism: Pseudomonas sp. HMSC076A11; assembly: GCF_001810205.1. Lineage (NCBI taxonomy): Bacteria > Pseudomonadati > Pseudomonadota > Gammaproteobacteria > Pseudomonadales > Pseudomonadaceae > Pseudomonas > Pseudomonas sp. HMSC076A11. Next base: position 90,888 of record NZ_KV800282.1, on the reverse strand, counting down.
TCGTCGTCGAGCGGGGCGGTCGGCGGCGCCAGGCGTACCGGCTGCGGCAGCGCCGGCGTCCATTGCGGCACGCGGCCGCCGCTGGCCTGGCTGAGGCCGCGGCTGGCCCTGGCCAGCAGGGGCGCGCCAAGCAGGCGCCGGGCGCCGTCGGCAGCGAGCAGGGCGAAGCGCGCAGCACGCATGGCTCCGGCAAAGTTGCGCGCCAGCCAGGTGGCGCCTTCGGCGTGGCGGGCGTCGGCGCCGCGCAGCTTGCGGATCAGCTCGCCGGTGTTGATGTTCACAGGACAGCGCTGGGCGCATAGGCCGGTGGCGGCGCAGGTGTCGATGCCCTGGTAGCGGTAGTCGCGCTCCAGCGCCGTGGTGTCGACGCCGGCGCGCTTCTTCGCCTGGATGTCGCGCCACAGGACGATGCGCTGGCGTGGCGTTAGGGTCAGTCCGCGCGACGGGCAGACCGGTTCGCAGAAACCGCACTCGATGCACTTGTCGACGATCTCGTCGGCAGCCGGCAGCGGCTTGAGGTTCTTCAGGTGGCTCTGCGGGTCGTCGCTGAGGACCACACCCGGGTTGAGGATGCCGCGCGGGTCGAGCAGGCGCTTGAGCTGCCACATCAAGCGATAGGCGTCCTCGCCCCACTCCAGTTCGACGAACGGCGCCATGTTGCGTCCGGTGCCATGCTCGGCCTTCAGTGAGCCGCCGTACTCCACCGCCACCAGGTGCGCCACGTCGTCCATGAACGCCGAGTAGCGGGCGATCTGCTCGGGCGAGTCGAAGCCCTGGGTGAAGACGAAGTGCAGGTTGCCCTCCAGCGCGTGGCCGAAGAGGATCGCCTCATCGTAGCGGTGCTTGTCGAACAGCTCGATCAGGCGGTTGACTCCCTCGGCCAGTCGTTCGACGGGGAAGGTGACGTCCTCGATGATCACCGTGGTGCCGGTCTCGCGCACCGCGCCGACAGCCGGGAAGGTGTCCTTGCGGATGCGCCAGAGCTGGTTGTAGACCGCCGGGTCTTCGCTGAAGTCGACCTGCTTCTCCAGCGGATATTCGGCGATGGAGGCCATGATCCGCCCGAGCTGTTCGTGCAGCAGCGTGCGGCTCGCCGCGCGGGACTCGATGAGCAGGGCGCAGGCGCCGGCGGAAAGACTCTTCACCCATTCCGGCATGCCCTGCATGTTCTCAACCGAGCGCAGGCTGCGCCGATCGAGCAGTTCCACCGCCGAGACCGGCTGGCGCTTGAGCACCGCGACCGCCGTGCAGCAGGTTTCCACCGTGGGGAAAACCAGCAGCGCCGAGGCCTTGTGCGGGTGTTCCGGGACGGTGTCGTAGGTCACCGCGCTGATGAAGCCGAGGGTGCCCTCGGAGCCGACCATCAGGTGGGTGAGGATGTCCAGCGGCTCGTCGTAGTCGACCAGCGCGTTCAGCGACAGGCCGGTGGTGTTCTTCAGCCGGTACTTGTGGCGGATCTTCGCGGCCAGTTCGGCGTTGGCGCGGGTCTCGCGGCCGAGTTCGGCGAGCCGTTCCAGCAGCTCGCCGTGGCTGGCGCGGAAGGCCGCGACGCTGGCCGGGTCCTCGCTGTCCAGACGGGTGCCGTCGGCCAGCAGCAGGCGCAGGCCGGCGAGGGTGTGGTAGCTGTTCTGCGCGGTGCCGCAGCACATGCCGCTGGCGTTGTTGGCGACGATGCCGCCGATCTTGCAGGCGTTGATCGAGGCCGGGTCGGGACCGATCTTGCGGCCGAACGGCGCCAGCCAGGCGTTCGCCTGGGCGCCGATGACACCCGGCTGCAGGCGGATCTGCGCGCCGTCGGCGCGGATTTCCCGGCCGTTCCAGTTGTCGCCGAGGACGAGCAGCACCGAGTCGCTGATGGCCTGGCCGGAGAGGCTGGTGCCGGCGGCGCGGAAGGTCACCGGGACCTGCTCGCGGTAGGCGGCGGATAGGATCGCGGCGACCTCGTCCTCGCTTTCGACGCGCAGCACCAGCTTGGGAATCAACCGGTAGAAACTGGCGTCGGTGCCGAAGGCCAGGGTCGACAGCGGGTCGTCGAAGCGGCGTTCGCGCGGTATCAGCCGCTCGACGGTCTCGAGAAAGGGAATCGGCAGGCTCATCGGCTTTCCTCGGCCCTGGGACGACGGTCACGCCCCGGGCGTTTTCAGGCTTTTCTGGTGGGCGTCTCAGGCGCCCAGTTCGCGGACCAGCGAGTCGGCGCTGATCTCGCCGATCGACTTGGCCCCGGTGAGGACCATGGCCACGCGCATTTCCTTTTCGATCAGTTCGAGCAGGTTGCGCACCCCGGCCTCGCCGGCGGCGGCCAGGGCGTAGACGAAGGCGCGGCCGAGCAGCACGCTGTCGGCGCCGAGGGCGATCATCCGCACCACGTCGAGACCGGTGCGGATGCCGGAGTCGGCAAGGATCGCCAGTTCGCCCTTCACCGCATCGGCTATCGCCGGCAGCGCGCGGGCGCTGGACAGCACGCCGTCGAGCTGGCGGCCGCCGTGGTTGGAGACGACGATGCCGTCGGCGCCGAACTTCACCGCATCCCTGGCATCCTCGGGGTCGAGGATGCCCTTGATCACCATCGGGCCGTCCCAGAACTCGCGGATCCACTCCAGGTCCTTCCAGGAAATCGACGGGTCGAAGTTGGCGCCCAGCCAGCCGATGTAGTCCTCCAGTCCGGTCGGGTTGCCGCGGTAGGCGGAAATGTTGCCGAGGTCGTGGGGCTTGCCCAGCAGGCCGACGTCCCAGGCCCAGGCCGGGTGGGTCATGGCTTGCAGGATGCGGCGCGGCGCGGCGTAGGGGCCGCTCATGCCGGAATGGGCGTCGCGGTAGCGGGCGCCGGGGACCGGCATGTCGACGGTGAACACCAGGGTGGTGACGCCGGCGGCCTTGGCCCGCTCCAGGGCGTTGCGCATGAAGCCGCGGTCCTTCAGCACGTAGAGCTGGAACCACATCGGCCGGTCGATGGCCGGGGCGACCTCCTCGATCGGGCACACCGATACCGTCGACAGGGTGAAGGGCACGCCCTTCGCCGCCGCCGCGCGCGCCGCCTGGACCTCGCCGCGGCGGGCATACATGCCGGTGAGACCGACCGGGGCGAGCGCCACCGGCATCGCCAGGGTCTCGTCGAACAGGCGGGTTTCCAGGCTCAGCTCGGACATGTTCTTCAGCACCCGCTGACGCAGGGCGATGGCCGACAGGTCCTCGACGTTGCGGCGCAGGGTGTACTCGGCGTAGGCGCCGCCGTCGATGTAGTGGAAGAGGAACGGCGGCAGCTTGCGTTGGGCGGCGGCGCGGTAGTCGGTGGAAGCGGAAATGATCATTGGGCTCTTCCGTTGTGTCGAAAGGTTTTGCATCGAGCGCAGTGGAGCGGGACACGGCGGAAATGGCCAAGGGAGCCGGGCCTACGATCGTAGGCGAGCCTCCCCGGGCCATTTCCTGCGCAGTATCGCCGACGCGCGGCCGATCAGGGCGCGGTCAGTGCACCAGCATGCCGGTGAATAGGTATGCCTGGGCCAGGGTGATCAGTCCGACCAGCGCGGCGAAGATCAGGCTGTGCTTCAGGGTGAAGCGGAACAGGTCGGATTCCTTGCCGACCATCCCGGTCGCGGCGCAGGCCACGGCGATGGATTGCGGGGAGATCATCTTGCCGGTCACGCCGCCGCTGGTATTGGCGGCCACCAGCAGGGTGTCGCTGACCCCGATCTGGTGCGCGGTGGTCGACTGCAGGGAGCTGAACAGGGCGTTGGAGGACGTATCCGAACCGGTCAGGAATACCCCCAGCCAGCCGAGGAACGGCGAGAAGAACGGGAACGCCGCGCCGGTACCGGCCAGGACCAGGGCCAGGGTGGTGGACATGCCCGAGTAGTTGGTGACGAAGGCGAAGGCCAGGACCATGCCGATGGACAGGATCGGCCACTTCAACTCCACCAGGACTTCCTTGAAAGTGGTAATACCAATTTTCGTTCCAATGCGCAGGATGAGCATCGATACCAACGCCGAGAGGAAGATCGCCGTGCCGGTGGCGGAGATCGGGTCGAACTTGAATACCGCGGCGATCGGCGTGGCGCTGGTGGCGATCGGTGCGCCCTTGACCACCAGTTGGTCGAGGTGCGGGATGGCGAAGTTGAACACCAGCCAGTAGAGCTCGCCGCCCGGGGCGAACAGGGCCTTGAAAGGTTTCAGGGTCCAGATGGTCACCAGTACGGTGAGCACCAGGAACGGCGACCAGGCCTTGAGGATCTCGCCGAAGCTGTAGGCGGACGGTTCGACGCTGCGTTGCCCGCCGAAGCCGCCACCGGCCACGGCCGCGCCGCCGCCTGCGGCGAGCGCTTCGCTGGCGCCCTGCGGCTGCCAGACCTTGAGGAACAGGGTCAGGGAGACCAGGCTGACCAGTGCCGAGGTGATGTCCGGCAACTCCGGGCCGATGAAGTTGGACGTCAGGTACTGGGTGATGGCGAAGCTGCCGCCGGCGACGATGGCGGCCGGCCAGGTTTCGCGGATGCCGCGCCAGCCGTCCATCATGAACACCAGCCAGAACGGTACCAGGATCGACAGGAACGGCAGTTGGCGGCCGGTCATGGCGCCGATCTTGAAGGCGTCGATGCCGGTCACCTGGCCGGCGACGATGATCGGGATGCCCAGTGCGCCGAAGGCCACCGGCGCAGTGTTGGCGATCAGGCACAGGCCGGCGGCGTAGAGCGGATTGAAGCCGAGGCCGACGAGCAGGGCGGCGGTGATCGCCACCGGCGCGCCGAAACCGGCGGCGCCTTCGAGGAAGGCGCCGAAGGAGAAGCCGATCAGCAGTACCTGCAGGCGCTGGTCGCCGGTAATCGACAGCACCGAGCTGCGGATCACCTCGAACTGGCCGCTCTTCACCGTCAGTTTGTAGAGGAAGACCGCGGCGACGATGATCCAGGCGATCGGCCAGAGACCGTAGAGGAAGCCGTAGCCGGCGGCGGCGAAGGCCATGTCGGTGGGCATGTGGAAGGCGAAGATGGCCACCGCGATGGCCAGCGCCAGGGTGATGCTGCCGGCGATGTGGCCCTTGAGGCGGAATACCGCCAGGGCGAGGAAGAAGAACACGATCGGGATGACGGCCGCGGCGGCCGACAGGCCGAGACTGCCCAGGGGGGTATAGAGTTGTTGCCAGGCTTGCATGGGGGTTGGCTCCCTAATTGTTGTTGGGTTTGCCTGTGACCAGATCGGATACGCGCCAAGACCTGTGTGTGCAAGGGCGCTGGGCAGCCGAACCTGGCAAAGCTCGCATAATTGGTAAGACCAATTTACAAAAGCGAGAGCTCAGGTTAAGAGTCGAGCGTTCGGCGTGTCAATTTGCCCGTCTACGACTTTTGTCTAAGGATGCTCGTGCGGGGCTCGTGGCGCCTCGCTTGTGGTGCGGGGAGCGGCTCGGTACGCTTCCTCTCTTTTTCGCGCTGGGCGCATGGCAGAGGCTTTGCGACGAAACTTCGGGTAAGGGTGTCGGGATATGGAATTTGGTCAGGTCAGGCAGCGCCGTCTGTCGGATGACATCGTTGCGCAACTGGAGGCGATGATCCTGGAGGGCACGCTGAAGTCCGGCGAGCGGCTGCCCGCCGAGCGCGTGCTTGCCGAGCAGTTCGGGGTTTCCCGGCCGTCGCTGCGCGAGGCGATCCAGAAACTGGTGGCGAAGGGGCTGCTGGTCAGCCGCCAGGGTGGCGGCAACTATGTGACCGAATCGCTGGGTGCGACTTTCAGCGATCCGCTGCTGCACCTGCTGGAAGGTAACCCGGAGGCCCAGCGCGACCTGCTGGAGTTTCGCCACACGCTGGAAGGGTCCTGTGCCTACTACGCGGCGCTGCGTGCGACCTCCCTCGATCACCAGCGCCTGACCGAGGCCTTCGAGGCGCTCCAGGCCTGCTATGCGCGCAACGACCAGGTCAGCGCGGAAGAGGGCGCCGCCGACGCGCGCTTCCACCTGGCGATCGCCGAGGCCAGCCACAACACCGTGCTGCTGCACACCATCAAGGGCCTGTTCGACTTGCTGCGGCGCAACGTGGTGACCAATATCGGCGGGATGTACGCGCAGCGCACGGAAACCCGCGCGCAACTGATGGAGCAGCACCAGCGCCTATACGACGCGATCATCAGCGGTCAGGCGGAGCTGGCCCGGGAGGTGTCCAACCAGCACATCCACTATGTGCAGGAGGTCCTGGCGGAGGTCCAGGAAGAGGCGCGCAGGATGAAGCGCTCGCAGCGCCGGCGCAGCGTGCAGGAAGACTAGCGAGGCGCGTGCAGGGAGGCGCTCAGTCGTCCTTGCCGTGGCGCATGGCGCGTTGGATCTCCCGATCGGAGTCGCGCTCCTTCTCGGTGTGGCGCTTGTCGAAGTCCTTCTTGCCCTTGGCCAGGGCGATCTCGCACTTGACCAGGTGCTTCTTCCAGTACATCGACAGGGCGACGCAGGCGTAGCCCTTCTGTTGCACGGCGCCGAACAGCTTGCCCAGTTCGCGCTTGTGCAGCAGCAGCTTGCGCGTGCGCACCGGGTCGGCGATCACGTGCGTGCTGGCGGTGGTCAGGGGCGTGATGTGGCTGCCGAGCAGCCAGGCCTCGCCATCCTTGAGCAGCACGTAGCTGTCGACCAGTTGGGCCTTGCCGGCGCGCAGGCTTTTCACTTCCCAGCCCGCCAGGGAGACGCCCGCCTCGAAGCGTTGTTCGATGAAATAGTCGTGCAGAGCCTTCTTGTTCTGCGCGATGGTCCCCGAAGGGTGTTTCTTCTGCTTAGCCATAGGCGGCGCATTATAGGGAGTCGCCGGCTTCACCGCTATGGGGCGGCGTCGCGCTTGAGGGATAGAGGTGAATTTCGGACAATGCCCACTCTTTTCCTGGCCGCTGGCCAAGGTTTTGTAAGAAAAGTCTTCAAGTGGCGTCAGGCTGTGCTGAGCGTTTTTCTGCCGAACCCTGGCCCCGGTCGGCGGGCGCAGCGCGCCGCCGTGGCGGATGCCGCCGTCCCGCCGGCTATGCTTGGGGAGTCGCCCGCTCGACAGCAGAAGTGAGAGTTCTATGAGCACCCATATCCAGCGTTCGGCGCTGTTGCCTTATCCCGCCCGCGCGCTGTTCGATCTGGTGAACGACGTGAAGCGCTATCCGGAGTTCCTGCCCTGGTGTTCGGCCAGCCAGGTCCTGGAGGAGAGCGAAAGCCTGATGCGCGCCGAGCTGACCGTGGCCAAGGGTAGCCTCAGCCAGCGCTTCACCACCCGCAACGTGTTGGTGCCGGGAGCTTCCATCGAGATGAACCTGGAAAACGGACCGTTCACCGAACTGCATGGCGTCTGGCAATTCAAGGCGCTGGGCGAGAAGGCCTGCAAGATCACCCTCGACCTGACCTTCGATTACGCCGGGCCGCTGGTCAAGGCGACCCTCGGGCCGCTGTTCACCCAGGCCGCCAACACCATGGTCGACGCGTTCTGCCAGCGCGCCAAGCAACTCTATGGCTGAGATCGCCGTCGAGGTGGTCTACGCGCTGCCGGAGCGACAGGCGTTACTGCGCCTGAGCGTGCCGGCAGGTACCAGCGCACGCGAGGCCGTGCTGCTCTCCGGCATCGGCGAGGCCTTTCCAGGGCTGGATGTGCAAGGTTGCCCGCTGGGTATCTTCGGCAAGCTCCTGGCACGCCCGGAGGAGCGGATGCTGGAGGCTGGCGAGCGGGTGGAGATCTACCGTCCGCTGATCGCCGATCCCAAGGAGGTGCGCAAGCAGCGTGCCGCACGTGCCCGGAGCGAGCGCGAAGGCGGTTAGCCGCGGGGTTTCCTGCGGAAATGAAAAAGCCCGGCGAATGCCGGGCTTTTTCGTGGAACGCCAGCCGTCATTGCGGGCTGGGATCCAGAGGTTCGGGAGTCGGAACCGGTACCGGCTGGGCTTCGTCCACTTCGCGCTGGAGCTGTTCCAGGGTGGAGCCCGGTTTCGGCGGCTCTTCTTTCTGCGCTTCCGGTTTCTGCTGGTCGGCCGGCTGGGTGACGGTGGTGCTGCCTTCCTTGCCGAGGATCGCTTCGTCGCGGCTGACGCCGGGCATGAAGTCGCCGTTCAGGCCGGCCAGCTGGTCGCTGTCGTTGAAGAACAGGCTGACGCGCTCCTGCTGGCGACGACCGCCGCCCGGCTGGATGCTGTAGAGGTAGTCCCAACGATTGGCGTGGAAGGTATCGACGATGAGCGGGTTGCCCATGATAAACCGCACTTGGCGTCGGGTCATTCCGGGACGCAACTGGTCTATCATGTCCTGCGTTACGACGTTGCCTTGCTGGATGTCGATTTTATAGACGCCAGGAAACGAGCAACCGGCGAGTGCGGCAAGCCCCGCGAAAGCGAGACAGGTCAGCATGAGCTTGGCGTTTTGCATCGGTGAGCGACTTCCACTATCTTGGCTGGGCAAATAAAAGCCCGATCATACCCGTATTCCGGGATACTGCGAAACATCCCGCGCTGAGAAAGCAGACATGGTTGAAAATAGCGAACTTCGAAAAGCCGGCCTTAAAGTGACCCTGCCGCGGGTCAAGATCCTGCAGATGCTCGACTCGGCCGAGCAACGCCACATGAGCGCCGAAGACGTGTACAAGGCGCTGATGGAAGCAGGCGAGGACGTGGGCCTGGCAACCGTCTATCGGGTGCTGACCCAGTTCGAGGCCGCCGGCCTGGTGGTGCGTCACAACTTCGATGGCGGCCATGCCGTGTTCGAGCTCGCCGATAGCGGCCACCACGACCACATGGTCTGCGTCGATACCGGCGAGGTGATCGAGTTCATGGATGCGGAAATCGAGAAGCGCCAGAAGGAAATCGTCCGCGAGCGCGGCTTCGAGCTGGTCGATCACAATCTGGTGCTCTACGTGCGCAAGAAGAAGTAGTCGCGCAACGGTTCCATGCGAAAACGGCGACCCTGGGGTCGCCGTTTTCATTTTCCATTGAAGGAACGTTCAGTTCTGGGCGGCCAGGTTGACCAGTTTCTTCGCGTGGGCCAGGGATTCCTTGGTCAGGTCGACGCCGCCGAGCATGCGGGCGATCTCCTCGATCCGCTGGGCCTTGTTCAGGGTGGCGACCGCCGTACGGGTTTCGCTGCTGCCGCGTTCCTTGTGCACGAACAGGTGCTGGTGGCCCTGGGCGGCGACCTGCGGCAAGTGGGTCACGGTGAGGACCTGGCCGCGTTCGCCGAGGCGGCGCAGCAACTGTCCGACCACTTCGGCGGTGGGGCCGCCGATGCCGACGTCGACTTCGTCGAAGACCAGGGTGGGGATGCGCGAGGTCTGTGCCGTGATCACCTGGATCGCCAGGCTGATCCGCGACAGTTCGCCGCCCGAGGCGACCTTGGCCAGCCCTTTCAGCGGCTGCCCGGGGTTGGCGCTGACCAGGAACTCCACGCTTTCCAGTCCGTTGGCCTGCGGCTCGGCGCTGTCGCCGGGATGCAGGACGATGGCGAAGCGCCCCCCGGGCATGCCCAGGCGCTGCATCTCCTGCTCCACGCTGGCGGCAAGAGGTGCGGCCGCGGCCTGGCGCAGGCGGCTCAGTTCTTCGGCTTTTTCCTGGTAATGCCGGGCGTAGGCGGCCAGCTCGTCGCCCAGGCGTCCGACCGCTTCGTCGTCGGCGTTCAGCGCCTCGAGCTCGTCGAACAGGCGCTGCTGCAGGTCGGCCAGTTCGGCGGGCTGGACCCGGTGCTTGCGCGCCAGGGAGTAAATGACGTCCAGGCGCTCCTCGACCTGCTGCTGGCGATTGGGATCGGCATCGAAGTGGTCGACGAAGCGGTTCAGTTCGCCGATCGCCTCCTCGATCTGGATCTGCGCGCTGGACAACAGATTGACCGCTTCGCCGAGAGCGGCGGGCTGGCCGCTGAACGAGGTCAGGCGGTTGAGGCTGGCATTGAGCGCGGAAAGGACGTTGCCGGCATCGCTCTCGCTGCACATTTCCACGACTTGGCGGCAGGCGGCGAGCAGGCTTTCGGCGTTGCTCAGGGTCTTCTGCTCCTGCTCCAGGCTTTCCAGTTCGTTTTCGCCGAGGGACAGGTTTTCCAGTTCTTCCAGCTGGTAGCTGAGCAACTGGTGGCGGGCGCGCTGTTCGTCGCCGCTACGCGACAGGCGTTCGAGTTCCTGACTGGTCTGCTTCCAGCGTTGCGCGGCGAGCTGCACCTGGCGCGCCAGCTCCTGGCAGCCGGCGTACTCGTCGAGCAGGCGCCGGTGGGTCTCGCTCTTCAGCAGCGACTGGTGCTCGTGCTGGCTATGGATGTCGATCAGCAGTTCGCCCAGGCTCTTCAGGTCGCCCAGAGGGCAGGGCGTGCCGTTGATGTAGGCACGCGAGCGACCTTCGGCAGTGATCACCCGGCGCAGGATGCACGGACCGTCCTGTTCCAGGTCGCGCTCGGCGAGCCAGTCGCGGGCCTCGGCGATGGCGCTGACGTCGAAGCTGGCGAGAATGTCGGCCTTGTCCGCTCCGGGACGTACCGCGCCGCTGTCGGCGCGGTCGCCGAGGGTAAGGCCGAGGGCGTCGAGCATGATCGACTTGCCCGCGCCGGTTTCGCCGGTGATCACGCTCATGCCGGTAGCGAGTTCGAGATCCAGGTGCTCGACGATGGCGTAGTTGTGAACGGACAGGTGAACCAGCATGGCGGGCGGCTCCGTGGGTTTTGTCTGGTTATTTATACAGTATTTTTTCCGGCTGGCAATTGCCGCTCGCCCCTTGAACCGTGGAAAGCCGTCCCCATATAGCCGGCAACGTTGCGAACTTATGCGTTCGCCTTGTATTTGCCAGCTTATTTTTGAAGGAGAGTGGCATGGCTGACGAACAGCAGACCCTGGATCAACAGACCCCCGAGCAGCCCACCGGCGCCGCCGAGGACCTGACCGCCCGCGTGCAGGAGCTGGAGGAGCAGTTGGCTGCCGCCCAGGACCAGGCGCTGCGCATGGTCGCGGATCTGCAGAACGTACGCCGGCGTGCGGAGCAGGATGTCGAGAAGGCGCACAAGTTCGCGCTGGAGAAATTCGCCGGCGACCTGCTGGCGGTGGTCGACACCCTCGAGCGCGGCCTGGAGATGTCCGATCCCAACGACGAGGCGATCAAGCCGATGCGCGAAGGGATGGAACTGACCCTGAAGATGTTCGACGACACCCTGCGCCGCTACCAGGTGGAGGCGCTGAACCCGGAAGGCGAGCCTTTCAACCCCGAGCAGCACCAGGCGATGGCCATGCAGGAAAGCGCTTCGGCCGAGCCGGGCAGTGTCCTCAAGGTGTTCCAGAAAGGCTACCTGCTCAACGGCCGCCTGCTGCGTCCGGCGATGGTGGTGGTCAGCAAGGCGCCGGCGGAAACCCCGCCTTCCATCGACGAGCAGGCTTGAAATTCGACGCGACGACCCCATCTGGGTAGTCAACCGAGCACGAGACCCACGGGCGGGTCGCACGGAATCAAAGTTTCTGGAGAGTGAATATGGGCAAAATCATTGGCATCGACCTGGGTACCACCAACTCCTGCGTGGCTATCCTGGAGAACGGTAACGTCAAGGTCATCGAGAACGCCGAGGGCGCGCGTACCACCCCCTCGATCATCGCCTACACCAACGATGGCGAAACCCTGGTGGGCCAGCCGGCCAAGCGCCAGGCGGTCACCAACCCGCAGAACACCCTGTATGCGGTGAAGCGCCTGATCGGCCGTCGCTTCGAAGAGAACGTGGTTCAGAAAGACATCCAGATGGTGCCGTACAGCATCGTCAAGGCCGACAACGGCGACGCCTGGGTAGAAGTGAAGAGCCAGAAGATGGCGCCTCCGCAGATTTCCGCCGAAGTGCTGAAGAAAATGAAGAAGACCGCCGAAGACTACCTCGGCGAGCCGGTCACCGAAGCGGTGATCACCGTTCCGGCCTACTTCAACGACAGCCAGCGCCAGGCCACCAAGGACGCCGGCCGTATCGCCGGCCTTGACGTCAAGCGGATCATCAACGAGCCGACCGCGGCGGCGCTGGCCTACGGCCTGGACAAGGCCAAGGGCGACCACACCGTGATCGTCTATGACCTGGGCGGCGGTACCTTCGACGTGTCGGTGATCGAGATCGCCGAAGTCGACGGCGAGCACCAGTTCGAAGTGCTGGCCACCAACGGCGACACCTTCCTCGGCGGCGAAGACTTCGACATCCGCCTGATCGACTACCTCGTCGACGAGTTCAAGAAGGAAAGCGGCATCAACCTGAAGGGCGACCCGCTGGCCATGCAGCGTCTGAAGGAAGCGGCCGAGAAAGCCAAGATCGAGCTGTCCTCGACCCAGCAGACCGACGTCAACCTGCCGTATGTGACTGCCGACGCGAGCGGTCCGAAGCACCTGAACGTCAAGGTTTCCCGCGCCAAGCTGGAGTCCCTGGTCGAAGACCTGGTGCAGCGCACCATCGAGCCGTGCCGCACCGCGCTGAAGGATGCCGGCCTGGATGTTTCCGATATCCATGAAGTGATCCTGGTCGGCGGCCAGACCCGCATGCCGCTGGTACAGAAGACCGTTGCCGAGTTCTTCGGCAAGGAAGCGCGCAAGGACGTCAACCCGGACGAAGCCGTGGCTGTCGGTGCCGCCATCCAGGGCGCGGTCCTGGCCGGCGATGTGAAGGACGTGCTGCTGCTCGACGTGACCCCGCTGACCCTCGGCATCGAGACCCTGGGCGGTGTGATGACCGGTCTGATCGAGAAGAACACCACCATCCCGACCAAGAAGTCGCAGGTGTTCTCCACCGCCGACGACAACCAGGGCGCGGTGACCATCCACGTGCTGCAGGGCGAGCGCAAGCAGGCCGCGCAGAACAAGTCGCTGGGCAAGTTCGACCTGGCCGACATTCCGCCGGCTCCGCGCGGCGTGCCGCAGATCGAGGTGACCTTCGATATCGATGCCAACGGCATCCTGCACGTCTCGGCGAAGGACAAGGCCACCGGCAAGCAGCAGTCCATCGTGATCAAGGCATCCTCCGGCCTGTCCGAGGATGAGATCCAGCAGATGGTCCGCGATGCCGAGGCGAATGCCGAGGAGGACCGCAAGTTCGAGGAACTGGCTGCCGCTCGCAACCAGGGCGACGCGCTGGTCCACGCGACCCGCAAGATGATCACCGAGGCGGGCGACAAGGCCACCGCCGAGGACAAGGCGACCATCGAGAAGGCGCTGGGCGAGCTGGAAGCGGCGGTGAAGGGCGACGACAAGGCCGAGATCGAGGCCAAGATGAACGCTCTGTCCCAGGCTTCCACCCCGCTGGCGCAGAAGATGTACGCCGAACAGGCCCAGCAGGGCGAAGACGCTCCCCAGGGCGAGCAGGCGAAAGCCGCTGACGACGTGGTGGACGCCGAGTTCGAAGAGGTCAAGGACAACAAGTAAGCCCCGGCTTGCTTCTGCCCCGCGTGCCGGCCAGGCCGGTACGCATGATCCGCCACGCGGGAGCCTGCTCCCGCGTTGGCGTGTCTGGAGGGTCCTTAATTGAGACGGAAAGGTTATGGCGAAACGAGACTTTTACGAGGTTCTGGGGGTTGAGCGTGGCGCCAGCGAGGCGGACCTGAAGAAGGCCTACCGCCGCCTGGCGATGAAATACCACCCGGACCGCAATCCTGGCGACAAGGAAGCCGAGGACAAGTTCAAGGAGGCCAACGAGGCCTACGAGGTCCTCTCCGATGCCAGCAAGCGGGCGGCCTACGACCAGTACGGCCATGCCGGCGTCGATCCGAATATGGGTGGGGGCGCTGGCGCCGGTTTCGGCGGGGCGAGCTTCTCCGACATCTTCGGCGATGTGTTCAGCGATTTCTTCGGTGGCGGCGGTGCCCGCGGTGGCTCGCGCGGCGGCGCGCAGCGCGGCGCGGACCTGCGCTACACCCTGGACCTCGACCTGGAGGAGGCGGTACGTGGCACCACCGTCACCATCCGCGTGCCGACCCTGGTCGGTTGCAAGACCTGCAACGGCAGCGGCGCCAAGCCCGGTACCACACCGGTCACCTGCACCACTTGCGGCGGTATCGGCCAGGTGCGCATGCAGCAGGGCTTCTTCTCGGTCCAGCAGACCTGCCCGCGCTGCCACGGCACCGGCAAGATGATTTCCGATCCCTGTGGCTCCTGCCATGGGCAGGGGCGCGTGGAAGAGCAGAAGACCCTGTCGGTGAAGGTGCCGGCCGGCGTCGACACCGGCGACCGCATCCGCCTCACCGGCGAAGGCGAGGCCGGCAGCATGGGGGGGCCGGCGGGCGACCTGTACGTGGTGGTCAATGTGCGCGAGCACCCGATCTTCCAGCGCGACGGCAAGCATCTGTACTGCGAAGTGCCGATCAGTTTCGCCGACGCTGCGTTGGGTGGCGAGCTGGAAGTGCCGACCCTGGATGGCCGGGTCAAGCTGAAGATTCCGGAAAGCACCCAGACCGGCAAGCTGTTCCGCCTGCGCGGCAAGGGCGTGGCCCCGGTGCGCGGCGGCGGCGCCGGCGACCTGATGTGCAAGGTGGTGGTGGAAACCCCGGTGAACCTGGACAAGCGCCAGCGCGAGCTGCTCGAGGAGTTCCGCAAGTCGTTGCAGAGCGACACCTCGCATTCGCCCAAGGCCAGTGGCTGGTTCGAAGGCATGAAGCGTTTCTTCGACGACCTATAAACAAAAAAAGCCATGGGCGCGGCCTGACAGCCGCGTCCGGGTTCCGCGTGGAGTGGTTTTATGCGACGTATAGCCGTAGTGGGCGCCGCCGGGCGCATGGGCAAGAACCTGATCGAGGCCGTTCAGCAGACCGGCGGTGCCGCCGGGCTGACGGCGGCGGTGGATCGTCCGGATAGCACCCTGGTGGGGGCGGACGCCGGCGAGCTGGCCGGTCTCGGCCGGATCGGCGTGCCGCTGTCCGGGGACCTGGGCAAGGTCTGCGAGGAGTTCGACGTCCTGATCGACTTCACCCATCCCTCCGTAACCCTGAAGAACATCGAGCAGTGCCGCAAGGCGCGCCGGGCGATGGTCATCGGCACCACCGGCTTCAGCGCCGACGAGAAGCTGCTGCTGGCCGAGGCGGCGAAGGATATCCCGATCGTCTTCGCTGCCAACTTCAGCGTCGGCGTGAACCTTTGCCTGAAGCTTCTGGATACCGCGGCACGGGTGCTGGGCGACGAAGTGGATATCGAGATCATCGAGGCCCATCACCGGCACAAGGTCGATGCGCCGTCCGGCACCGCCTTGCGCATGGGCGAGGTGGTAGCCCAGGCGCTCGGTCGGGACCTTCAGGAAGTGGCGGTCTACGGACGCGAGGGGCAGACCGGCGCGCGGGCGCGGGAAACCATCGGCTTCGCCACCGTGCGCGCCGGCGACGTGGTGGGCGACCACACCGTGCTGTTCGCCGCCGAGGGCGAGCGCGTGGAGATCACCCACAAGGCTTCCAGTCGCATGACCTTCGCCCGTGGCGCGGTGCGTGCGGCGCTGTGGCTGGAGGGCAAAGAGAATGGCCTGTACGACATGCAGGATGTGCTCGGTCTACGCTGAGACGCTGCCGCACGTCGTCTTATTGGTGGACCGGAATGTCGCGATTCTGTAAACTACAGCTTTAGTGTGTCCACTAAAAGCAGCGCAGCATGAATCGAAAAAAAGCGGGATGACTCTTCACGGTGTCATCCCGCTTTTTTACACCTGCGCGACCAGTCAGGCTTGATTTACGGGAGGTCTTCTTGACTAAGCCAGCCATACTTGCACTTGCCGACGGCAGCATTTTTCGCGGTGAAGCCATCGGTGCCGACGGCCAGACCGTTGGCGAGGTGGTGTTCAACACCGCCATGACCGGCTACCAGGAAATCCTTACCGATCCTTCCTACGCCCAGCAGATCGTCACCCTGACCTACCCGCACATCGGCAATACCGGTACCACCCCGGAAGACGCCGAGGCCAACCGTGTCTGGGCCGCCGGCCTGATCATTCGCGACCTGCCGCTGATCGCCAGCAACTGGCGCAGCAAGCAGTCGCTGCCTGACTACCTGAAAGCCAACGGCACCGTCGCCATCGCCGGCATCGATACCCGTCGCCTGACTCGCATCCTCCGCGAGAAGGGTTCGCAGAACGGCTGCATCCTGGCTGGTGCCGACGCTACCGAGGAACGCGCGCTGGAGCTGGCTCGCGCCTTCCCCGGCCTGAAGGGCATGGACCTGGCCAAGGAGGTCACCACCGCCGAGCGCTACGAGTGGCGCTCCAGCGTCTGGAACCTGGAAAGCGACAGTCACCCGGAGATCCCGGCCGGTGAACTGCCGTATCACGTGGTGGCCTACGACTACGGCGTGAAGCTGAACATCCTGCGCATGCTGGTGGCGCGCGGCTGCCGCCTGACCGTGGTGCCGGCGCAGACACCGGCCAGCGAAGTGCTGGCGCTGAACCCTGACGGCATCTTCCTTTCCAACGGCCCCGGCGACCCCGAACCGTGCGACTACGCGATCCAGGCGATCCGCGAATTCCTCGATACCGAGATCCCGGTGTTCGGCATCTGCCTCGGCCATCAGTTGCTGGCCCTGGCCTCTGGCGCCAAGACCCTGAAGATGGGCCACGGCCACCACGGCGCCAACCACCCGGTGCAGGACCTGGACAGCGGCGTGGTGATGATCACCAGCCAGAACCACGGTTTCGCGGTCGACGAGAGCCCCTTGCCGGACAACCTGCGAGCCACTCACAAGTCGCTGTTCGACGGTACCCTGCAGGGTATCGAGCGCACCGACAAGGTCGCTTTCAGCTTCCAGGGCCACCCCGAGGCGAGCCCCGGTCCGCATGACGTCGCCCCGCTGTTCGACCGCTTCATCTCGGCGATGGCCGAGCGTCGCTGAGGAGCAGAGCCATGCCGACCCTGGGGATAACCGATTTCTGGACCTACGTGCTGGGTGTGGTTTTCGTGATCCTGTTGCCCGGGCCGAACTCGTTGTTCGTCCTCGCGACTTCGGCCCAGCGTGGCGTGGCGACCGGCTACCGGGCCGCCTGCGGCGTGTTCCTCGGCGACGCGGTGCTGATGCTGCTGTCGGCCCTTGGCGTGGCGTCCCTGCTGAAGGCCGAGCCGATGCTGTTCATCGGCCTGAAGTACCTCGGTGCGGCCTACCTGTTCTATCTCGGCGTCGGCATGCTGCGGGGCGCCTGGCGCAAGCTGCGCAATCCCGAAGCGACGGCGGCGCAGGCCGAACAGGTGGATGTCCACCAGCCGTTCCGCAAGGCGCTGCTGCTCAGCCTGTCGAATCCCAAGGCGATCCTGTTCTTCATCTCCTTCTTCATCCAGTTCGTCGATCCCGGCTATGCCTATCCGGGCCTGTCGTTCCTGGTGCTGGCGGTGATCCTGGAACTGGTCAGCGCCCTTTACCTGAGCTTCCTGATTTTCACCGGTGTGCGGCTGGCGGCCTGGTTCCGCCGGCGGCAGCGGTTGGCTGCCGGCGCCACTTCGGGCGTCGGCGCCCTGTTCGTCGGCTTTGGTGTGAAGCTGGCCACCGCAACCCTGTCCTGATTATTGCAACGAGAGTCCCATGCCAAAACGTACAGACATAAAGAGCATCCTGATCCTCGGTGCCGGCCCCATCGTGATTGGCCAGGCCTGCGAATTCGACTACTCCGGCGCCCAGGCCTGCAAGGCCCTGCGCGAGGAGGGCTACCGCGTCATCCTGGTGAACTCCAACCCCGCGACCATCATGACCGACCCGGCGATGGCCGACGCGACCTACATCGAGCCGATCAAGTGGGCCACCGTGGCCAAGATCATCGAGAAGGAACGCCCCGACGCGCTGCTGCCGACCATGGGCGGCCAGACTGCGCTGAACTGCGCCCTGGACCTGGAGCGCCACGGCGTGCTGGAGAAGTTCGGCGTGGAGATGATCGGCGCCAATGCCGATACCATCGACAAGGCCGAGGATCGCTCGCGCTTCGACAAGGCGATGAAGGATATCGGCCTGGCCTGTCCGCGCTCGGGCATCGCCCACAGCATGGAGGAGGCCTACGGCGTGCTCGAGCAGGTCGGCTTCCCCTGCATCATCCGTCCGTCCTTCACCATGGGCGGCACCGGCGGCGGTATCGCCTACAACCGTGAAGAGTTCGAAGAGATCTGCGCCCGTGGCCTCGACCTGTCGCCGACCAACGAGCTGCTGATCGACGAGTCGCTGATCGGCTGGAAGGAATACGAGATGGAGGTGGTCCGCGACAAGAAGGACAACTGCATCATCGTCTGCTCCATCGAGAACTTCGACCCGATGGGCGTGCACACCGGTGACTCGATCACCGTGGCACCGGCGCAGACCCTGACCGACAAGGAATACCAGATCATGCGCAACGCCTCGCTGGCGGTATTGCGCGAGATCGGCGTGGAAACCGGCGGTTCCAACGTGCAGTTCGGCATCTGCCCGAACACCGGGCGCATGGTGGTGATCGAGATGAACCCGCGGGTTTCCCGCTCCTCGGCCCTGGCCTCCAAGGCCACCGGTTTCCCGATCGCCAAGATCGCCGCCAAGCTGGCGGTCGGCTACACCCTCGACGAACTGCAGAACGACATCACCGGCGGTCGCACCCCGGCGTCGTTCGAGCCGGCCATCGACTACGTGGTGACCAAGATCCCGCGCTTCGCCTTCGAGAAATTCCCGAAAGCCGATGCCCGCCTGACCACCCAGATGAAGTCGGTCGGCGAAGTCATGGCCATCGGCCGGACCTTCCAGGAGTCGGTGCAGAAAGCCTTGCGCGGCCTGGAAGTCGGCGCCACCGGCTTCGATCCGAAGCTCGACCTGAACGACCCGGAGGCCGACAGCATCCTCAAGCGCGAGCTGACCGTGCCCAGCGCCGAGCGTGTCTGGTACGTCGCCGACGCCTTCCGCGCCGGCAAGAGCGTCGAGGAAGTGTTCGAGCTGACCCGCATCGACGAATGGTTCCTGGTGCAGATCGAGGACCTGGTCAAGGACGAGGAGAAGGTCAAGACCCTCGGCCTGTCCTCCATCGATCGCGAGCTGATGTACAAGCTCAAGCGCAAGGGCTTCTCCGACGCGCGCCTGGCCAAGCTGCTCGGCGTCACCGAGAAGAACCTGCGCAGCCATCGCCACAAGCTGAAGGTACTGCCGGTCTACAAGCGCGTCGATACCTGCGCCGCCGAGTTCGCCACCGACACCGCCTACATGTATTCGACCTATGAGGAAGAGTGCGAGGCCAACCCGTCGAGCCGCGAGAAGATCATGATCCTCGGCGGCGGTCCGAACCGCATCGGCCAGGGCATCGAGTTCGACTACTGCTGCGTGCACGCGGCGCTGGCGATGCGCGAAGACGGCTACGAGACCATCATGGTCAACTGCAACCCGGAAACCGTCTCCACCGACTATGACACCTCCGACCGCCTGTACTTCGAGCCGGTGACCCTCGAGGACGTCCTTGAGATCGTCCGCGTCGAGCAGCCCAAGGGCGTGATCGTCCAGTACGGCGGCCAGACCCCGCTGAAGCTCTGCCGCGCCCTCGAAGAGGCCGGCGTGCCGATCATCGGCACCAGCCCGGACGCCATCGACCGTGCCGAAGACCGCGAGCGCTTCCAGCAGATGGTCCAGCGCCTGAACCTGCGCCAGCCGGCCAACGCCACCGCGCGCAGCGAAGACGAGGCCCTGGCCGCGTCCAAGGCCATCGGATATCCGCTGGTGGTTCGCCCGTCCTACGTGCTGGGCGGGCGGGCGATGGAAATCGTCTACCAGGAAGAAGAACTCAAGCGCTACATGCGCGAGGCGGTGCAGGTTTCCAACGACAGCCCGGTGCTGCTCGACCACTTCCTCAACTGCGCCATCGAAGTCGACATCGACGCGGTATGCGACGGCGAGATCGTGGTGATCGGCGCGATCATGCAGCACATCGAGCAGGCTGGCGTTCACTCCGGCGACTCCGCCTGTTCGCTGCCGCCGTACTCGCTGCCGCAGCACATCCAGGACGAGATCCGCGAGCAGGTCAAGAAAATGGCCCTGGAGCTTGGCGTGGTCGGCCTCATGAACGTGCAGATGGCGGTGCAGGGCGAGGATATCTTCGTCATCGAGGTCAATCCGCGCGCCTCGCGTACCGTGCCGTTCGTCTCCAAGTGCGTCGGCGAGTCGCTGGCCAAGGTCGCCGCCCGCGTCATGGCCGGCAAGACCCTGGCCGAGGTCGGCTTCACCCAGGAAATCATCCCGCCGTTCTTTAGCGTCAAGGAAGCGGTGTTCCCGTTCGCCAAGTTCCCCGGCGTCGATCCGATCCTCGGCCCGGAAATGAAGTCCACTGGTGAAGTGATGGGCGTCGGTGATAGCTTTGCCGAAGCCTTTGCCAAGGCTCAGTTGGGGGCCAGCGAAATCCTCCCGACCGCCGGTTGCGCCTTCATCAGCGTCCGCGAAGACGACAAGCCGTTCGCCGCCCAGGTGGCTGGCGACCTGGTCGCGCTGGGCTTCGAAGTGGTAGCCACCGCCGGTACCGCGCGTGTCATCGAGGCCGCGGGCCTGCCGGTGCGTCGCGTGAACAAGGTGACCGAAGGTCGCCCGCACGTGGTGGACATGATCAAGAACGACGAGGTCACCCTGATCATCAACACCACCGAGGGCCGGCAGTCCATCGCTGACTCCTACTCCATTCGTCGAAACGCCCTGCAGCACAAGATCTGCTGCACCACCACCATTGCGGGTGGGCAGGCGATCTGTGAGGCGCTCAAGTTCGGTCCCGAGAAGACCGTTCGGCGTCTGCAGGATCTCCACGCAGGAATCAAGGCATGAGCAAGTTCCCCATGACCGTCCAGGGCGCCCGCGCCCTGGAAGAAGAAGTGAAACACCTGAAGGGCGTGCTGCGCCCGCAGATCAGCCAGGCCATCGCCGAAGCGCGTGAACTGGGCGACCTCAAGGAAAACGCCGAGTACCATGCGGCGCGCGAACAGCAGGGCATGGTCGAGGCGCGTATCCGCGACATCGAGGCCAAGCTGTCCAACGCCCAGGTCATCGATGTCACTGCCATCCCGCACAGCGGCAAGGTGATCTTCGGCACCACCGTCGACATCGCCAACGTCGAGACCGACGAGACCGTGACCTACCAGATCGTCGGCGACGACGAGGCGGATATCAAGGGTGGCAAGATCTCGGTGAATTCGCCGATCGCCCGTGCGCTGATCGGCAAGACCGAGGGCGATGCCGTGCTGGTGAGAACCCCGGGCGGCGACGTCGAGTACGAGATCGTCGAGGTTCGCCATATCTAAGCGCGCTCCGTTGCGCGCAGGCGCGATCAGTTGGCTGCTGGCCCAGACGTTCTGGGTCGGCGGCCTCTGGTTGCTGCAGTTCGTGGTCCTGCCTGCGTTGGCCAAGACCGGACTGGCGCCGCTGCTGGTGGAAACCGTAGCCGCGGCGTTGACGCCGCTGCTGATAGGCTTCGCCGGATTCTGTGCGGTGCTGCAGGCGCTGGTGTTGGTGTCGAGCCACGGGCCGAGGAGCCTTTGGCGAGACCTTCGCGGTCAGTTGTTGCTCGCCGTCGCGCTGCTCTGCCTGGTGTATTTCCTGGTGCGTGGGCTGGCGCCCGAGGCGGTGCGCTGGCTGCTGTTCAACTACCTGGCGGTGGCGATGTGTGGCCTGCTGCTGGTGTTGCAGCCGGTACCGGGGCGGGACGAGGAAGGCGTCTGAACCAGGTCGGGAAGTTTCCCGACCTTGGTTGGATGGGGCATCAGATGCCGGCGAAACGGCTGATGTTCGAGAGATTCTTGTTCGGCTTCGGGTTCTTCCGATAAACCAGCGCCATCTTGCCGATGCTTTGCACCAGGTCGCTGCGCGACTGCGCGCAGAGTTCGTCGAGCAGGGCGCGGCGATCGTCGCGCTCGGCCAGCGCCAGTTTCACCTTGATCAGTTCGTGATCGTTGAGTGCGCGCTCGAGTTCGGCGAGAACGCCTTCGGTCAAGCCGTTCTCGGCTACGATCAATACCGGTTTCAGGTGGTGACCGATAGATTTGAACTGTTTCTTCTGCTCTTGAGTGAGCGCCATAATCAGACCCCTGGGAAAAAGTCGTCTATTTTACCCCAGTTTTAGTCCAAGTGATGCTGCCCCCGCCGACCGGGGGTGCCCGAAGAGGTATTCCGTGGCCCGCTCCAAAACCAGCCAGCGTTGGCTGAAAGAACATTTCGACGATCCCTACGTGAAGATGGCCCAGCGCGATGGCTATCGCTCGCGTGCCAGCTACAAGCTGCTGGAGATCCAGGAGAAGGACCGCATCCTGCGTCCGGGCATGACCGTGGTCGACCTGGGCGCCGCGCCGGGCGGGTGGTCGCAGGTCACCAGCCGGGTGATCGGCGACCGTGGCCGGCTGATCGCTTCGGACATCCTCGAGATGGACAGCATCCCCGACGTCACCTTCATCCAGGGCGACTTCACCGAGGACGCGGTGTTCGCGCGGATCCTCGAGGCGATCGGCGATCATCCGGTAGACCTTGTGATTTCCGATATGGCCCCCAATATGAGTGGAGTGCGGGCCGCCGACCAGCCGCGCGCCATGTATCTCTGCGAACTGGCGCTGGACCTGGCCGGCCGTGTGCTGCGGCCGGGCGGCGATTTCCTGATCAAGATCTTCCAGGGCGAAGGTTTCGACCAGTACCACAAGCAGGCCCGGGAAATGTTCGACAAGGTACAGATGCGCAAGCCCCTGTCGTCGCGTGATCGTTCGCGGGAACAGTATCTGCTCGCACGCGGCTTTCGCGGGGAATAGACTGGAATGATTGTCCCTATAGCCTGTCTATTGGTCGATGACCTGTTGTGCCGGGACGGGCGAGGGTTCATAAAGGGTTACAGACAACGCCTGCGTGCGCGGGCGCTTGTGTAGTACTTTTGGCCGGAAGGAGTCTGGCCGTCGTGTGAAGCGGTTTCCAGGACGGAGCCGGCTTCAGAGGGTAGTCAATTGAACGACATGGCAAAGAATCTGATTCTGTGGCTGATCATCGCGGCGGTACTGGTGACCGTGATGAACAATTTCTCGAGCCCGAGCGAGCCACAGACGCTGAACTACTCGGACTTCATCCAGCAGGTCAAGGATGGCAAGGTCGAGCGAGTGACCGTGGATGGCTATGTCATCACCGGCAAGCGTAGCGACGGCGATACCTTCAAGACCATCCGCCCGGCGATCCAGGACAACGGCCTGATCGGCGACCTGGTCAACAACAACGTCGTGGTCGAGGGCAAGCAGCCCGAACAGCAGAGCATCTGGACCCAGTTGCTGGTCGCCAGCTTCCCGATCCTGGTGATCATCGCCGTCTTCATGTTCTTCATGCGCCAGATGCAGGGTGGCGGCGGCGGTCGCGGCGGCCCGATGAGCTTCGGCAAGAGCAAGGCGCGCCTGCTGTCCGAGGACCAGGTCAAGACCACCTTCGCTGACGTCGCCGGCTGCGACGAGGCCAAGGAGGAGGTCAGCGAGCTGGTCGAGTTCCTTCGCGATCCGGGCAAGTTCCAGCGCCTGGGCGGCCGTATCCCGCGCGGCGTGCTGATGGTCGGCCCGCCCGGCACCGGCAAGACCCTGCTGGCCAAGGCCATCGCCGGCGAAGCCAAGGTGCCGTTCTTCACCATTTCCGGTTCCGACTTCGTCGAGATGTTCGTCGGCGTGGGCGCTTCCCGTGTCCGCGACATGTTCGACCAGGCCAAGAAGCATGCGCCGTGCATCATCTTCATCGACGAGATCGACGCCGTCGGCCGCCATCGCGGCGCCGGCCTGGGCGGTGGTCACGACGAGCGCGAGCAGACCCTCAACCAGTTGCTGGTGGAGATGGATGGCTTCGAGATGAACGATGGCATCATCGTCATCGCTGCCACCAACCGTCCGGACGTTCTGGACCCGGCGCTGCTGCGTCCGGGCCGCTTCGACCGCCAGGTGGTGGTCGGCTTGCCGGATATCCGCGGGCGCGAACAGATCCTCAAGGTGCACATGCGCAAGGTGCCGCTGGGCGACCATGTCGATCCTGCCGTCATCGCCCGCGGTACGCCCGGTTTCTCCGGCGCCGACCTGGCCAACCTGGTCAACGAGGCTTCGCTGTTCGCCGCGCGCTCCAACAAGCGCATTGTCGACATGCGCGAGTTCGAGCTGGCCAAGGACAAGATCATGATGGGCGCCGAGCGCAAGACCATGGTCATGTCCGAGAAGGAGAAGCGCAACACCGCCTACCACGAAGCCGGCCACGCCATCGTCGGTCGCCTGGTGCCGGAGCATGACCCGGTCTACAAGGTGTCCATCATTCCGCGCGGACGCGCCCTGGGCGTGACCATGTTCCTCCCCGAGGAAGATCGCTACAGCCTGTCCAAGCGCGCGCTGGAAAGCCAGATCTGCTCGCTGTTCGGCGGCCGTATCGCGGAAGAGATGACCCTCGGCTTCGAAGGCGTCACCACTGGCGCTTCCAACGACATCATGCGTGCTACCCAGTTGGCGCGGAACATGGTGACCAAGTGGGGTCTGTCCGAGAAGCTCGGCCCGCTGATGTACGCGGAGGAGGAGGGCGAGGTGTTCCTCGGCCGTAGCGCCGGCAGCCAGCACGCCAATGTGTCGGGCGAGACCGCCAAGATGATCGACCAGGAAGTCCGGCGCATCATCGACGACTGCTACGGTACCGCCAAGCGACTGCTCGACGAGAACCGCGACAAGCTGGAGATGATGGCCGACGCACTGATGAAGTACGAAACCATCGACTCCGACCAGATCGACGACATCATGGCCGGTCGCGTGCCGCGCGAGCCGCGTGACTGGCAGGGTGGTTCGGGTACCGGCACCCCGCCGGCCAACCTGGAAGAGTCGGGCCGCCGCGAGAACACCCCTCCCATCGGTGGGCCGGCCGGCGAGCACTGAGAGCCCTGAATGAGCAATCCGCAATACCCGACCCGACTGCCTTGCGGCAGTCGGGTTCTTGATTTGGCCCGCCCACATGTCATGGGCATCCTCAATGTCACCCCCGATTCCTTTTCCGATGGCGGCCGTTACGACCGGCTGGACGATGCCCTGCGGCATGCCGAGCGCATGGTGCGGGAAGGCGCAACGCTCATCGACGTCGGCGGCGAGTCGACCCGTCCCGGTGCGCGCAGTGTTTCTCCGACGGAGGAGCTGGAGCGGGTCGCTCCGGTAGTCGAACGCATCGCTCGCGAGCTGGACGTCGTGATTTCGGTGGATACCTCCACGCCCGCGGTCATGCGCGAAACTGCGCGTCTCGGAGCGGGTCTGATCAACGACGTCCGTTCGCTGCAGCGCGACGGTGCGCTGGATGCTGCGGTGGATAGCGGCCTGGCGGTCTGCCTCATGCACATGCGTGGAGAACCGCAGACCATGCAGGATGCGCCTGCCTACCAGGATGTGGTGGCGGAAGTCGGCGCGTTCCTGCAGGAGCGTGTGGATGCCTGCGTGGCGGCCGGAATCGACCGCGAGCGGCTGTTGCTGGATCCGGGTTTCGGTTTTGCCAAGACACTGGAGCACAACCTGGTGCTGTTCAGGCATCTGCAGGCACTCCATGGCCTGGGCTTGCCGTTGTTGGTCGGCGTTTCGCGCAAGAGCATGATCGGCAAGGTACTGGGGCGGGAGGTGGACGAACGCCTCTACGGCAGCCTAGCTCTGGCGGCCCTGGCGCTGGCCAAGGGCGCACGGATAATTCGAGTGCATGACGTGGCGGCGACCGTCGACGTGATGCGAATGATCTCCGCCGTTGAAATGGCGGATTGAGCACGGAAGACAAAAGATGAGCAGAAAATACTTCGGGACTGACGGTATCCGTGGTCGTGTTGGCGAGTTTCCGATTACTCCGGACTTCGTTCTCAAGCTGGGCTGGGCGGTGGGCATGGCCTTCCGCCGGCAGGGCAACTGCCGGGTCCTGATCGGCAAGGATACGCGCAGCTCGGGTTACATGTTCGAGTCGGCCTTCGAGGCCGGGCTCTCCGCTTCCGGCGCCGATACCCTGTTGCTGGGACCGATGCCTACCCCCGGCATCGCCTACCTGACGCGGACTTTCCACGCCGAGGCCGGGGTGGTGATCAGCGCTTCGCACAATCCCCACGACGACAACGGCATCAAGTTCTTCTCCGGGCAGGGGACCAAGCTGCCGGACGACGTCGAGCTGATGATCGAGGAACTGCTCGATGCGCCGATGACCGTGGTGGAGTCCGCCCGTCTCGGCAAGGTTTCGCGGATCAATGACGCGGCGGGGCGCTACATCGAATTCTGTAAGAGCAGCGTGCCGACCAGCACCGACTTCAACGGTCTCAAGGTCGTGCTCGACTGCGCCAACGGCGCTACCTACAAGATCGCTCCTAGCGTCTTCCGGGAACTGGGCGCGGAAGTGACGGTGCTGGCGGCCAGCCCGAATGGCCTGAACATCAACGACAAGTGCGGTTCCACTCACCTGGATGGCCTGCAGGCTGCGGTGGTCGAGCACCATGCCGACCTCGGCATCGCCTTCGACGGCGACGGCGACCGGGTGATGATGGTCGACCATACCGGTGCGGTCGTGGATGGCGACGAACTGCTTTTCCTCATCGCGCGCGACCTGCAGGAAAGCGGGCGCCTGCAAGGCGGTGTGGTCGGCACCCTGATGAGCAACCTCGGCCTGGAGCTGGCTTTGCAGGAACTGCATATCCCGTTCGTGCGGGCGAAGGTCGGCGATCGCTATGTGATGGCCGAACTGCTGGCTCGGAACTGGATGCTGGGAGGGGAGAATTCGGGACATATCGTCTGCTGCCAGAACACCACGACGGGCGATGCCATCATCGCGGCGCTGCAGGTGCTGATGGCGCTCAAGCATCGCGGCCAGACCCTGGCCGAGGCGCGTCAGGGGATTCGCAAGTGCCCCCAGGTGCTGATCAATGTGCGCTTCAAGGGCGAAAACGATCCGCTCGAGCACCCCTCGGTGAAGGAGGCCAGCGTCCGCGTCACCGAGCAAATGGGCGGGCGCGGTCGTGTCCTGCTGCGCAAATCCGGCACAGAGCCGTTGGTCCGGGTGATGGTCGAGGGCGACGAGGAAGCTAGCGTTCGTGCCCACGCCGAACAGTTGGCAAAAATTGTTTCTGAGGTATGTGCTTGATTTTGCTTGCCAGTCTGGAAACTGTTGAGTAACATCTGCGCCCACTTTGCCCCGCGAGGTACAGCATGCGTCGACCCTTGGTGGCCGGTAACTGGAAAATGCACGGTACGCATTCCAGTGTGGCCGAGTTGATCAAAGGCTTGCGTCAGCTGGCGTTGCCGAGCGGAGTCGATGTAGCTGTGATGCCGCCTTGCTTGTTCATCAGCCAGGTCATCCAGGGCCTGGCCGGCAAGGCGATCGATGTAGGTGCGCAGAACAGCGCCGTCGAGCCGATGCAAGGCGCGCTGACCGGTGAGACTGCTCCCAGTCAGTTGGCGGATGTCGGTTGTAGCATGGTCCTCGTGGGCCACTCGGAGCGTCGCCTGATTCTCGGCGAGAGTGACGAGGTTGTGAGTCGCAAGTTTGCCGCGGCTCAGTCGTGCGGCCTGGTGCCGGTGCTGTGTGTCGGGGAGACCCGGGCGGAGCGCGAGGCGGGCAAGACGCTGGAGGTTGTCGCAAGGCAGCTGGGAAGCGTGATCGACGAGTTGGGTGTTGGAGCTTTTGCTCGCGCAGTCGTGGCTTACGAGCCGGTCTGGGCGATCGGGACCGGGTTGACCGCGTCCCCCGCGCAAGCCCAGGAAGTGCACGCGGCGATCCGCGCGCAACTGGCAGCGGAAAATGCCGAGGTCGCAAAAGGTGTGCGACTCCTTTACGGCGGCAGTGTAAAGGCGGCAAGTGCAGCCGAGTTGTTCGGCATGCCGGATATCGATGGGGGGCTGGTAGGTGGAGCCTCCCTCAATGCGGATGAGTTCGGCGCGATCTGTCGTGCCGCGGGAAGCTGAAGATGCTGGAAAAGGTCGTAATTGTCGTGCATCTGCTGATGGCATTGGGTCTTGTTGGCCTGATCCTCGTTCAGCATGGCAAGGGTGCGGATGCAGGGGCTTCTTTCGGTGCAGGTGCTTCGGCAACTGTTTTCGGAAGCCAAGGTTCCGCTACCTTTTTGAGTCGGATTACTGGTATACTGGCAGCGGTTTTTTTCTTGACCAGCCTTGGCTTAGCGTACTTCGCTAAAGAAAAGTCTGATGCTCTGCAACACATCGGGCTGCCGGATCCGGCAGTTCTGGAGCAGAAGCAAGAGAAAGCACCGGCCGCTGACGATGTGCCGGTTCTTCAGGAGCAGTCCAAGCCTGCGGAAAGTGCAGGCGATGTACCGGCGGCTCCTGAACAGAAGTAAGAGAAAGGTTTCTGCCGAGGTGGTGGAATTGGTAGACACGCTACCTTGAGGTGGTAGTGGCCATAGGCTGTAGGGGTTCGAGTCCCCTCCTCGGTACCATATAAGCAAGCCCCGTCCTGCGGGGTTTGTCTCCGCAAGGTTCGGTTGACCCATCAGGGTGTCGGTCGTATAATCTTGCACCAGCTTTGACGCGGGGTGGAGCAGTCTGGTAGCTCGTCGGGCTCATAACCCGAAGGTCGTTGGTTCAAATCCAGCCCCCGCAACCAGTTTTTCAGGGCCCCTTTTTAGGGGCTTTTTGTTAGCTGGACAGTCCATGCCACGGTTCCGAGTGGCAATTTAGGGATGGGCGTTTCGCCCATTTTTTGTTTCTACGACATACGCGAGGCGATCAGGTGTCGAGCAAGCTAGAACAGTTGCAGGCCTTGCTGGCCCCTGTGGTCGAGGCGCTCGGCTATGAGTGCTGGGGCGTCGAGTTCATTTCCCAGGGTCGTCATTCGGTGTTGCGCGTCTATATCGACCGCCCCGAAGGCATCCTCATCGATGACTGTGAAGCCGTCAGTCGGCAGGTCAGCGGTATTCTCGACGTCGAAGACCCGATCAGCGGCGAGTACACCCTGGAGGTGTCCTCTCCGGGCATGGATCAGCCGCTGTTCACCCTCGAACAGTTCGCCAAGCATGCCGGCGAGCAAGTGAAGATCAGGCTGCGTTCGCCCTATGAGGGGCGGCGTAACTACCAAGGCATTCTCCGTGGTGTGGAGGAGCAGGATGTGGTGGTCCTGGTGGACGATCACGAGTACCTGCTGCCGATCGATTCGATCGACAAGGCCAACATCATTCCCCGTTTTGATTGAGACGCGAATCCGCGGATCCAATGGATTGAAAGGCGAGGCGTACAATGAGCAAAGAAGTACTGCTGGTTGTTGAGTCGGTATCCAACGAAAAGGGCGTACCGGCCGGCGTGATTTTCGAGGCGCTGGAGCTGGCTCTGGCGACCGCCACCAAGAAACGTTTCGAGGACGAGGTCGACCTGCGCGTCGAGATCAATCGTCATAACGGCAGCTACGAGACTTTCCGTCGTTGGCACGTCGTCGCCGACGAGGACTACCAGGACCCCGCCACCGAGATCACCGTCGAGGACGTCCAGGAGCAGAAGCCGGGCGCGAAGGTCGGCGAGGTCATCGAAGAAAAGATCGAATCCATCGAGTTCGGCCGCATCGCTGCGCAGACTGCCAAGCAGGTCATCGTGCAGAAGGTCCGCGAGGCCGAGCGCGCCCAGGTGGTCGATGCCTACCGCGAGAAGGTCGGCGAGATCATTTCCGGTACCGTGAAGAAGGTCACCCGCGACAACGTCATCGTCGATCTCGGCAACAACGCCGAGGCGCTGCTGGCCCGCGACCAGATCATTCCGCGCGAGACCTTCCGCGTTGGCACCCGCGTGCGTGCCCTGCTGAAGGAGATCCGTACCGAGAACCGCGGTCCTCAACTGGTCCTGTCGCGTACCGCGCCGGAAATGCTGATCGAGCTGTTCCGCATCGAAGTACCGGAAATCGCCGAGCAGTTGATCGACGTGATGGCCGCCGCCCGTGACCCGGGCTCGCGCGCCAAGATCGCCGTTCGTTCCAAGGACAAGCGCATCGACCCGCAGGGCGCCTGCATCGGCATGCGCGGTTCGCGCGTCCAGGCGGTATCCGGCGAGATCGGTGGAGAGCGGGTGGACATCGTCCTGTGGGACGACAACCCGGCGCAATTCGTGATCAACGCCATGGCTCCGGCCGAGGTGGCGGCGATCATCGTCGACGAGGATACCCATACCATGGATATCGCCGTCGCCGAGGACAATCTGGCGCAGGCTATCGGCCGCAGTGGCCAGAACGTCCGTCTGGCCAGCCAGTTGACCGGCTGGACCCTGAATGTGATGACCGAGGCGGATATCCAGGCCAAGCAACAGGCCGAGACCGGGGATATCCTGCAGCGCTTCGTCGACGAGCTGGATGTCGACGAGGAACTGGCCCAGGTACTGGTGGAAGAGGGCTTCACGACTCTTGAGGAAATCGCCTACGTACCGATGGAAGAGATGCTCAGCATCGATGGCTTCGACGAAGACATCGTCAACGAGCTGCGCTCCCGTGCCAAGGATCGCCTGCTGACCAAGGCCATTGCGACCGAAGAGAAGCTCGCCGACGCACAACCGGCAGAAGACCTGCTCAGCCTCGATGGCATGAGCAAGGAGCTGGCCCTGGACCTGGCGCTGCGTGGCGTAACCACCCGTGAAGATCTGGCCGAGCAATCGATCGACGATCTGCTCGACATCGACGGCATGGACGAAGAGCGTGCCGGCAAGTTGATCATGGCCGCCCGGGCCCATTGGTTCGAGTAAGCAGTCGCGGCCTGAGGAGAGAAGTGCATGACGCAAGTCACGGTGAAAGAACTGGCCCAGGTGGTCGACACACCGGTGGAGCGCCTGCTGCTGCAGATGCGTGACGCAGGTCTGCCGCACACCAGTGCCGAACAAGTTGTAACGGATAGCGAGAAGCAAGCCCTGCTGACCCACCTGAAAGGCAGCCATGGCGATCGCGCCAGCGAGCCGCGCAAGATCACCCTGCAACGCAAGACCACTACCACGCTGAAAGTGGGTGGCAGCAAGACGGTGAGCGTCGAAGTTCGCAAGAAGAAAACCTATGTCAAGCGCAGCCCCGACGAGATCGAGGCCGAGCGCCAGCGCGAACTCGAGGAGCAGCGCGCGGCGGAAGAGGCGGAGCGTCTGAAGGCCGAAGAGGCCGCTGCCCGCCAGCGTGCCGAAGAGGAAGCGCGCAAGGCCGAGGAAGCTGCGCGTGCCAAGGCTGCCCAGGAAGCAGCGGCTACTGCCGGTGCCGAGCCTGCCGTGGTGGCGGATGTCGCGGTTGCCGAACCAGTGGCCAAGCCTGCCGCCGTGGAAGAGCGCAAGAAGGAAGAGCCGCGCCGCGTGCCCAAGCGTGACGAGGACGATGACCGCCGCGACCGCAAGCACACCCAGCACCGTCCCTCGGTCAAGGAGAAGGAAAAGGTTCCTGCTCCGCGCGTGGCTCCACGCAGCACCGACGAGGAAAGCGATGGTTACCGTCGCGGCGGTCGTGGTGGCAAGTCGAAGCTGAAGAAGCGCAACCAGCACGGGTTCCAGAACCCGACAGGACCGATCGTGCGTGAAGTGAACATCGGTGAGACCATCACCGTAGCCGAGTTGGCCGCCCAGATGTCGGTCAAGGGTGCCGAAGTCGTCAAGTTCATGTTCAAGATGGGCTCCCCGGTGACCATCAACCAGGTCCTGGACCAGGAGACCGCCCAACTGGTCGCCGAAGAGCTGGGCCACAAGGTCAAGCTGGTCAGCGAGAACGCGCTGGAAGAACAACTGGCCGAGTCCCTGAAGTTCGAAGGCGAGGCAGTCACCCGCGCGCCGGTCGTCACCGTCATGGGCCACGTCGACCACGGCAAGACCTCGCTGCTCGACTACATCCGTCGCGCCAAGGTCGCCGCGGGCGAGGCCGGCGGCATCACCCAGCATATCGGTGCCTACCACGTCGAAACCGAGCGTGGCATGGTGACCTTCCTGGATACCCCCGGCCACGCCGCGTTCACCGCGATGCGTGCCCGTGGCGCCCAGGCGACCGACATCGTGATCCTGGTGGTCGCGGCCGACGACGGCGTCATGCCGCAGACCCAGGAAGCCGTGCAGCACGCGAAAGCGGCGGGCGTGCCGATCGTGGTCGCGGTGAACAAGATCGACAAGCCCGAGGCCAACCCGGACAACATCAAGAACGGCCTGGCCGCTCTCGACGTGATCCCGGAAGAGTGGGGCGGCGACGCTCCCTTCGTCCCGGTTTCGGCGAAGCTCGGTACTGGCGTCGATGAACTGCTCGAAGCGGTCCTGCTGCAGGCAGAAGTGCTCGAACTGAAAGCCACTCCGTCGGCCCCGGGCCGTGGCGTGGTGGTCGAGTCGCGCCTGGACAAGGGACGCGGCCCGGTGGCCACCGTGCTGGTCCAGGACGGTACCCTGCGCCAGGGCGACATGGTGCTGGTCGGCATCAACTACGGTCGTGTCCGCGCCATGCTCGACGAGAACGGCAAGCCGATCAAGGAAGCCGGCCCGTCGATCCCGGTCGAGATCCTCGGCCTGGACGGTACGCCGGATGCCGGTGACGAGATGACCGTGGTCGCCGACGAGAAGAAGGCCCGCGAAGTCGCCCTGTTCCGTCAAGGCAAGTTCCGTGAGGTGAAACTGGCGCGTGCCCATGCCGGCAAGCTGGAAAACATCTTCGAGAACATGGGCCAGGAAGAGAAGAAGACCCTGAACATCGTCCTCAAGGCCGATGTGCGCGGTTCGCTCGAGGCTCTGCAAGGCTCGCTCAGCGGCCTGGGCAACGACGAAGTGCAGGTCCGCGTGGTCGGTGGCGGCGTCGGTGGCATCACCGAGTCCGACGCCAACCTGGCGCTGGCTTCCAACGCGGTGCTGTTCGGCTTCAACGTGCGCGCCGACGCCGGCGCGCGCAAGATCGTCGAAGCCGAAGGTCTGGATATGCGTTACTACAACGTGATCTACGACATCATCGAGGACGTCAAGAAGGCCCTGACCGGCATGCTCGGCAGCGATCTGCGGGAGAACATCCTGGGCATCGCCGAGGTGCGCGACGTGTTCCGCTCGCCGAAGTTCGGCGCGATCGCCGGCTGCATGGTCACCGAGGGCATGGTGCACCGCAACCGTCCGATCCGCGTGCTGCGCGACGACGTGGTCATCTTCGAAGGCGAGCTGGAGTCTCTCCGTCGCTTCAAGGACGACGTCGCCGAAGTGCGTGCCGGCATGGAGTGCGGCATCGGCGTGAAGAGCTACAACGACGTCAAGGTCGGCGACAAGATCGAAGTGTTCGAGAAGGTCGAAGTCGCACGCAGCCTTTGATGGCGAGTGCGTAACCACAGCGCCCGGGCCGGCTTCCAGCTGTCCCGGGCGTTTGTCGCTTTTTTTTCCAGTGACCGGGTGTCGCTGGAGGCAGGTTGAAAAATGGCAAAAGACTACAGCCGTACCCAGCGTATCGGCGATCAGATGCAACGCGAACTGGCTCAACTGATCCAGCGCGAGATCAAGGACCCGCGCCTGGGCCTGGTCACCATCACCGGTGTCGAGGTCAGCCGCGACGTGGCGCACGCCAAGGTGTTCATCACCGTCATGGGCCAGGACGATGCCGGCAAGATCGCCCTGAACATGGAAATCCTCAACGACGCCGCCGGCTACCTGCGCATGCTGCTGGGCAAGTCGATGAAGCTGCGCAGCGTGCCGCAACTGCATTTCCACTACGACGAAAGCATCCGCCGCGGCGCCGAGCTGTCGGCGCTGATCGAGCGTGCGGTGGCCGAAGACGGCCGCCGCCACGGCGACGAGACCGAGGACTGAGCGTGGCCCAGGTGAAGCGTATCCGCCGCTCCATCAGCGGCATCCTGGTGCTCGACAAGCCGCGCGGCATGAGTTCCAACCAGGCACTGCAGAAAGTCCGCTGGCTGCTCAATGCCGAGAAGGCCGGCCACACCGGCAGCCTCGACCCGCTGGCCACCGGGGTGCTGCCGCTGTGCTTCGGCGAGGCGACCAAGTTCTCCCAGTATCTTCTCGATGCCGACAAGGGTTACGAGACGGTGATGCGCATGGGCATCACCACCACCACCGGCGACGCCGAGGGCGAACTGCTCGCCGAGCGGGACGTGACCGTCGGTCGGGACGATCTCGAACAGGCCCTGCCGCGCTTCCGTGGCGACATAGAGCAGGTGCCGCCGATGTACTCGGCGCTGAAGAAAGACGGACAGCCGCTGTACAAGCTCGCCCGTGCAGGAGAGGTAGTGGAGCGCGAGGCGCGTTCTGTTACTATTACGCGCCTGGATTTGCTCTCCTTCGAGCCGCCCTGTGCGACCCTGGCCGTTTCCTGCAGCAAAGGCACCTACGTGCGTACGCTGGTGGAAGATCTCGGCCAGGTCCTGGGCTGCGGCGCGCACGTCGCGGCACTGCGGCGGACCCAGGCCGGGCCGTTCGCCCTGGCCCAGGCGATCACCCTCGAGACGCTCGAACGCGTGCATGCCGAAGGTGGTCCGGAAGCGCTGGACCAATTCCTGATGCCGGAAGACAGCGGCCTGTTGCATTGGCCGGTGTTGCAGTTGTCCGAGCACAGTGCGTACTACTGGCTGCACGGGCAGCCGGTGCGGGCCCCGGAAGCGCCGAAGTTCGGCTGGCTGCGGGTGCAGGATCACACAGGTCGTTTCATCGGTATCGGTGAAGTGACCGACGACGGGCGTATCGCCCCGCGTCGACTGATTCGGTCATAAGACCGATACGAGGGTGGCTGTCAGCAGGCACGGTCATTCCTCCTTTTAAAACACGGGAAGCGATTCCCGGCCTGTTCACTCAGAGGAAGCCCATCATGGCACTGAGCGTTGAAGAAAAAGCGCAGATCGTTAACGAATACAAGCAAGCTGAAGGCGACACCGGTTCCCCGGAAGTGCAGGTAGCCCTGCTGTCCGCCAACATCAACAAGCTGCAGGATCACTTCAAGGCCAACGGCAAGGATCACCATTCCCGCCGTGGTCTGATCCGTATGGTTAACCAGCGCCGTAAGCTGCTGGACTACCTGAAGGGCAAAGACGTGTCTCGCTACACTGCCCTGATCGGCCGTCTGGGTCTGCGTCGCTAAGCGACGCCGGTCGGCAGCTTGAAGCAAGGAGCTGGAAGTCTGGCGTCGATACCCGCACACGAGGCGGGTATCGGCGTCGGGCTTCCAGCTTCGCGCTTTCTAGGAATCGATTCGGGTCCGACTCCCGGCATTCCACCGATTTCCCCCAAGGCAACATAGAAGGTAAAGACACCGTGAACCCGGTAACCAAGCAATTCCAGTTCGGTCAGTCGACCGTCACTCTCGAGACCGGCCGTATCGCTCGCCAGGCCACCGGCGCCGTACTGGTCACCATGGACGACGTCAGCGTGCTGGTCACCGTGGTCGGCGCCAAGTCGCCGGCCGAAGGCCGCGACTTCTTCCCGCTGTCCGTGCACTACCAGGAAAAGACCTACGCCGCAGGCCGTATCCCCGGTGGTTTCTTCAAGCGTGAAGGACGTCCTTCCGAGAAGGAAACCCTGACCTCGCGCCTGATCGACCGTCCGATCCGTCCGCTGTTCCCCGAAGGTTTCATGAATGAAGTGCAGGTCGTCTGCACCGTCGTTTCCACCAACAAGAAGTCCGATCCGGACATCGCCGCGATGATCGGCACCTCCGCCGCCCTGGCGATCTCCGGCATTCCGTTCGCCGGCCCGATCGGCGCCGCCCGCGTTGGTTTCCACCCGGAAATCGGCTACATCCTCAACCCCACCTACGAGCAACTGCAGAGTTCCAGCCTCGACATGGTCGTGGCCGGTACCGAAGACGCCGTGCTGATGGTGGAGTCCGAGGCCGACGAACTGACCGAAGACCAGATGCTCGGTGCCGTGCTGTTCGCCCACGACGAGTTCCAGGCGGTGATCCGTGCCGTCAAGGAGCTGGCCGCCGAAGCTGGCAAGCCGGCCTGGGACTGGAAAGCCCCGGCGGAAAACACCGTGCTGGTCAACGCCATCAAGGCAGAGCTGGGCGAAGCGATCTCCCAGGCTTATACCATCACCATCAAGCAGGACCGCTACAACCGTCTGGGCGAGCTGCGCGACCAGGCCGTGGCCCTGTTCGCCGGCGAGGAAGAGGGCAAGTTCCCGGCTTCCGAGGTCAAGGACGTATTCGGCCTGCTGGAATACCGCACCGTTCGCGAGAACATCGTCAACGGCAAGCCGCGTATCGACGGTCGTGACACCCGTACCGTGCGTCCGCTGCGCATCGAAGTCGGCGTGCTCGGCAAGACCCACGGTTCCGCGCTGTTCACCCGTGGCGAAACCCAGGCCCTGGTCGTCGCGACCCTCGGCACCGCGCGTGATGCCCAGCTGCTGGATACCCTGGAAGGCGAGCGCAAGGACGCCTTCATGCTGCACTACAACTTCCCGCCGTTCTCGGTAGGCGAGTGCGGCCGCATGGGCAGCCCGGGTCGTCGTGAAATCGGCCATGGCCGTCTGGCCCGTCGTGGCGTCGCCGCCATGCTGCCGACCCAGGACGAGTTCCCCTACACCATTCGCGTGGTTTCCGAGATCACCGAGTCCAACGGTTCCAGCTCGATGGCCTCCGTGTGCGGCGCCTCCCTGGCGCTGATGGATGCCGGTGTGCCGGTCAAGGCGCCGGTCGCCGGTATCGCCATGGGCCTGGTCAAGGAAGGCGAGAAGTTCGCCGTCCTGACCGACATCCTCGGTGACGAAGACCACCTGGGCGACATGGACTTCAAGGTTGCCGGTACCGACAAGGGCGTCACCGCCCTGCAGATGGACATCAAGATCAACGGTATCACCGAAGAGATCATGGAGATCGCCCTGGGCCAGGCCCTGGAAGCTCGCCTGAACATCCTCGGCCAGATGAACCAGGTCATCGCCAAGCCTCGCGCCGAGCTGTCCGAGAACGCCCCGACCATGCTGCAGATGAAGATCGACTCGGACAAGATCCGCGACGTCATCGGCAAGGGCGGCGCGACCATCCGTGGTATCTGCGAAGAGACCAAGGCCTCGATCGACATCGAGGACGATGGCAGCGTGAAGATCTACGGCGAAACCAAGGAAGCCGCCGAGGCCGCCAAGCTGCGCGTCCTGGCGATCACCGCGGAAGCCGAGATCGGCAAGATCTACGTCGGCAAGGTGGAGCGCATCGTCGACTTCGGTGCCTTCGTCAACATCCTGCCGGGCAAGGACGGCCTGGTGCATATCTCGCAGATCAGCGACAAGCGCATCGACAAGGTCACCGACGTGCTGCAGGAAGGCCAGGAAGTGAAGGTCCTGGTGCTCGACGTGGACAACCGTGGCCGCATCAAGCTGTCGATCAAGGACGTGGCTGCCGCCGAAGCTTCCGGCGTGTAAGTCGAGTCGTGATCGATGAAAACAGGGCCCTCGGGCCCTGTTTTCGTTTCCGCGACACGCTTCTCGGCGAAGGGGGCGTATCCTTGCATTTTGCAAGCCCTGTCATCCCCAATTCGGCATTCTGCAACCGTCTCGCTTCCAGTCTGTTTTTTAACTTATTGTTTTTAAATGATTTTATTTTAGAGGAAAACTGGCACAGCGCTTGCGATATCTACTATGCAACTGACGCCAGGAATGGCTGCAGTTTTTCGAAATCCATAGGAGAAACCGCAATGAAATTCAGCAAACTCGCTATTGCCGCTGCTACTGCCACTGCTCTGAGCTTCTCGATGGCCAATGCGTTCGCTGCCCAGCCCATCAGCCTGGCGGCCAACGACACTATGCAGAAAACCGAAGAAGCGGTTTCCGATACCTGGATCACCAGCAAGGTGAAATCCAGCCTGATCGCCAACAAGAATGTCAGTGGCGTCGATATCAAGGTCGAGACCAACAAAGGTGTGGTTTCCCTTTCCGGCAACGTGAAGAGCGATGCCGAGCGTGACCTGGCGATCGAGACCGCCAAGGGCATCAAGGGCGTGAAAGCCGTTTCCGCCGATGGCCTGAAATCGGTCGAGTAAGCGCCCGGGCCGAACGATCCCTTTTCCCTCGTCACCAGGAGGAAGACCGATGAATTCCGATGTGATCAAAGGTAAGTGGAAGCAACTCACCGGCAAGATCAAGGAGCGTTGGGGCGATCTGACCGACGACGATCTCCAGGCTGCCGACGGACATGCCGAATACCTGGTCGGCAAGCTGCAGGAACGCTATGGCTGGTCCAAGGAAAGGGCTGAACAGGAAGTTCGCGACTTCAGCGACCGCCTGTGAACAGGTAGAAAGAAGCCCCGCCGGGATTGCCCGGCGGGGCTTTTTCATGGGCGCTGGATTCAGTCGCCGCGCCGGCTCTGGATGGCGCTGAGGCGGTTGCCCTCGAAACGGACGAAATACAGCATGCCGTTCCATGGGCCATAGACCCATTCCTGGACCTCGACCTCGTAGCGCTTGCCCCATTCCCCGACGACCTCGCGATAACCCAGGCTGTCGCGGCTGCGTGGCTCGCCGCAGCGCGCAAGGACGTCGGCGCTGCTGTCGCCGGTACTCACCAGGCGGCTGCCGCAACGCAGCGAATCGGCCTGAGCATGTGCCAACGGCAGCAGGGACAGCAACGCCACCAGCCCGGTGCGCGGAAGCGAGCGATTCAACGCTTGAACTCGATGCGTTTCAGCTTGTTGGCTTCGAAGGTCAGGATGTAGGTCACGCCGTTGCGCGGGCCGTACACCCACTCCTCGACCTTGAATTCCCGCCGATCGTAGCTGCCCAGGGTATAGCCGACGTCGTCGCGGTGATCCGGAGCGCCGCACTTTTGCTGTACTTCGAAGGCCCGGTCGCCGACGCTGACCAGCGCACTGCCGCAACGCATGGTGTCGGCCTGTGCGCTCGCGCAGGCAAGGTAGAGCAGGGGGGCCGCGAGGGCGGCGAATCGCTTGTGCACGGTATCACTCGCTATCCAGGTGCAGTTGGGTGTCGACATTACCCTTGTCTTCGCCTTCGGCGAAACTGACGTCGATCAAGTAGATGCGATCGTCCGGCAACTGGCCTTTCTCCACCAGGTAATCCTTGATCCGGGTGGCCCGGGCCTGGCCAATCTGGCGCAGCAGCACCTGGCTCTTGGCCCAGGAAGCGATCACCGCTTCGCGCATCTTCGCGGTGCGTTCGTCGCTGTCCAGTTCCTTCCACTCGGCCGGTGGCTGCTGCTTCAGGCGGGTCCGGTAGATGCCTTCGAGCAGCGGTGCCTGCATGTTCTCCGGCACCTCGAGCTGCTTGGCGTCGCTCGGTACCTTGTCGCCGCGACGCTGGAGCATGCGGTAGTAGGTGTTCTGGTATTCCAGTTCGAGACGCTTGGCGCCGATCGAGGGACCGTCAGCCGCGGCGGAGGCCACGCCTTCCACTTCCAGGCGCAGCGCCGGCCGCTCCTTGAGCGCATCGGCGAGCTTGTCGAGGTTGGCCTGGGCTTCTGGCGTCAGCTCGTCGCTGCCCGCGGCGAAGGGTACCGTGCCGAGATCCTCGTTACCGCCGGCGGCGAGGCCGGCGATGAACTTGAACGGCGCCTGCACGGCGCGCAGGACCAGGTTGCGCAGGGTCTGCCAGACGATCGGCATGACGCTGAACTCCGGGTTGTTCAGATCACCGGCCACCGGCAACTGGATATCGATGTTGCCCTTGGTGTCCTTGAGCAGGGCTACCGCCAGCTTCACCGGCAGGTCCACAGCATCCGGGCTGTCGACCTTCTCGCCGAGTTGCAGGCCTTCCAGCAGGACCTTGTTTTCCGCCTTCAGTTGGCTGCGTTCGATCTGGTAGTGCAGGTCCAGGTTGAGTCGCCCCTTACGGATGCGGTAGCCGGCGAACTTGCCGGAATAGGGCGTCAGGGTGGTCAGCTCGACGCGCTTGAAGCTGGTGGTGATGTCGAGCTTCTTCAGCGGGTCGAATGGGTCCAGTTCGCCGGCGATGGTCACCGGTGCGTACTTGTCGACCTTGCCCTTGATGTCCACCTTGGCCGGCTGCGAGTTGCGCGTGTCGAGGGTGCCGACTTCGCCGCTGAGCTGCTGGATGGCGGTACCGAACGGCGGCATCAGGGTCAGGTCGGCGAAGTTCGCCGAGCCGTTGTTGATCCGTACGCCGCCGATATGGATGCCCAGCGGCTTGCTCGCCGGCGCGTTCTTGCTTTCGGCGGCGGTCTTGCCGGACGAACTAGCCGGTTGCGGGATGATCAGCTCGCTGACGTTGGTGCTGCGATCTTCGTTGATGATGAAGCGGGCGTAGGGCTCCTCGAAGGACACGCTCTGGATCGACAGGCTGTCCTCGTGCCGGTAGGCGAGGCCGTTGAGGGTCAGTTTGGTCCATTTGACGAAGTCGCGGTCCTTGATGGTATCCAGGGTATGCAACTGGCTGACTTCGGCGCTGCCGTCGACGCTGAAAGCCAGCGGCTCGACGCTCTTCAGGTCGACCGCCAGCTCGCTGCCAAGGAAGCCGCTGCGCAGTTCCAGGCGGATGAACGGCGAGATGTAGGCCTGGGCCACGCGCAGGTCGATGTCGCGGGTACTGACCTTGAGCCTGGCGCTGACCGGGTCGAGCACCACCTGGCCGCTGGCCTGGACCTGGCCGCGGTTGCCGAGGCTGGTCTTGAGCTTGAGGTCGAAGGGGGTCTTGCCGAGGCTGTCG
Source organism: Pseudomonas sp. HMSC076A11 (assembly GCF_001810205.1). Lineage (NCBI taxonomy): Bacteria > Pseudomonadati > Pseudomonadota > Gammaproteobacteria > Pseudomonadales > Pseudomonadaceae > Pseudomonas > Pseudomonas sp. HMSC076A11. The sequence continues at coordinate 50,472 of NZ_KV800282.1, read as the reverse complement.
ACGTTCTGCAGGTCGAGGTCCAGCGGGCCGACTTCCAGCGGGACCTCGGTGGCCGGCTGGCGATCCACCAGGTGCGCCTTGTAGCCGCGCAACTGGGCGTCGCGCAGGACGATGTGCCAGGGCTTGGCAGGCGTCTCCGCGGCGGCTTTCGTACTTTCCGGCGGAGGCGTCTTTGCAGTGCCGGCGAGCTGTTGCGGAGAGTCGCTGGCCGCCTTGTCGATCTCCGCAGTCTTGGCCGTTTCCTGCCCGGTTGCCTTGCCGGTCTTCGGAGCCTTGCTCGTCTCTTGCTTGGCTACCTTGTCGGCAGCGCCTTCCGCGGCCTTGGCGGACTCTTTGTCGTCCGTTGCCCTTTCCGTCTCGGCGACGCTGGCGTCCTTCTCCGCCGGCCTGTCCTTGCTCGCTTCGCCCGAGGCTATCGCGGCTGCCTTGGCGGCACCGTCGGTTGCCGGTTCGCTGGTGGTCTTCGCCGCGTCGGTCGGGGCAGCGGCGGGATCGGTGTTTTCCGCCGGCTTGGGTGCAGGCGCCTTGCGTGGCGGCGGCGTGAAGTCGGCGAACAGTTTCTGCCAGTCGAGCTGGCCGTCCTTCTCGCGCGCGGCCCAGGCCTCCAGGCCCTGGCTGCGGACTTCGCCGAGCACCACTTCCTGCTTGGCCAGGTCCAGGGTGGTAGCGGCCACGTCGAGGCTGGCGAGCTTGGCCAGCGGCTTGCCCTGGGGCGAATTGATGCTGAAGTCGGCGAGTTTCAGCGCGGCCTTGTCGAGCAGCAGTTGGGTGTCCTTGGACAGGTCCAGGCGATAGTCGCTGGAGAGGCTGACCACGCCGTTCTCCAGCACCAGCGGGGCATTGTCGCGGACATAGGGCCACCAGGCCTTGAGCTGGATATCCTTGACGCTCAGGTGGCCCCTGGACGTGATCGGCACCAGGGTCAGGTCGCCTTCCCAGTCGAGGCGGCCGCCGTTCGGGCCGGTGGCGACCAGGGTCATCTTCGCGCCGTCGTCGGGCAGGGTGCTGAGGTTGTGCAGCTCGAAGCCCAGCGGATCGAAGCTGAAGTCCACCGGCTCGCTCGGTCGCAGGTCCTGGAAGTGCAGGCTGCCCTCGGCCAGTTGGATGCGGTCGATGCGCAGCGGGAACGGGTCGCTCGGCTGTTCAGGCTCGGGCGATTCGCTCGGCGGGATCCTGAACAGGCTGGCCAGGTTGAGCTGGCCCTTCTCGTCGAACAGCAGTTCGGTATGCGGACCTTCCAGCTCGACGTCGGCCAGGTGCAGCTGGCGTTTCCACAGGCTGTCCAGCTGCAGGTTGGCGTACAGCCGGCGGAAGGCCAGCTGGGGGTTCTTCTCGTCGCCCAGGCGCAGACCCCAGAGGGTCAATTCCAGGCTGAAGGGGTTGAATTCGATACGTTCGAGACGTGCGGGGACGGTGGCGTATTGCGCCAGTTGCTGGTTGGCGACGCGCAGCCCGATGCCGGGTATGAGCAGGAAGCCCAGCAGGCAATAGACGAGGAAGGTGATCAGCAGGGCGCTGACAGCGCGTTTCAGTCCTTTGGGCATGGCTCTCTTTCGTTTTCCGTTCTAAGCGGTGCGTTGGAGTATGGCACGGCCTCAAGGTTCCGACCGTGATTCGCGCCGTTTCAGAGCCTTTGGACGGGTATTCTTGCTGTCACGGCACGAAAGTTCAGTGACTCACCGGCGGCAGCCCCATGCGCCGGCAGGCTCGATGCATCGAAGCGTTGCGCACCGCCCAGCGCAGCAAGGGTACGCTGCGCCTGACGCTGCCGCGGATCAGGCGGCGTTGCAGCGGACTGAACGGGAGGTCGAGCATCGATCCGGCCCATTCCGGCAACAGCTCGGCGCCTGCGCGCAGCATCAGCGCGCCGAACGGCCTGGCCAGGGTGCTGGGCGCCGGCGCGTTGAAGAGAATCCGCACCACTTCACGGGTGCGTTCGTCGCAACGCAGCCGCGGACGCATCGCCTCCAGGTAGGCGGCGATCTGCTCGCGGTCGCGCGGTACCGCGCGGGCGCCGAGGCGTTCGGCGACCAGGGCGATTTCCGAGTAGTAACGGTCCTGCTCGCTGCCCGGCAGGTCGGGATTGAGATAGCGCAGGTAGGACTTGAGAAAGCTGCTGACCTCGGCGACATGCACCCAGGTCAGCAGATCCGGGTCGCTGGCGGAATAGGGCGTGCCGTCGGGCAACTGGCCGATGACGCTTTCGTGGATGCGCCGGACCCGCTCGATCAGTCGCTCGGCATCGGCCAGCGGGCCGTAGGTGGTGGCCGAGATGAACTGACCGGTACGACGCAGGCGCCCGAGCAGGTCGTCGCGGAAATTGGAGTGGTCCCACACCCCCGCCAGGGCCAGCGGATGGAGCATCTGCAGGAGCAGCGCGCCGATGCCGCCGATCATCATGCTGCTGAAGTCGCCGTGGACCTTCCAGCAGGCGGCGTCGGGGCCGAACAGGCCCGGATCGCCTTTCGGCGATTCGAAGTCGACACCGCCGACGGCGAGCCCGGTAAGGCTCAGCACCTGGCTTTCGATATGGCGACGGACGCTTTCCATGGGGGGCTCGCTACGACGGGGCAGGCACGAGCTTAACCCAGGCGCCGGAGCGACTGGAACCGTCCCGCGCCGCAGGGCGGCGGGACGGTTGCGCGGGTCAGCGGTTGAGGCGATTGTCGATCAACCCCTGCACCACTCCCGGATCGGCCAGGGTCGAGGTATCGCCGAGACTGTCCAGCTCGTTGCAGGCGATCTTGCGCAGGATACGCCGCATGATCTTGCCGGAGCGGGTCTTCGGCAGGCTGGGCGCCCATTGCAGGTGATCCGGCTTGGCGAAGCTGCCGATCTCCTTGCCGACCAGGGCCAGCAATTCCTGTTGTAGCGCCTCGCTGGGCTGACTGCCGGCCATCAGGGTGACGAACGCGTAGATGGCCTGGCCCTTCACGTCATGCGGGCAGCCGACCACTGCCGCCTCGGCCACCGCATCGTGCAGGACCAGCGCGCTCTCGACCTCGGCGGTGCCGATCCGGTGTCCGGAGACATTGATCACGTCGTCGACCCGGCCGGTGATCCAGTAGTAGCCGTCCTCGTCGCGGC
>NZ_KV800282.1:0-47285 GCF_001810205.1 Pseudomonas sp. HMSC076A11 | reverse complement strand
GTAGCCGTCCTCGTCGCGGCGCGCGCCGTCGCCGCTGAAGTAATACCCGGGGTAGGGCTTGAAGTAGGTGTCGATCATCCGCTGGTGGTCGCCGTAGACGCTGCGGATCTGACTCGGCCAACTGGCCTTGATCGCCAGTACGCCGCTGCCCGCGCCGTCGATTTCCTTGCCTTTCTCGTCGAGCAGCACGGGTTGCACGCCGAAGAACGGGCGGGTAGCCGAACCTGGCTTTAGCGCAGTGGCGCCGGGCAACGGGGTGATCAGGATGCTGCCGGTCTCGGTCTGCCACCAGGTATCGACGATGGGGCAGCGCTTCTCGCCGACCACCTGGTAGTACCACTCCCAAGCCTCCGGGTTGATCGGCTCGCCCACCGAGCCGAGCAGGCGCAGGCTGCTGCGCGAGGTCTGGCGGACCGGGGCGTCGCCTTCGCGCATCAGCGCGCGGATCGCGGTCGGCGCGGTGTAGAAGATATTCACCTGGTGCTTGTCGATCACCTGCCAGAAGCGCGAGGCGTCCGGGTAGTTGGGCACGCCCTCGAACATGAGGGTGGTGGCACCGTTGGCCAGCGGGCCGTAGACGATATAGCTGTGTCCGGTGACCCAGCCGACGTCGGCGGTGCACCAGTAGACGTCGCCATCGTGGTAGTCGAACACGTACTTGTGGGTCATCGCCGCGCCGAGCAGGTAGCCCCCGGTGGTGTGCAACACGCCCTTCGGCTTGCCGGTGCTGCCGGAGGTATAGAGGATGAACAGCGGGTCCTCGGCGTCCATCGCTTCCGCCGGGCAGTCGGCTGAGGCCGCGTGGAGCGCCTCGTGGTACCAGATGTCGCGGCCTTCGACCCAGGGTATGTCGCCCTGGGTGCGCTCGACCACCACCACGGTAGAGACGTCCGGGCAGTCCTTCAGTGCCTTTTCCACATTCTGCTTCAGCGGGATGTACTTGCCGCCGCGCACGCCCTCGTCGGCGGTGATCACGGTGCGGCAGTCGGCATCGAGGATGCGGTCGCGCAGCGAGTCCGGCGAGAAGCCGCCGAACACCACCGAGTGCACCGCCCCGATACGGGCGCAGGCGAGCATGGCGTAGGCGGCCTCGGGAATCATCGGCATGTAGATGCAGACCCGGTCGCCCTTTTCCACGCCGCGGCTCTTCAGCACGTTAGCCAGGCGGCAGACGTTGTGGTGCAGCTTGCGGTAGGTGATGTGCGCGGATTCGCTGGGGTTGTCGCCTTCCCAGACGATCGCGATCTGTTCGCCGCGGCGTTCCAGGTGGCGATCGATGCAGTTGTAGGCGACGTTCAACTGGCCGCCCTTGAACCAGGTGGCCTGGCCTTTCCTCAGGTCGCCGTGGTGGACGCTGTGCCAGGGCTTGAACCAATCGAGGAAGGCCTTGGCCTGCTCGCCCCAGAACTCGTCGGGGTTCTCGACGGATTGGCGGTACAGGCGCTGGTAGTCGTCGTCGTTCAGGTAGGCACGCTGGCGGACGGCGTCCGGCACCGGGTGGACGCTGATCTCGAACATGGCGGTTTCCTTTGTTTTTCTGCTCCGCAAGGTGTCGAGAGACCGCACGCGGCCCCTCTCCAGGTTCGACCAAGGGTGGGCCAGGCGAGAGCCATGTTCAAGTGCCAAAGGCGCGAGCGGGGAAGGCGCCGGGGTCAATCGCCGGACGGAATGAAAAAGCCCGGCCTAGGGCCGGGCTTTGGGGAGAGGCGGATCAGCCGCGATGGCGGCCGCGGAAGAAGTCGATCAGGCCTTGGGTGGAGGCGTCCTCGGCCGGGGTTTCCTCGCTGCCGACCAGACGCGAATAGACACCCTTGCCGAGTTCCTTGCCAAGCTCCACGCCCCATTGGTCGAAGGCGTTGATGCCCCAGAGGATGCTCTGTACGTAGACCTTGTGCTCGTACATGGCGATCAGCGCGCCGAGGCGGCGGGCACTGATGCGCTCGACCACCAGGGTGTTGCTCGGTCGGTTGCCCGGGATCACCTTGTGCGGCGCCAGGCGCTGCACTTCGGCTTCCGGCAGGCCCTTGGCGCGCAGTTCGGCCTCGGCCTCCTCGCGGCTCTTGCCGAGCATCAGCGCCTGGCTCTGCGACAGGCAGTTGGCGTACAGCCACTGGTGATGGTCGGCCACCGGGTTGTAGCTGCTCACCGGGACGATGAAGTCCGCCGGGATCAACTGGGTGCCCTGGTGCAGCAACTGATGGTAGGCGTGCTGGCCGTTGCAGCCGACACCACCCCAGATCACCGGCCCGGTGCCGCTGGTGACCGGCGTGCCGTCCTGGCGCACGCTCTTGCCGTTGGATTCCATGTCCAGTTGTTGCAGGTGGTCGGTGATATTCCGCAGATAGTAGTCGTAGGGCAGGATCGCGTGGCTGTTCGCGCCCCAGAAGTCGCCGTACCAGACGCCGAGCAGGCCGAGCAGCACCGGGATGTTGCGTTCGAACGGCGCGGTCTGGAAGTGCTGGTCCATGTTGTAGGCGCCGGACAGCAGTTCCTTGAAGTTGGAGATGCCGATGGACATGGCGATCGGCAGGCCGATGGCCGACCACAGCGAGTAGCGGCCGCCGACCCAGTCCCACATGGGGAAGATGTTTTCCTCGCGGATGCCGAAGGCGATCGCGGCTTCCTTGTTGCTGGAGACGGCGATGAAATGGCGGTAAAGCTCTTCCTCGGTGCCGCCCTGGGCCAGGTACCAGGCGCGTGCGGCCTGGGCGTTCTTCAGGGTTTCCAGGGTCCCGAAGGACTTGGAGGAAACGATGAACAGGGTGGTCTCGGCGTTCAGGCGGCTGGCCAGTTCATGGAACTCGCTACCGTCGATGTTCGCCAGGTAGTGGCAGCGCACGCCTTTCTGGGCGAACGGCAGCAAGGCTTCGGATACCAGTTGCGGGCCGAGGAAGGAGCCGCCGATGCCGATGTTCACCACGTCGGTGATCGGCTTTTCGGTATAGCCGCGCCACAGGCCGTTGTGCACGTAGCCTACCAGCTCGGTCATCTGGTGCAGGACGCGGTGGACTTCCGGCATCACGTCGACGCCATCGACCAGCACTTTGTCGCCGATCGGTCGACGCAGCGCGGTATGCAGTACCGGCCGGCGCTCGGAGGCATTGATCGCCTCGCCGTCGAACATCGCCCGGATCGCGTCGCTCAGCCGTGCTTCCTCGGCCAGCTTCACCAGCAGGTCGATGGTGTCCTGGCGAATCAGGTTCTTCGAGAAGTCGAGGAACAGTCCACAGGCGCTGAAGGAAAACCGCTTGAAGCGCTCCGGATCGTCGATGAACGCCTGGCGCATCCTGAAGTCCTGCAGTTCCTGGCGATGGGCGGCCAGGGCGCGCCAACTGTCGAGTTGCGTGGCATCCAGCGGAGTGAGGTGGTGCTTCATGGCTGACCTTTTGGTTGGAATTCGATGGCGCACTTATTTGAACATGAAAAAGCCCGGATGAAACCGGGCTTTATCCAGAGGGGGCGAGGTCAGGCGACCTGTATCGGAATCGCCTCGCTGGTATGGCTGAGCTGGTTGCCCGGCGCCATGTACAGCATGCGCGGCTTGTGGCTGGCCAGTTCGGCTTCGCTGTAGTGTGCGTAGGCGCAGATGATCACGCGGTCGCCGACCTTGGCCTTGTGTGCCGCGGCGCCGTTCACCGAGATCATCTTCGAGCCGTTCTCGGCGCGGATCGCATAGGTGGTGAAGCGCTCGCCGTTGTCGACGTTGTAGATCTGGATCTGTTCGTACTCGCGGATTCCGGAGAGGTCCAGCCAATCGCCGTCGATGGCGCAGGAGCCTTCGTAGTCGAGGACGGCATGGGTGACTTCGGCGCGATGCAACTTGGCTTTGAGCATGATGGCGTGCATGGGGCGACTCCTATCGGGTCCGCGGGGGGCGGCAGAGTATGGCGAGTCCGTGGTGAGCGCTCAAGCCCCCGGGAACCGGGGGCTCGGCATGCGTCAATCGAGGTGGACTGAGAGGTTGTCGATCAGCCGCGTACTGCCCAGGTAGGCGGCGACCAGGATCACCAGTTGGCGGTCGCCGGGTACCCCGGGGCGCAGGCTGATCGGCTCGCGGATTTCCAGGTAGTCGGGGCGCAGCCCGGCCTGTTCCAGGGCCTGGCGGGCGTCGGCGAGCAATGCCGGGAAGTCCTCGGCGCCGGCGCGGATGCGTTCGCCGAGCTGCCGCAGGGTGCGGTAGATCGCCGGGGCGGCGGCGCGCTGCTGCTCGTCGAGGTAACCGTTGCGCGAGGACAACGCCAGGCCATCGGCGGCGCGCACCGTCGGCTCGCCGAAGATCTGCACCGGCAGGTTGAGGTCGCGGACCAGCTTGCGGATCACCGCCAACTGCTGGAAATCCTTTTCGCCGAACAGCGCGAGGTCCGGCTGGACCATGTTCAGCAGCTTGCTGACCACGGTCGCCACGCCTCCGAAATGGCCGGGACGACTGGCGCCGCAAAGACCTTCGGAGACGCCGGGAACATGGATGCGGGTCTGCCCGTCCATGCCGTCGGGGTACATTTCCTCGACGGTCGGGGTGAACAGCAGGTGGCAGCCGGCTTCGAGCAGGCGTTCCTGGTCGGCTGCGAGGGTTCGCGGGTATGTGTCGAGGTCTTCGCTGGGGCCGAATTGCAGCGGGTTGACGAAGATGCTGACGACCACGAAGTCGGCGCGTTCGCCGGCTTTCTTTACCAGCGCGGCATGGCCGGCGTGGAGGTTGCCCATGGTCGGCACGAAGCCGATGCGCTTGCCTTCGCTGCGGGCGCGCGCCACCGCGGCGCGCAGTTCACGGACGGTCTTGACGGTGTTCATGCGTTGAATCCGTGTTCGGCGGCGGGGAAGGACACGTCCTTGACGGCGCGGACATAGGCCGCGATGGCGGCCGGGATGCTCTCCTGGCCTTGCATGAAATCCTTGACGAACTTGGGCGAGCGGCCGGTCAGCGAGAGACCGAGCATGTCGTGCATGACCAGCACCTGGCCATCGGTCGCCGCACCGGCGCCAATCCCGATCACCGGGATCTTCACCGCCTGGGTGATCTCTTCGGCCAGCACGCTGGGCACGCACTCCAGCAGCAGCATGGCGGCGCCGGCCTGCTCCAGGGCGATGGCATCGGCGCGCAACTGGCGCGCCTGGGTTTCCTGGCGGCCCTGGACCTTGAAGCCGCCGAACAGGTTGACCGCCTGCGGGGTCAGGCCGAGATGCGCGCAGACCGGCACGCCCATCTGTGCCAGGCGGGCGATCGGCTCCGCCAGCCAGGCCCCACCCTCCAGCTTGACCATGTGTGCGCCGGCCTGCATCAGGCGGACCGCGTCGGCAAGGGTCTGGGCCACGGAATGGCTGGATTCGAAGGCCAGGTCGGTGACGATCAGGGAACCTTTGTTACCGCGTTTCACGCAGGCCGTGTGATAGGCCATTTCCTCGTTGCTGACCGGCAGGGTGCTGTCGTGACCCTGCAATACCATTCCGAGCGAATCTCCGACCAGAAGCACGTCCACGCCGGCCTGGCTGGCGGTGTGGGCGAAGGTGGCGTCGTAGCAGGTCAGCATGGCGATCTTCTCGCCGCTCTGCTTCAACCCTTGCAGGGTGGTCAGGGTTACATCAGGCATGGAAAGGCTCCTCGTTGGGCCGGTGATGAGCCGGCGCGGGGCAAACGGCCACTTATAGTCCGGATGGGGTGGCTCGAAGTCAATTGCAGGTGTTACCGCATTGTTACGGCGTTACTGCCACTGCCGAACGCCGCGCCGCCTGCGGTTGCGCGCGCAGTGTACGCCCATCCGCGGCGTCCTTCGTCAGCTTTTCGATAACAGTGTGAAGAGCCCGCCGCGAGGTATCCGCGCAGCGGCGGGCAGGCAGGGTCAGGCGCCCGGAAGGCGTTCGATGCCCTCGAACGGACAGGCCGCGAGCAGCTCCGGCAGGTGGCGGCCATCGGGCAAGCGCAGGTCGGGGGCGAGATCGGCGAGGGGATAGAGCACGAAAGCGCGCGCCTGCATGTGGTAGTGCGGCACCTTCAGGCGCGGCAGGTCAAGCAATTGTTCGCCGAACAGCAGGATGTCCAGGTCGAGCGTGCGCGGACCCCAGCGCAGGTCGCGGACGCGCCCTTGTTCCAGTTCGATGGCCTGCAGGGCGTCGAGCAGGTCGAGCGGCGCCAGGTTGGTGTCGAGGGCCGCCACGCCGTTGACGAAGCGCGGCTGGTCGGCGGGGCCGAGCGGGTCGCTGATATAGAGCGGCGAGACGGCGACCAGGCGGGTCTCGGGAAGCCGCTCGAAGGCATCGAGGGCAGCCTGGATCTGCTCGCGCGGTTCGGCCAGGTTGCTGCCCAGCGCCACGTAGACGCGCTGGATCATTCGCCGCTTCCGCCGCTGCCTTCCTTGCGCGGCCCGCGGCGCCGACGGCCGCTGTTGCCGCCGCGGCGCCGCTTGCGCGGGGCGCTGCCGTCTTCCTGGCTGACCAGGTCGCGGATCATGTTGCGCCGCTCGCTGTCGCTGACTTCCTGGTAATCGGTCCACCATTGGCCGAGTCCTTCGGTTTCCTCGCCGGCACTTTCGCGCAGCAGGAGGAAGTCGTAGCCGGCGCGGAAGCGCGGGTTTTCCAGGAGCAGGTCGGCGCGCTTGCCCTGGCGTCGCGGCAGACGTTCCTGCATATCCCAGATCTCGCGGATCGGCAGGGTGAAACGCTTGGGAATGGCAATCCGCTGGCACTGTTCGCTGATCAGTTCGTGGGCGGCTTCCTGCATCGCCGGGATGGCCGGCATGCCTTTCTCCTGCAACTGCGCGACGCGCGCCGGCAGGGCCGGCCAGAGCAGCGCGGCGAAGAGGAAGGCCGGGGTTACCGGCTTGCCCTGGCGAATGCGCGCATCGGTATTGGCCAGGGCCTGGCGGATCAGCTTGCCGGTGTAGTCGGGGTTGGCCTGCAGTGCCTTGGCGCTGGCCGGGAACAGCGGCGCGAACAGTTCGTACTCGACCAGCAGTTCGAAAGTGCGCTCGGCCCGGCCGGCGAGGAACAGCTTGAGCACCTCGTCGAACAGGCGCGCCGAAGGGATTTCCCGCAGCAGCGGGGCCAGCCGGCGAATCGGCGCGGCGCTGTGCTTCTCGATTTCGAAGTCGAGCTTGGCGGCGAAACGTACCGCCCGCAGCATCCGCACCGGGTCTTCCAGATAACGCTGCTCCGGATCGCCGATCAGGCGGATCAGGCGATTGCGGATGTCGTGAACGCCATTGGCGTAGTCCAGCAGCCGCTCGCTGGTGACGTCGAAGTACAGGGCATTGATGGTGAAGTCACGGCGCTGGGCGTCGTCTTCCAGGCTGCCATAGACGTTGTCGCGCAGGATGCGGCCGCTTTCGTTGCTGGACGCGCGGCTATCGCCATCGTCCTGGCCTTCCGGATGATGGGCGCGGAAGGTGGCGACCTCGATGATCTCGCGGCCGAAGTGCACGTGTACCAGTTTGAAGCGGCGGCCGATGATCCGCGCGTTGCGGAATTCGGCGCGGACCTGCTCCGGCGTGGCGCTGGTGGCGACATCGAAGTCCTTGGGAGCGATGCCGAGCATCTGGTCGCGTACGCAGCCCCCGACCACGTAGGCCTGGTAGCCGGCCCGCTGGAGGATCTCGACGACCTTGACGGCGTTCCGGCTGAACTGGTCCCGGCGCAGGGAGTGCTGGTTGTTACCGATGACTTCCGGGGTTGTACGGACGGCGCGCGGACGGCGCAGGGGGGAACGAATGGTCTGGATCAGCTTTTTCAGCATGGATGTGTTATCGGGAGCACGATGTGGGTGATTGCACGCCTGCGTTGCTCAAACAGGACGGACGTCGGGTAATGCTGCGGCATTATCAGGACCTCTCGGGCGAGGCGTGTTCTGTACCCGTTGAATGTTTGGCCCCGCGACGCACAGGGCGTCCCGGGCGCCGGAACCGACTGCGCCATGCATCCTGACAGAAACGAACAGGGGCCGTACATCCTGTTCCCGCGAAGCGGGAGAGGGCCGGGAAGGCTGCGGTGAATCTGGCAAGGCATGCGGATGGCCGCATAGTCTGCGCGGATTCTAGCATTGGATGGGGAAATGGTGTAAGGCGAAGGAAAAACGGGGAAAACGGAGGGAGGGGGTGAAGCTACTGGGGGAGCCGAAGCTCCCCCCCAAGTAGGTGCGTGCTTTGTTTTTATTATGATTTCGGGCTTGTTGTTTTTGTTTGTCGACCCGTCCCTTGAGCCAGTCGCTTCAGGGATATCTCCCAGGCTGGGAGTTCAATAGCAAACGGATTGCTTTGGTCGCTGATGCTGCCATGATCGTCGAGCGATCCAACCAGTCTGTGCGCTGCCTCAAGGCAGTTTTATTCTTCTTCCGACTGGCTGCGGGACGGGTCCCGACAGCAACTCCTCTCCAAAAGAATCAGTTAGCTGCGCCTCCGCGATTTTGTTTTTGTTGTGCTGGAGTCGTTACGTGTTGTTTTTATTGTCTTCGTCGTTGCTTGTTATTGTTGTTGTGCCAATACATAAGCAGATGCCGTGCCAGTTTTTCGAAACCCAGTAAAATCAAGGGGTTGAGGTTTTCGGTGGGTCGGCGGAGGGCACAAAAAAACCGGGTTCCCGTTACCGATGAACCCGGTTTCTGTTACGCGGTACGTCCGCGGTAACAGGTTGCAGGGTGTTACGAGTCGGCCGAGGCCCCTGATTTACGCCGCGGAATGCCCAGGCGCTGGCGGCGTTCCCACAGGCATTTGCGGCTGATGCCCAGCTTGCGGGCCAGCTCGGTCTCGGTCATGTGGTCCTGGTGCTCGAGGACGAAGTGCTGGAAGTAGTCTTCCAGCGAAAGGTCCTCGGTGGGCTCGTGGTTGCTGGCCGCGGCGCCCGCCGGGCCGAGGCCGAGGTCGGCGGCGAAGTCGTCCTCGAGGTCGTCCAGCTCGATGTCGATACCCAGCAGGTCGGCGTGGATTTCCTGGCTCTCGCTGAGGATCACCGCCCGCTCGATGGCGTTTTCCAGTTCGCGCACGTTGCCCGGCCATGGGTAATGGCGGATCGCCTGTTCGGCGTCGTGGGCGAAGCTGAGCGGCGCGCGCCCCATCCGGGTGCACTGGCGAGCCAGAAAGGCGCGGGCGATCTCCATCACGTCGTTGCCACGCTCGCGCAGGGCGGGCAGCTTCAGCGAGATCACATGCAGGCGGTAATAGAGGTCTTCGCGGAATTGCCCGGTCTTGGCCAGGGTTTTCAGGTCGCGGTGGGTGGCAGCGATCAGGCGCACGTCGACCTTCTGCGATTGCACCGAGCCGACCCGGCGGATCTCGCCTTCCTGCAATACGCGCAGCAGGCGGGCCTGGGCCTCCAGCGGCAGTTCGCCGATCTCGTCGAGGAACAGGGGGCCGCCGTCGGCCGCTTCGACCAGCCCGGCGCGCCCGGCGCTGGCACCGGTGAAGGCGCCTTTTTCATGGCCGAACAGCTCGGATTCGATCAGGGTTTCCGGAATCGCCGCACAGTTCACCGAGATCAGCGGCGCCTTGGCGCGCTTCGACAGGTTGTGCAGGGCGCGGGCGACCAGTTCCTTGCCGGTGCCGGACTCGCCCTGGATCAGTACCGTGGAGTCGGTCGGCGCGACCTTGCGAATCTTGCTGTACAGCTCTTGCATCGGCGCACAGGAGCCGATGATGCCTATCTCGCCGTCGGCTGCCGCCGGGCTGGCGCCGCGCTCGCCGCCGGCCTTGCCGCCGTTGGCGGAGACCGGGGCCGCGCTGCGGTTCTCCTGGCGGTCCTTGAGGATGCGCGCCACGGCCTGGAGCATTTCGTCGTGGTCGAAAGGCTTGGCGATGTAGTCCACCGCGCCCATCTTCATCGAATCCACCGCCGAACGCAGGCTGGCGTAGCTGGTCATGATCAGCACCGGAATGCCTTCGGCGAGCTTGATCAGTTCGGTGCCGGGGGCGCCCGGCAGGCGCAGGTCGCTGACCACCATGTCGAAGGAGGGGATGGTGTAGCGCTCCTGGGCTTCCTGCACCGAGCCGGCTTCGCTGACCTGGTACTGGTTGCGCTCCAGCAGGCGTCGCAATGCAGATCGGATAATGGTTTCGTCTTCGACGATCAGAATATGTGCCATGTATTCAGCTCTCTCGACGTGCTCGTCTACAGCTCGGCCGTCGGGCCAGGGTGCCGCGGCAGGGTCACGCGGAAGCGGGTGCCGCCTTCTCGCTGGTGATCCGTCGGGCTCTCGATGGTTATCTGTCCATAATGCTCTTCCACGATCGAATAGACCAGTGCGAGGCCGAGCCCGGTCCCCTTGCCGGGGTCCTTGGTGGTGAAGAACGGTTCGAACAACTGGTCCATGATCGCCTTCGGAATGCCGCTGCCCTCGTCCTCGACGACCAGGTCCACGGTATGTTCCGAGGCTTCGCTGCGGACCCGGATCGCGCCGCCCGGCGGGCTGGCGTCGCGAGCATTGGAGAGCAGGTTGATCAGCACCTGGGCCAGGCGCTGCGAGTCTCCCTCGACCCAGTGCGCCGGATCGCAGAGGTTGAAGAACTCTACTTCGACGCTACGCCGGTTCAGCGACAGCAGTCCGATGGCCTCCTGGGCGACTTCGCTCAGGCACACCGGTTCCAGGGCCTGCAGGTGGCTGCCGGAGTGGGCGAAGCTCATCAACGACTGGACGATGCGCGATACGCGCTTGGTCTGGTCGAGGATCTGCTCGCTGATTTCGGTCAGCTCGCCGTCGCCTTCGCGTTCCTCGCGCAGGTTCTGCGCCAGGCAGGCGATGCCGGTGATCGGATTGCCGATCTCGTGGGCCACCCCGGCGGCAAGGCGGCCGATGGAAGCCAGGCGCTCGGAGTGGACCAGCTTGTCTTCCAACAGTTGGGTTTCGGTGAGGTCTTCCACCAGTAGCACCAGGCCGCTGTTGCCCGGCGCCAGGGGTTCCTCGATGGCCGCCTTGTGCAGGTTCAGCCAGCGGGTGTGGCCGTCGTAGACCAGGCGCTGCTTGTGCAGGTGCTCGTCGGGGGCGTCGATGAAACGTTCCAGCAGGCCCTTCCAGGGTTCGGGCAAGGCCGACAGGCGCGAACCGACGACCTTCTGCGCGCCGACCCCGGTGAGTTCCTCGATGGCGCGGTTCCACATCAGCACTTCCTGGTCCTTGGCCAGGGAGCAGACGCCCATCGGCAGGTCTTGCAGGGTCTGCCGGTGGTAGCGGCGCAGGGTGTCGAGTTCGGCAGCCAGGCCGGTCAGCCGGGAGTGATAGTCCTCCAGGCGGCTCTCGATGAAGTGGATGTCCTCGGTGACATAGCTTTCTTCGCTGGTCTTGTAGGGAAGGAAGGTCTCTACGATGTCCTGGGCGACACTGGGTCCCATCAGCCCGGAAAGGTTCGCCTCGATGCGGTCGCGCAAGCGACGCAGGGCATAGGGGCGACGTTCGTCGAAGGGCAGGTGGAGATCGCGCAGGGCCTGCTCGACCTCCTTCTGCGCGGTCTTGGCGCCCAGCGGCTTGGCCAACTGGCTGGCGAACTCCTGCGGCGAACCGGCGAACAGTTCGCGGCGTTGCGGACGGCGTACGTTGTCCACCGCGCAGGCCTCGGCGGCGCCTTTTTCCTCGTCGCTGGCCTCGGTGAACAGCGACACCAGGGTGAATACCAGCACGTTGGCCGCCAGCGAGGACAGCGCCGCCAGGTGCCAGTTCGAATCGTCCAGCACGTAGATCACGTCGAACAGCGGCAGGTACAGGCCCTGTACGTTCCCCATCAGGGGCAGCAGCATGGTGATCGCCCAGACCAGCATGCCGGCGATCAGCCCGGAGATGAAGCCACGGCGGTTGGCGGTCGGCCAGTACAGCACCGAGAGGGCGCCGGGAAGGAATTGCAGGGTGGCGACGAAGGACACTATGCCCAGGTTGGAGAGGTCCTGTTCGGCGCCCAGCAGCAGGTAGAAGGCGTAGCTGGCCATGATGATGGCGACGATCAGCAGGCGCCGGGTCCATTTCAGCCAGCGGTAGATGTTGCCCTGCGCCGGCGGCTGGTAGAGCGGCAGCACCAGGTGGTTGAGGACCATTCCCGAGAGCGCCAGGGTCATCACGATAGTCAGCCCGCTGGCGGCGGAGATGCCGCCGATGAAGGCGGCCAGGGCCAGGGCCGGGCTGTCCACCGCCAGGCCGAGGCCGATGGTGTAGTACTCCGGTGTGGTCGAGGCGCCGAGGCGCAGCCCGGCCCAGAGGATCGGCGGTACCGCAAGGCTCATCAGCAGCAGGAACAGCGGCAGGCCCCAACTGGCGGAAATCAGCGCGCGCGGGTTGAGGTTCTCGGTGAAGATCATGTGGAACATGTGCGGCATCACGATGGCCGCGGCGAAGAACACCAGCAGCAGCGTTCGCCATGGACCCTCGGCCAGCGGCGTGTGCAGGGTGGTCAGCGCGGTCTGGTTCTGCAGCAGCCAGACTTCCAGGCCTTCCGGCCCGCCGAAGACGCCGTACAGGGCGTAGAGGCCGATACTGCCGAGCATCACCAGCTTGACCAGCGACTCGAAGGCGATGGCGAACACCAGTCCCTCGTGGCGTTCGCGGGTGGCGATGTGGCGAGCGCCGAAGAGGATCGCGAACAGGGTGATCAGGGTGCAGAAGACGAACGCGACCCGCTCCTGGGCCGGGTCGCGGGTGAGAATGCTGATCGAATCGGTGACCGCCTGGATCTGCAGGGCCAGCATCGGCAGCACGCCGATCAGCATGAACAGCGTGGTCAGGGCGCCGGCCCAGGTACTGCGGAAACGGAAGGCGAAGAGGTCGGCCAGCGAGGACAGCTGGTAGGCGCGTGTCACCCTGAGGATCGGATAGAGCAGCACTGGGGCGAGCAGGAAGGCCCCGGAAATCCCCAGGTAGATGGCGAGGAACCCGTAGCCGTACTGGTAGGCCAGGCCTACCGTGCCGTAGAACGCCCAGGCACTGGCGTAGACGCCCAGCGACAGGGTGTAGACCAGCGGGTGGCGTACCAGCCGGCGCGGCACGTAGCCGCGCTCGGTGATCCAGGCGATGCCGAAGAGGGTGGAGAGGTAGGCGACGCTGATCAGGATCAGCTGGGTCAGGCTAAAGCTCGTCAGCATCGCGCTGGCTCTGCAGGATGAAAGTGACCACGATGAGGATCAGCCACAGCAGGTACGGGCGGTACCAGGCGCCGTTGGGGTCGATCCACCAGTCCATGATGGCGGGGGAAAAGAGATAGATGCCCACGACCAGGAGCAGGACCAGTCGGTAGATGTACATGCCGCTTCCCTCATGCTTGGGCCGGCAGGCTACAGGCTGCGGGTGGGTGCCGGCAAGCCGCCGGGCGGGCTACAGGCGTTCCTCGGGAAGGGTAGCGCAGCGCGGGATGCGCGTGGCGTCCCAGTGCGCGACGCCCCAGGCCAGCGCCTCGCTGGCGCTGGCCTGGGCCAGTTCGGCCGGCGGCCGCTGGCCGAGCGCGCGCAGGGCGCGGGTCAGCGGCGCGGCGGCCTGCTCGGCGGGCAGTGGCGGGGAGCGGTAGGACTTGCCGAGCTTGTGCCCGTCCGGCTGGACGATCAGCGGCACGTGCAGGTAGCGCGGCTGGCTCAACCCCAGCAATTCCTGGAGGTAAAGCTGGCGCGGGGTCGAGTCGAGCAGGTCGGCGCCGCGGACGATGTCGGTGATGCCCTGCCAGGCGTCGTCCAGCACCACCGCCAGTTGGTAGGCGTAGAAGCCATCGCGGCGCTGGATGACGAAATCGCCGACCTCGCGGCCGAGATGCTGGCGGACTTCGCCCTGCACGCGGTCGACGAAGCGATATTCCAGCTCCGGCACGCGCAGGCGGATCGCCGCATCCTCGCGGGCGTGCCCGGCGTCGCGGCAGAAGCCCGGGTAGATCCCGGCGAATCCCTCAAGCTGCTTGCGCGAGCAAGTGCAGGCGTAGGCCAGGCCGCTGCGCAGCAGTTGCTCGACCACTGCGGCGTAGGCCGGGAAGCGTTCGCTCTGCCGCTCCACCGCGCCGTCCCATTCGAAGCCGTAGCGCTCCAGGGTTTCCAGGATCGCCTGCTGGGCGCCCGGGACTTCGCGGGGCGGGTCGAGGTCCTCCATGCGCACCAGCCAGCGGCCGCCGACGGCACGCGCGTCCAGGTAGGAGGCGACGGCCGCCACCAGGGAACCGAAGTGCAGGTAGCCGCTGGGCGTCGGGGCGAAGCGGCCTACATAGGAAGAGGTCATGGCGCGGGCGGTGCGGCGGGGAACGGCGGAAACGAAACGGGGCGCCTTGGCGCCCCGTCGGTCCGGCTCAGGAGCCGAGTTGCTTCTCGCGGATTTCCGCGAGGGTCTTGCAGTCGATGCAGAGGGTCGCGGTGGGGCGTGCCTCCAGGCGACGGATGCCAATCTCGACGCCGCAGGAGTCGCACCAGCCGTACTCTTCGTCTTCGATCAGTTGCAGGGTCTCGTCGATCTTCTTGATCAGCTTGCGCTCGCGGTCGCGGGCGCGCAGTTCCAGGCTGAATTCTTCTTCCTGGCTGGCGCGGTCGGCCGGATCGGGGAAGTTGGCCGCTTCGTCCTGCATGTGATGCACGGTACGGTCGACCTCTTCCATCAGCTCCTGTTTCCATTTGTTCAGGATCGCGGTGAAGTGCGCGCGCATGCGCTCGCTCATGTACTCCTCGCCCTTGGTTTCCTGATAGGGTTCGAAGCCGCGGGTCATCTGCTGGCTGCTCTGTTGTTTTGCTTTGGTGGACATGAATGGCCGCCTCTCACTTTCGCTAATCCTGTCCGCGGCAGGGTTCCCTCGCCGGCTCTCCGGCCCCGCGGTCGCAAGCGGGCGAACTTACCAGAACGATAACCTTGGCGCTACTCCCGGTTGTCGAGGCTGGTGTCGCCCGCGTAATGGCTTGGTTAGAATCGGTTTTTCCTCGCAAAGTTCGGAATATCCATGGCTACCTCCTATAGCGCGCGCAGTCGGGCCATCGAGCCTTTCCATGTTATGGCCCTGCTGGCGCGGGCCAACGAGTTGCAGGCCGCCGGCCACGATGTGATCCACCTGGAGATCGGCGAGCCGGACTTCACCACGGCCGAGCCGATCGTCGAGGCCGGGCGCGCCGCCCTGGCCGCCGGGCATACCCGCTACACCGCCGCCCGCGGCCTGCCGGCGCTGCGCGAGGCGATCGCGAAATTCTACGGCGAACGCTACGGGGTCGACCTCGACCCGCAGCGCGTGCTGGTCACTCCGGGCGGCTCCGGCGCCCTGCTGCTGGCCAGCAGCTTGCTGGTCGACCCCGGCCGCCACTGGTTGCTCGCCGACCCGGGCTACCCGTGCAACAGGCATTTCCTGCGCCTGGTGGAAGGCGCCGCGCAACTGGTGCCGGTGGGGCCGGACAGCCGTTACCAACTGACGCCGGATCTCATCGAGCGGCACTGGGATTCAGACAGTGTAGGCGCTCTGGTGGCGACGCCGGCGAATCCGACCGGGACCCTGCTCGATCGCGACGAACTGGCCGGCCTGTCGGGCGCCTTGAAGGCCCGCGGCGGGCACCTGGTGGTGGACGAGATCTATCACGGCCTGACCTATGGCGTGGACGCCGCCTCGGTGCTGGAAGTCGACGACGACGCTTTCGTCCTGAATAGTTTTTCCAAGTATTTCGGCATGACCGGGTGGCGCCTGGGCTGGCTGGTGGCGCCGACAGCGGCGGTGCCTGAACTGGAGAAGCTGGCGCAGAACCTCTACATCAGCGCGCCGAGCATGGCCCAGCAGGCCGCGCTGGCCTGTTTCGAGCCGACCACCATCGCCATTCTCGAAGAGCGTCGCGAAGAGTTCGCCCGCCGTCGCGACTTCCTCCTGCCGGCCCTGCGCGAGCTGGGTTTCGGAATCGCCGTGGAGCCGGAAGGCGCCTTCTATCTCTACGCCGATATCAGCGCGTTCGGCGGTGATGCCTACGCCTTCTGCAAGCACTTCATCGAGACCGAGCACGTGGCCTTCACTCCGGGGCTGGATTTCGGCCGCCACCAGGCCGGCCACCACGTGCGTTTCGCCTATACCCAGAACCTGCCGCGCCTGCAGGAAGCGGTGGAGCGGATCGCCCGCGGCCTGAAGAACTGGCGGCCCTGATGCGTTTCGAGCAGCCACTGGAAGAAGGCCGCCTGCTGCGTCGCTACAAGCGTTTCCTCGCCGATATCGAGAGCGCCGGTGGCGAGCGCCTGACTATCCACTGTCCGAATACCGGTTCGATGCTCAATTGCATGAGCGAAGGTTGCCGGGTCTGGTTCAGCCGCTCCAACGACCCCAAGCGCAAGCTGCCGGGGACCTGGGAGCTGAGCGAGACTCCGCAGGGCCGCCTGGCCTGCGTCAACACGGCGCGGGCCAACCGCCTGGTAGAGGAGGCGCTGCTGGCTGGGATCATCGCGGAGCTTGCCGGTTTCACCGCTCTGCGCCGGGAAGTGGCCTACGGCGTGGAGAACAGTCGCGCCGACTTTCGCCTGGAATACCCCACGGGCGCACTGTTCATCGAGGTGAAGAGCGTCACCCTGGGCTTCGACGAAACCGCCGTGGCGGCCTTTCCCGACGCGGTGACGCTGCGCGGCGCCAAGCACCTGCGCGAACTGGCGGCGCTGGCGCGGAAGGGGATCCGCGCGGTGCAGCTGTACTGCGTGAACCTTTCCGGGGTCGAGGCGGTGCGCCCCGCCGACGAGATCGATCCAGCCTATGGCAAGGCGTTGCGCGAGGCGGCGCAAGCGGGCGTCGAGGTGCTGGCCTATGGCGCCGAGGTGACGACGGAAGGATTGCACCTGGCGCGGCGCCTCCCGGTGCGACTCTGAGGCACAGCCGCGCCGTGGGGCGCGGCCACTCTCAGCGGCGTTCGAGCAGGACGCCGGTTTCCATGTGGTGGGTGTAGGGGAACTGGTCGAACAGCGCGCAGCGGCTGATCCGGTGCGTGTCGTGCAGTTGAGCGATGTTCTGCGCCAGGGTTTCCGGGTTGCACGAAATGTACAGGATGCGCTCGAAGCGCCGGGTCAGCTCGCAGGTGTCCGGATCCATGCCGGCTCGTGGCGGATCGACGAAGACATTGCCGAAGGCGTAGCTCTTCAGATCGATGTCGGCCAGGCGGCGGAACGGGCGAACCTCGTTCAGCGCCTGGGTCAGCTCTTCGGCCGACAGGCGCACCAGGCTGACGTTGTCCACCGCGTTGTCGGCCAGGTTGGCCAGCGCCGCATTGACCGAGGACTTGCTGATCTCGGTGGCCAGCACCTTGCGTACCCGGGTGGCCAGGGGCAGGGTGAAGTTGCCGTTGCCGCAGTACAGTTCGAGCAGGTCGTCGTCGCGCTGGCCGAGCGCCTCGTAGGCCCAGCCGAGCATCTTCTGGTTGACCTCGCCGTTGGGCTGGGTGAAAGCCCCCTCGGGCTGGCGGTAGCGGAAGCGCCGGCCGGCGACCGACAGTTCCTCCTCCACATAGTCGCGTCCGACGACGATACGCTTGCCGCGCGAACGCCCGACCAGGTTCACGCCCAGTTCCGCCGCGAGCTTTTCCGCTGCCTGTCGCCAGGCGTCGTCGATCGGCCGGTGGTAGCAGAGGGTGATCAGCGCGTCGCCGGCCAGGGTGGTGAGAAACTCCACCTGGAACAGCTTGAAGCCCAGCGCCGGGTCGGCCCAGGCCGCCTTCAGGCGCGGCATCAGTTCGTTGATGCGGCGGCTGGCGATGGGGAAATCCTCGATCAGGATCGGCGTGTGCTTGTCGCCCTGCTCGAACATCGCGTAGTGACGCTTCTCGTTGCCGGTTTCCCGCCACAGGCGGAATTCGGCGCGCAGCCGGTAATGCTCTCGCGGCGACTCGAAGACCTCCGGCGCGGGTGCCGCGAACGGGGCCAGCAATCCGGCGAGGCGGGACTTCTTGTCTTCCAGTTGCGCGGCGTAGGCGCTGGGGTCGAACTGTGGACGGCTCATGCGTTGAAGAAGCCCAGCTTGATCACGAACAGGACGGAGAGGATCACCAGCGCCGGGTTCAGTTCGCGCCAGCGCCCGGACAGCACCTTGATCGCGGTCCAGGATATGAAGCCGAAGGCGATGCCGGTGGCGATCGAGTAGGTGAACGGCATGGCCAGCGCGGTGACGACCACCGGCGCGGCGACGGTGATGTCTTCCCAGTCGATCTCTGCCAGGCCCGAGGCCATCAGCACGGCGACGAAGAGCAGCGCCGGGGCGGTGGCGAAGGCCGGTACGCTGCCGGCCAGTGGGGCGAAGAACAGCGCGAGGAGGAACAGGATGGCGACGACGATGGCGGTCAGGCCGGTGCGGCCGCCGGCGCTGACGCCCGCGGCGGACTCGATGTAGCTGGTGGTGGTCGAGGTGCCCAGCAGCGAGCCGCCCATGGCGGCGGTACTGTCGGCGATCAGCGCGCGGCCCATCTTCGGCATGTGGCCGTCCTTGCCCATCAGTCCGGCGCGCTTGGCGACGCCGATCAGGGTGCCGGAGTTGTCGAACAGGTCGACGAAGAGGAAGGCGAAGATCACGCTGACCAGACCGATGTCCAGCGCGCCCTTGATGTCCAGTTGGAGGAAGGTCGGCGCCAGCGACGGCGGCATCGAGACCACGCCGCCGAACTGGGTCACGCCGAGCAGGATGGCGATGGCGGTGACCACCAGGATACCGATCAGCACCGCGCCGGTGACGCTACGCGCCTCCAGGGCGACGATCAGGATGAAGCCGAGGGTGGCGAGGATCGGTGCCGGCTTGGTCAGGTCGCCCATGCCGATCAGGGTTGCCGGGTTGTCCACCACGATGCCCGCGTTCTGCAGGGCAATCAGTGCGAGGAACAGGCCGATGCCGGCGGCGATCGCCGAGCGCAGCGGCAGGGGGATGCTGTTGATGATCCATTCGCGGATGCGAAAGATCGACAGCAGGAAGAACATGGTGGCGGAAATGAACACTGCGCCCAGCGCGACCTGCCAGCTGTGGCCCATGTGCAGCACCACGGTGTAGGTGAAGAAGGCGTTGAGGCCCATGCCGGGGGCCAGGGCGATCGGGTAGTTGGCGATCAGGCCCATGATGGTCGAGCCGATGGCCGCTGCCAGGCAGGTGGCGACGAACACCGCGCCCTTGTCCATGCCGGTCTCGCCGAGGATGCTCGGGTTGACGAAGAGGATGTAGGCCATGGTCAGGAAGGTGGTGATCCCCGCCAGGATCTCGGTGCGCACCGTGGTGTTGTGCGCCTTTAGTTGAAACAGCTTTTCCAGCATGTTGGATTCCCCTGAATGTGCTCTGCAACGATCCCCATGGCGCCAGCAGAAGTGGCCGGCCGTGGAGCCGGCCGCCGACCAGGGAAAACCGAATTTCCGCGTGGCGGGCGTTGCATCGCTGTCTCGTCGGCGCGGTATCGCGAACGATCCCGGCAGACGGCTGAGTCCCGAAAATGCGCGAGCCGCATGAAACGACCCACGCACGCCAGGGGCCTCGCGGCGGCCTGCGTGGGGTTCATACGGCTCGAAAAGGCGCGCATCATACCAGTTCGCGGGAGAGGGGTGAATTTCCGCCAGTCTAGTCGATCGTCGCCTCGCGGAAGGGCCTGCTCGCCCGCCCGGCGCGGTCGGCGTTAACATAGGCGTTGGCGTCCGGACGGACGCTCCGCCTAGGTTTTCTGCAGTACCTCATCATGAAACGCTCGAAACTCGCACTCCTTCCGCTGGGCCTGGCGCTGCTGCTGGCCGCCTGCGCCAGCGATCCGCTGCCGATCCCGCAGCACAGCTTCGGGGTCTATGCCACCGCCAGCTCGCCTTCCGCGGCGTTCCGCACCCTGGCCGACCCGCAGGGCAAGGCCATGCTGGTGGCGCTGAAGCCCAGCCTGACCCAGGCTGACGTACTCCGCGCCGAGGTCCTGTACGACCAGAACGGTCGACCCGGCGTCGAAGTCACCTTCACCGAACCGGCCGCCCGCCGCCTGGCCGCGCTGACCGGCGAGGCCCGGGGGCGCACTCTCGCGGTACTGGTGGACGGGCGCCTGCGCCTGGCGCCGCGGGTGCGCGAGCCGATCCGCAACGGCAAGGTCTATCTCGACGGGTTGGCTTCGGTCTACGAGGCCAGGGAACTGGCCGATCAGTTGAATGCGCTGGGAAGCCAGCCGGGGCGCTAAGCGCCCGGCTGGCGGCGAGGCTCAGAGCGTCTGGGCCTTGAAGGTATCGCAACTGGCCGGCGAGCCGCTCTCGAAGCCGGTCTTGAACCAGCGCATGCGTTGCGCCGAGGAGCCATGGGTGAAGGAATCCGGCACCACCATGCCGCGGCCCTGGCGTTGCAGGCGATCGTCGCCGATGGCGTTGGCGGCGTTCAGGGCTTCCTCGATGTCGCCCGGCTCCAGCCAGTTCAGCCGCTGCTGTGCACGGTTGGCCCAGACCCCGGCGAAGCAGTCCGCCTGCAGTTCCTGGCGTACCGACAGGCCGTTGGCGCCCTCCATGCGCGCGCCGCGCTGGCGGGCTGCGTTGATCTTGGCCGAGATGCCCATCAGGTTCTGCACGTGGTGGCCGACCTCGTGGGCGATCACATAGGCCTGGGCGAAGTCGCCGGCGGCGGAGAAGCGCTGTTCCATCTCGCGGAAGAACTCCAGGTCGAGGTAGACCCGGCGGTCGGCCGGACAGTAGAACGGCCCGGTGGCCGACGAGGCGAAGCCGCAGGCGGAATTCACCCCATTGCTGAACAGCACCAGCTTGGGCTGTTGGTATTGTGCCTGGCCGCTGGCGAAGATCTGTTCCCAGGTGTCCTCGGTGTCGCCGAGGATCGAGCGGACGAACTCGCTCTGCTCGTCGTTGGCCGCCGGGGCCCGACCGCCGGCCTGCTGCTGGGTGGCCGGCGCCGGGCTGTCCATCTGGCCGAGCAGCGACCCGAGAATCTGCATCGGGTCCTGGCCCATCAGCAGGCCGACCACCACCACGATGGCCACCCCACCCAGGCTGAGGCCCTTGCCGCCGATGCGCATGCCGCCACCGCCGCCACCTGCGCCTCCTTCGCCCCGGGCATCAATCACGTTGTCACTGCGTCGTCCTTTGCGCCAGAGCATGGCGGTTCTCCTGTACGTTTCGCTTCTTCAGTGTTGTCGTCGTCCGCCGCCAGCGCCACCCCGACCGTCAGGCCGAGGTCAGCAGCTCGGCGCGGGCGAGCAGTTGGACGTGGCCGCCGACCCTTACGCTACCGTCTGTCGCGACCTGGACGTCGAGCCGGCTCGGCCGCTCGAGGAAGCGTCCCTGGTGCAGGACGAAGGGTTCGCCGCGCGCGGCAAGCCCGTATTCCACCAGGTAGGCGGCGACCGGACCGGCAGCGCTGCCGGTAGCCACGTCTTCCACCAGCCCCAGGTTGTCCCAGGTCCGGCCCTCGCGCCCGTCGACGTCGAGCAGATAGACAAACGCCGCGCCGAGTTTATCCAGGGCTTCTTGCAAATCGTTGACCTGACGGGCTCGACCCAGCGCCTCGGCGGTCACCGGCAGGAGCAGGTAGGGCAGGCCGGTGCTCACCACCCGCGGCGGATGCCCGGACAGGTCGTTGGCCGATAGCGAGAAGGCTTCGGCGAACCAGCGGCAGGTCCCGGCGTCCGGGGTGGCGCCGAATTCGGCGTGGCCCTGGTCCATCTCGGCGTAGAAACCTCTGCCCGCCCGCACGCTGCGCAGGGCCACCGACTTGCTGGCCAGGTGCAGCGTCCAGTGCTGTTCGTTGTCGCCGCCGCGCAGGTGATGGAGCAGGGCGGCGGCGCCGAGCAGCGGGTGGCCGGCGAACGGCAGTTCTTCCTCCAGGGTGAAGATGCGTGCGCGGAAGGCCCGTGGGTCGTCGCCCGGCAGCAGGAAGATCGACTCGAACTGGCGCAGTTCGCGGGTCCAGGCCTGCATGGCGGCGTCATCGAGGGCGCTGGCGTCGTCGAACACGGCCAGGCCGTTGCCGGTGAGCGGACGCTCGGCGAACACATCGAGTTGCCAGTAGCGTCGGGACATGGGCCTTTTCCTGTGAAATGGAATGAAAAACGCGAGGGGGGACTCGACAAGCAGCCTATCGGCCTTTATGTTCGCCGACAAGAAAGCGCCTGGCTGGCGCTTTCCAGGCCGCCGCAGCGGCCGGCGTCGCTCGGACGGTTCCGGGCGCTTACGTTACTCCGAGGACAGCATGGCTGAATCACGCCCTGCGCGCCGTTTCGCGCGCATCGACCGCCTTCCCCCCTACGTTTTCAATATCACCGCCGAACTGAAGATGGCCGCTCGTCGCCGTGGCGAGGACATCATCGACCTGAGCATGGGCAATCCCGACGGGCCGACCCCGCCGCATATCGTCGAGAAGCTCTGCACCGTCGCCCAGCGCGAAGACACCCATGGCTACTCCACCTCGCGCGGCATCCCGCGCCTGCGCCGGGCCATCTCGCACTGGTACCGCGACCGCTACGACGTGCAGATCGACCCGGAAAGCGAAGCCATAGTCACCATCGGCTCCAAGGAAGGCCTCGCGCACCTGATGCTGGCGACCCTCGACCATGGCGACACCATCCTCGTGCCCAACCCGAGCTATCCGATCCACATCTACGGTGCGGTGATCGCCGGCGCCCAGGTGCGCTCGGTGCCGCTGGTGCCGGGCATCGATTTCTTCAACGAGCTGGAACGGGCGATCCGCGAATCGATTCCCAAGCCGCGCATGATGATTCTCGGTTTCCCCTCCAACCCTACCGCGCAGTGCGTCGAGCTGGACTTCTTCGAGCGCGTGGTGGCGCTGGCCAAGCAGTACGACGTGATGGTCGTGCACGACCTGGCCTATGCAGACATCGTCTACGACGGCTGGAAAGCGCCGTCGATCATGCAGGTACCGGGTGCCAAGGATATCGCCGTGGAGTTCTTCACCCTGTCGAAGAGCTACAACATGGCCGGCTGGCGGATCGGCTTCATGGTCGGCAATCCCGAGCTGGTCTCGGCCCTGGCGCGGATCAAGAGCTACCACGACTACGGTACCTTCACGCCCCTGCAGGTGGCGGCCATCGCCGCTCTGGAAGGCGACCAGCAGTGCGTCCGCGATATCGCCCGGCAGTACCAGCAGCGCCGCGACGTCCTGGTGAAGGGGCTGCGCGAGGCCGGCTGGATGGTGGAGAACCCGAAGGCCTCGATGTACGTCTGGGCGAAGATCCCCGAGCCCTACGCGCATCTGGGCTCGCTGGAGTTCGCCAAGAAGCTGTTGCAGGACGCCAAGGTCTCGGTGTCGCCGGGGATCGGCTTCGGCGACTACGGCGACGATCATGTGCGTTTCGCCCTGATCGAGAACCGCGACCGCCTGCGCCAGGCGGTGCGCGGGATCAAGTCGATGTTCCGCGCCGACGGGCTGCTGTCGCCGCAGAGGAAGGTCGATAGCCTGGCGGAGTGATCCTCACGCCCTGCTACAAGGAAAAACGCCGTTTCCCCTGGGGGAAACGGCGTTTTCGTTAGCGTCCCGGGTACTCCGCCAGGACCGAGGCCTGGCCGCTCCTGGTCAGGCCGACGACCTGGTAGGCGTCCTGGCGGTCGCCCATTTCCATGCCCGGCGAGCCGACCGGCATGCCCGGTACGGCGGCGCCGACCAGGTCGGCGCGTTCGCGCAGCTTGAGGATGTCGGCTGCCGGCACGTGGCCTTCGACGAACTTGCCGTCGATCACTCCGGTATGACAGGAGCCCATGCTGTAGGGCACGCCGAGGCGGCTCTTGACTGCGCTCATGTCTGCTTCCACATGGTCGGTGACCTTGAAACCGTTGGCTTCGAGGTGCTTGATCCAGTCCTTGCAGCAGCCGCAGTTGGCGTCGCGGTGGACGTCGATGGCCAGCGGTTCGGCGGCCTGGACCAGGGAACCGTGGAGCAGGGTGGCGGCCAGGACGGCCAGGGGAGCGAAGCGGCGCATGGGATTCTCCTTGCTGCGAGCGAATGCCGGGAGCATACCGCTGGCACCCGCCGCCACCCAGCCGGTGAGCTGTATCCACTTGTGACGAAGCGATGCGCTGCCCGCCGCGCCGGGGTGCCGTTGGGCAGGGACGGATTGTCGCAGCGAACTCGTCGGCGCGGTTTGGGTCTGCTGTCCTTAGGGTTGCCGGGGCGTTCGCCGCCGGTGTCGAACTGACCGCTGGGGCAACAGGCCCGAGGAGAAAGGGGATGCTCTTCGCCCGTTTGGTTTTGCTGGTTCAGGCGCTGGTATGGGGCGCGCTGGGAGTGCTGTACTGGGTGCGTCCCTACGAGATGGCCAATCTCAGTGGCATGCTGCTGATGGAGCCTTCGGCGGTCAGCGATGCGCGGGTGTTCTATGGCGGCCATCAGTTCGCCCTGGCGTTGTTCCTGCTGTTCGCCCTGCGCCGGGCTTCGCTGGTGCAGCCGGCATTGATCCTGGTAGTGCTGCTGCAATCGATCCTGACCCTGTCGCGGCTATTGATTGCCTGGATCGAGGGCGGGATGGAGGCCGACGGCAACCTGTTCGGCTTGCTGTTCCGTGGCGCAATGGCTGCCCTGGGGATCGCCGCCCTGTGGTGGCTGCAACGGCGGCCGCCCCGGCTGTCGGCACCCGGCGAGAGCGCCGAGCGTCGCGAGGACGACTTCGACGGCCTGTGACATTCAAGGTTGACTGCGACTCGGGAAGTCCTTCAGCAACTGCGCGACGCCGCGGTCGAACGCTTCCTGGGTCAGCGCCGGATCGTGCAGTTGGCGGCTCAGCACGCTTTCCAGAAGGACCCTGCCGTTGCTTTCATCAAGGATGCGCAGCGCCAGCCTGGCCTCGGTGTCTTCGGTCAGTTGGGTCTGGGTGAAGACGCCATCCTGGGTGATCACCGGGCGCATTTCCAGGCCCGGCTGGCGTTGCAGGCCGAGGGCGTAGATCACCCGCAGGTCGCCGTGTTCCGCCTGGTAGCGATAGCCCTTGGCCTCCAGGGCGCGGCGCACGGCCGTATCGAAACGCTCCTCGAAGTCGATGCGGTGCCCCTCGGCGCGTACCGCCTGGATGAAGAAAGTCCGGTAATCCGCCGCTGTTACGCCAGGGGCGAGCCGTACGGGGCCCGGTTCATTGCGGCAGGCATAGAGCAGCAGGCCGAACAGGAGCAGCAGGACGAAGCGCAGGCTGAATCGGCGCATGGCGCGTTCCTTCCTCTTTTTTATCTTTGTGCCGCAAGCCTAGCCGTTGCCTCGCGGCTTGCCGCCCATCCCCCGTTGGGTCAGTCGTCCAGCTCCACCCAGAGGCCTTCGGCGTCTTCCCGGCAGGGCAGGGCGCGCAAGCGCTCGCCAGCGCAGGGGCCGGCGATGCACTCGCCGGACTCGATGAGGAACAGCGCGCCGTGGCTGGCGCAACGGATCAGGCTGGCGCTGTCGTCGAGGAAGGCATCGGGCTGCCACTCCAACGGGATGCCGCGATGCGGGCAGCGGTTCAGGTAGATGTAGGCGCGGCCGTCGCGACGCACCGCGAACAGCCGCCGCTCATCGACGAGGAAGCCGCGGCTGTTGCCTTCGGCGAGATGGGAAGAGGGACACAGGTGGATCATGGGCGCTCCGTTTGCCGGGATCATTATCCCTGATCCGGAGGACGGCTTTCACCTGTGGCATGGAAAGCGCCCGGCATGGCCAGGCGCTGGGTATGGGGGCACTTCCGTGTGCGAAGGGGTAACGGGTCAGATGTCCCAGACCAGGTTGACCGCGAAATTACGGCCTGGCTGGGACAGCCGGTCGATGTTGGCCGGGGCCAGCGCCGAAGCCTCGCCGACGCTGTCGTAGCCGCGCACGTCATCCCACAGCCAGTATTTCTTGTCGGTCAGATTGTAGAGACCGGCGTTGAGGGTCAGGTCCTTGCTCAGCCTGTAGTAGGCGCTGAGGTCGAGGACGCCGAAGCCCGGGGTCTTGAACTGGCTGGCGGTGCCATCCGGGGTGTGGAAGGTGCTGTCGTCGACGCGATCCTTGCGTTTGACCAGGGTCCAGCTGAGCAGCCCGCCGTAGTTGCCGTCTGCTTCGTCGTAGCCCAGGCCGAACACTCCGGTGAGTGGGTTGACGCTGTTGATCGGCTCGCCGTTGTCCTTGTTGCGACCGTAGGCGTAGGCCACGCTGCCCTGGGTGTAGAGTCCCTGCGGCGCGCCGAAGGCGCCCAGCTCCAGGCGGCCCTTGAGCTCGACGCCCTTGATCACCGCCCGCTCGATGTTGTTGGACTGGAAGGTCTGGCCGTTGCCGCCGGTGCTATCGGTATTCAGGGCGTCTTCGTCGATGAAGTCGCGATATTTGTTGTAGAACACCGCTACGCCGAAGCTGCCTTCGTCGAACTTGCCGCGCAACCCGGTCTCGAAGCTCTGGCTCTTTTCCGGCTTGAGGTTGGGGTTAGGCTCGATGTGGTAGCCCGCCTGCAGGTTCTCGAATCGACCGTACAGCGCCTTGGCGGTGGGCGTGCGGAAGCCCTGGGCGTATTGGCCGTACCAGGTGTAGTGCTGGGCGAAGTCGTAGGTCACGCCGAACTTGGGCGAAACCCGGTGCCATTTCTTGTCCGACTCGTCGACCGCGGTGTTCTGGCTCTGCTTCATGGTGCGCAGGAACTCGTCGGTGATGTGCGGCTCCATGCGCGTGTAGTCGTAACGCAGGCCGGGAGTGAAGGTCCAGTCGTTCCAGCTGATGCTGTCCTGGGCGAACAGGGCGTAGGTCTTCACCGTCGGATCGGGAAAGTCGCTGCTGCGTTCCAGGGCATCGCGCGGGCTGTCCGCGCCGGTGTCCAGGTTGGTGCCGGTGCCGCTGCGCATGCCGGTGACCTTCTGGTGCTTGAGATTGATCCCGTAGCTCAGCAGGTGCTCGGTCTCGCCGATGGCGAAGCTCTTGTCCAACTGGCTGTCGAAGACCCACAGGCGTTCCTTGTAGGTAGTGTCGCGGGTACGCAGGACCTTGCGGGTGATCGGGTAGTAGAACTCGCGGGTCGCCTGGTCGGTCTTCGCCAACTGGTAGTTCAGGCTCCATTGGATGCGATCGGCGACCGGGCTGTCGAGCAGGAAATGGTGCTCCAGGCCGTAGCGCTCGCGAGTCAGGGTGTCGTTGCCCTTGCGCCACTGGTACATGCCGCCCGGCAGCATGCTCGGCGGGATGGCCGGCTTGCCCTTGTCGTACGGGCCGCCATAGGCGCTCTTCTGGTCGGTATCGACGTCGCTCTTGTACTTCTCGAAGACCAGCCCGAAGCGGCTGCCCTCGGCGTAGTTCCAGCCCAGCTTGCCGAGCAGGCTGTAGCTGTCGGCGTCTTCCGGGTTGGCTTCGCTGCGCGAGAGCCCGGTGCCGCCGTGGCCGCCGTTGGATTCGGTCTCGTGGCCCTGGCGGTAGCCATAATGCAGCAGGCCGTCGAAGTCGTCGGCGCGGCCGGCGACGGTGGCCGAGGTCAACCAGGAGTGGCTGGCCGACTCGTAGCCGGCCTTCAGCCGGGCGCCGACGTCCTTGCCGTCCTTGATGATGTCCGACGGGTCGAGGGTGAAGTAGCTCACCGCGCCGCCGATGGCGTTGCTGCCGTACAGCGCCGAGGCCGGGCCGCGAAGGATTTCCACGCGCTTTACGATGTCCGGATCGACGTAGTTGCGGTGGGTCTGCGCGTAGGGGCCGCTGAAGAAGTCGTTGGGCAGTTCGACCCCGTCGATCTGCGTAAGGATGCGGTTCCCGTCGATGCCGCGGATGTTGTAGCCGGTGATCCCGGCACGCTGGCCGGCGCCGCCGACCGAGACTCCCGGTTCGTAGCGCACCAGTTCCTTGATGTTGTTGACGTTCTGCCGGTCCAGTTGTTCGCGGGTCTGCACGCTGACGGTGCTTGGCACCGAATCCACTGCCTGCTCGGTACGGGTGGCGGTGATGGTGGTCGGGGTCAGCGGGACGGCGTTCCCCGCCAGGGCCAGGGAAGGGCTGAGCAACAGCAGGGCCAGGCAGGGGCGCAGGGCGAAGGGCGGGGAGAGCGGCATGTGGGACTCCTTGGGTCGGGCCGGTGGCGAATAGTCAGGGGGACGTCGGGCGCACAAGGTACTGCCAGAAAAACGCTAATGCAAATAATTATCAAATGGATTCAGATATGCGTTTTGTGGCAAAGTTCACCTGTTTTTGCGCGTAGCGCGACCGAACCGGATATGCCCGAGGAACCGTCGATGAGCAGCACTCCCAGCCTTTCCCATTCCCCTGCCGAGCTTTACCGCGCCTGGCAGGACCTGCGCGCCGAGCGACCGCAGCTACGCGCGCGCGACGCCGCCGCGCTGTTGCAGGTCAGCGAAGGCGAGCTGGTCGCCAGCCGGGTCGGCATCGATGCCGTGCGCCTGCGGCCGGACTGGGCCGCCTTGCTGCCGGCGCTCGGCGAACTGGGGCCGATCATGGCGCTGACCCGCAACGAGCATTGCGTCCACGAACGCAAGGGGCCGTATCGCGAAGTGACGGTCTCTGCCAATGGGCAGATGGGCCTGGTGGTCTCGCCGGATATCGACCTGCGCCTGTTCCTGGGGGGGTGGAACGCCGTCTTCGCCATTGCCGAGGAGACAGCGCGGGGTACCCAGCGCAGCATCCAGGTGTTCGACCAGCAGGGCGTGGCGGTGCACAAGGTGTTCCTTACCGAGGCCAGCGACGTCCGCGCCTGGGAACCGCTGGTCGAGCGCCTGCGGGCTGCCGAGCAGGATGCCGTGCTGGCGCTGCACGAACCCCGCGCACCGGCTGCGGCGCTCGTCGATGCGCAGATCGATGCCGCCGCCTTGCGCGAAGGCTGGGCCGCGTTGAAGGACACCCATCATTTCCACGCCCTGCTGAAGAAGCATGGCGCGCAGCGCACCCAGGCGCTGCGCCTGGCTGGCGGCGAATGGGCCGAGCGCCTAGACAAGGGCGACCTGGCGAAACTCTTCGAAGCGGCGGCTGAAAGCGGATTGCCGATCATGGTGTTCGTCGGCAACGCCCACTGCATCCAGATCCATACCGGGCCTGTGTGCAACCTGAAGTGGCTGGACGACTGGTTCAACGTGCTCGATCCGGAATTCAACCTGCACCTGAAGACCACCGGCATCGCCGAGCTTTGGCGGGTGCGCAAGCCGAGCACCGATGGCATCGTAACCAGCTGGGAGGCCTTCGACGCCGACGGCGAACTGATCGTGCAACTGTTCGGCGCACGCAAGCCCGGCGAGCCCGAGCGCGACGACTGGCGCGAACTGGCCGAATCCTTCAAGGCGCTCTGAGGAGAGATCATGCGTATCGATCGACTATTCAACGGGTTGGCGCTGGGCATCCTGCTCGGCACCGGCATGGCCCAGGCCGCCGAGCTGCCGCAACGCTGGGTGAGCGCGGGCGGCTCGCTGAGCGAATGGGTGGTGGCGCTGGGCGGCGAGAGCAAGCTGGTCGGGGTGGACACCACCAGCCAGCATCCGCAGGCGCTGAAACAGTTGCCGAGCGTCGGCTACCAGCGCCAACTGGCTGCCGAGGGCGTGCTGGCGTTACGCCCGGATATCCTCATCGGCACCGAGGAAATGGGGCCTCCGCCGGTACTCAAGCAGCTCGAAGGCGCCGGCGTGCGGGTCGAGACCCTCTCCGCCAAGCCGGATCTGGAGGCACTGGAAAGCAATCTGAAGAAGCTCGGCGACTGGCTCGGCGTGCCCCAGCGCGCCGAGGCCGCCGAACTTGACTATCGTCAGCGGCTGCGGCGCCAGGCGGACTGGATCGCGGCCGCGCAGAAGAGTCAGCCGGCCCCGGGCGTCCTGCTGGTGATCGGCAACGCCGGCGGTCAGTTGCTGGTAGCCGGGCGCAATACCGGCGGCGATTGGGTCCTGAACCGAGCCGGAGCACGCAACCTGGCTACCCATGAGGGTTACAAGCCGATCTCGGTGGAAGCCCTGGCAGCGCTCGATCCGGTCGCGGTGGTGATCGCCGACCGCAGCCTCGAAGGTGATGCGGCGCGTGCCGCGCTGCTCAAGCAGAACCCCGGGCTCGCCGCGACCCGCGCGGCGCGTGACGGACGTCTGCTGGTGCTGGACCCGACGCTCCTGGTGGGCGGCCTCGGTCCGCGCCTGCCGGATGGCCTGGCGGCTCTCTCCGCAGCCTTTTATCCTTCCGCGAAACCGCTGAGTACGGAAGCCGCCCATTGAAATCGGTTGTTCGTCCCCGCGCACTGTTCGGTGCGCTGGGGATTTCGCTCGTATTGGTCCTCTGGTTGTCCCTCGCCCTCGGTCCCGTCAGCCT
Source organism: Pseudomonas sp. HMSC076A11 (assembly GCF_001810205.1). Taxonomy (NCBI): domain Bacteria; kingdom Pseudomonadati; phylum Pseudomonadota; class Gammaproteobacteria; order Pseudomonadales; family Pseudomonadaceae; genus Pseudomonas; species Pseudomonas sp. HMSC076A11. Next base: position 17,208 of record NZ_KV800282.1, on the reverse strand, counting down.
GCCGCTGGGCGATACCCTGCGCGCCGCGCTGCGCCTGGCCGGGCTGCCGCTCGATGGAACGGGCCTGGCCCAGGCGGAAATGATCCTCGGCCAGATCCGCCTGCCGCGGACCCTGCTCGGCCTGGCCGTGGGCGCGGTGCTGGCGCTGTCCGGGGTGGCGATGCAGGGCCTGTTCCGCAACCCGCTGGCCGATCCAGGGCTGGTCGGGGTGTCCAGCGGCGCGGCCCTCGGCGCGGCGCTGGCCATCGTATTCGGCGCCTCGCTGGGTGGCTTGCCGGCGTTCCTCGCGCCCTACCTGCTGTCGCTGTGCGCCTTCGGCGGCGGCCTGGGGGTGACCTGGCTGGTCTATCGACTTGGCCGCCGCGATGGCCAGACCAGCGTGGCCACCATGTTGCTGGCAGGGATCGCCTTGACCGCGCTGTCCGGCGCGGTGATCGGACTGTTTACCTATCTCGCCGATGACGCCACCTTGCGTACCCTGACCTTCTGGAACCTGGGCAGCCTGAACGGCGCCAGCTACCCACGACTCTGGCCGCTGCTGCTGGTGGCGCTGCTGGTGGCCTGCTGGCTACCGCGCCGGGCAGATGCGCTGAACGCACTGCTGCTCGGCGAGTCCGAGGCCCGTCACCTGGGCTTCGACGTCGAGCGATTGAAGGCCGAACTGGTGCTTTGCACTGCCCTCGGCGTCGGCGCCGCAGTGGCGGCGGCGGGGATGATCGGCTTCATCGGCCTGGTGGTGCCGCACCTGATCCGTCTGGTTGCCGGTCCGGATCATCGGACGTTGCTGCCGGCCTCGATGATGGCCGGCGCCATTCTCCTGCTGCTTGCCGACCTGCTGGCGCGCCTGGCGCTGGCTCCGGCGGAGTTGCCGATCGGCATCGTCACGGCACTGATCGGCGCGCCGTTCTTCCTTTATCTGCTATTGCGGGGGCGGGCCTGATGCTGCGCGTGGAGAACCTGTCCATCCGCCGTGGCGGAAAGACTGTACTGGAAGGCCTCGAACTGGAGCTGCGGCCTGGCGAGATGCTCGGCGTACTCGGCCCCAACGGCGCTGGCAAGAGCACCTTGCTTGGCGCTCTCTGTGGCGAACTGGAGCCGGCCGAAGGGCTGGTGCTGCTCGACGAGCGCGGCCTCGACGACTGGCCGGGCGTCGCTCGCGCGCAGCGCCTGGCGGTGCTGCCGCAGAGTTCGTCGCTGGGCTTCGCCTTTCCGGTGGAGGCGGTGGTCGGCTTCGGTCGGCTGCCCCATTCCAGCGGCCGCGAGCGCGATGTGCAGATCGTCGCCGAGGCCTTGGCGGCGGCCGACGCCAGCCATCTGGCCGGGCGCAGCTACCTGGCGCTGTCCGGCGGCGAACGCCAGCGCGTGCACCTGGCGCGGGTGCTGGCGCAGCTGTGGCCGGGCGAGCCGGGGCAGGTGCTGCTGCTCGACGAACCGACCTCGGCGCTCGACCCGCTGCACCAGCACACTACCCTGCAGGCGGTGCATGATTTCGCCCGCCGTGGTGCCTCGGTGCTGGTGATCCTCCACGATCTCAACCTGGCCGCGCGCTATTGCGACCGCCTGCTGCTGTTGCAGAATGGTCGCCCGCACCTGCTCGGTACGCCCGAGGAAGTCCTGCGCCCCGAGCCGTTGCGCGCGGTGTTCGGCCTCGAGGTCCTGGTCCAGCGTCATCCCGAGCGAGGTCATCCGCTGATCGTCGCCCGTTGAAGGAGTCGCCATGCGCATTCGCCTGTTCGCTTTCTGTCTGCTGCTGGGCGGCTGCCAGTCCCAACTGCCGCCGCTGCCTGATTGGCAGAGCCCGGAAGGGCGCGACGATCCGCAGACGGGACGAATCGTCGAATTGCGCAGCGGCGTGACGCTGAGCCCGCAGCAACTGGTCGCACGCCTGGCGGCCGCGCCGCGAGTGATCGTCGGCGAGAAGCACGACAATCCCGATCATCATGCCGTGGAGCTGTGGCTGGCGCAGGCCCTGGGCGAATACCGGGCGCAGGGCAGCCTGCTGCTGGAAATGCTCGATCCCGGCCAGCAACCACGGGTGGATGCGGTCCGCGCACAACTCGGGAACGGCAAGCCGGTGGCGAACCTGGAGGAGGCCCTGGACTGGCAGAAAGGTTGGGACTGGACGCAGTACGGACCCCTGGTGTCCTGGGCGGTTGCGCAACCCGCGCCGTTGCTGGCGGCGAACCTCCAGCGGAGCGAGATCATGCGCATCTACAGGGAGCGACCGCCGCTTCCCGGAACGGCCTCCAGGCGTGACAGCGTGCGCCTGCCGCTGCTTGCGCAGATTCGCGAATCCCACTGCGGCATGCTTCCCGACGATCAATTGCCGGCGATGCTCGCCGTCCAGCAGCAACGTGACCGCCGTATGGCCGAGCGTTTTCGCGATGCGCCACTGCCGGCGATGCTCGTCGCCGGCAGCTTCCACGCCCGGCGCGACCTCGGCGTACCGGTCCACCTGCGCGACCTTGGTGCGGAGAAGGGCACGCAGGTACTGATGCTGGTCGAGGCCGGGCAGGCGGTAACGACGCGTGAGGCCGACTACGCCTGGTACACGCCGGCACAGCCGGACAAGGACTATTGCGCGGAGATGAAGAAGGCACGTTGAAGGAAGGGCGCGAGGCCTGGAGCCGCGTATCGCGCTACGTTTTCGCGGGCAAAAAAAGACCCGGCAAAGTGCCGGGTCGAAACCGTGATTAGCCTGATGAGGAGATAATCTGAAGAGTCCGACTGCTTGGTCTCTCAGCTTACCTGCTGGCCTCGCGACCAGTTGGTGTAATAATAACTATTCTCATTATCAGGTCAAGCCGGTTCTCATTCATTCCATCGTCAGCCGATGAACGGTCGTCTCCGGCCGAATCGCAGGCAAAAAAAGACCCGGCAAAGTGCCGGGTCAAAAACCGTGATTAGCCTGATGAGGAGATAATCTGAAGAGTCCGACTGCGTGGGTCTCTCAGCTTACCGGCTGATCTCGCGACCAGTTGAGTGACATAATAATGATTCTCATTTCCATGTCAAACGCTTTCGCCAAACTTTTCTGCTAGCTAGTCGCGAGCCCTCTGGAATGGGCCTCAGGCGCTGCGGCGCAGGCGCAGTTGGGTCACTTCCCGGTTAAGCAGGTCTATCCGCCGGGCCATGCCTTCGATCAGGCTATGGGCGATTCGCGGGTTGTTCTGCATAAGGCCGAGGAACTGCTCCTTGGGAATCACCATCACCGTGCAGGGTTCGCTGGCGACCACCGTGGCGCTGCGTTTCTCGCGAGTGAACACGGCCATGGCGCCGAAGATCTCGTCCTTCTGCACATCGCCGACTTTCTGGCCGTCCACCAGCGCTTCGGCGTGCCCTTCGATGATGATGAATACATGATCCGCATCGTCGCCCTGGCGGATCAGCGCCTCGCCCGCGGCGAAGTGGCGGAAGCCGGTGGCCGGGCGGACTTCCGGCTGCTTCAGGTGCGCCAGCGCATCGCCGAGCAGGGCAGTCTGTCCGATCAGGTACTGCAATAGCAGTTCCTGACGTTCCTGGTCAGCATGGATGTGCTGGAGCAGCGCATCGCGCGAATAGGGCAGCAGGCGGATCGGCTCTTCGTTGGCATGCCGGCAGGCGGGGAGCTCGAGTCCGCGTCGAAGTCCGAGGAGGTCGCCTTCCTGGAGGTAGAACAGTGGGCGTTCGTCGACCAGCGCATGCAGCAGGCCGCTTTCCACCAGGAATACCTGGTCGGCGGGCAGCTCGCGTTCCAAGTCGTCGCTACGTTCCAGTTCCAGGGCGGGGCCGCTGGGTGCCAGGCCTTCGAGCAAGCGGTGAGGGATTCCCTGCAGGCGATTGATCAATTGGTCGGCATACGCCGGTTGCTCGCCGAGTAGATACATGGCCATTTCCTTGAGCTGCCTGGTCGGGAGAGGAGGTACGAACGTCCACGAGACGATAGGTGGGCGCCCGGGGGGGAGTAAATATCTTCCCGTGGCAGGTGTGAGCTAGCTCTTGTTTCGCACGGGGAAAGTCTCCAGCTCGCCGAGCAGTGCGGCCTTGTGGTCTGGGGACAGCTCGTTCCAGTGAACGTCGAGGAGTGCGCCTTCGATGGCATAGAGCAGGACTTTCGAGGCTCGGAAGCCGCGCGCGCGGACCGCGCGATAGGCTCCCACCGAGCCGAGCCGACGCAGATCGGTGGCGCTGTGGATACCCACGGCATGCAACCATTGGGTCGAGGTTTTCCCGAGGTTTTTCAGGTTCAGCAGTTCGTCGTTCATCGTCGGTCCTTGCGATGCCGCTCAGAAGCGTGATGGCGCGGAACTGCCTGGAACCGGTCCGGAGCCGACAGGGCCGGCGCGATGGAGCGAGATGGCCGACGCGAGCGGCCTTCGTCCTTACGATCCGGCGTAGGCGGTCCGGGACCGATCCTCAGCCGGCCGGGTACCTGCCAGAAGTGTAGCGGCCTCCCGGCAAAACGTGGCCTGGCGTGGTCCTTCCGCTTCTCAGGGCTCCGGCAGGTAGCGCAGGCGGGTGCCGAAGTTCACCGACATGCGGATCTCGTCCGGCGCCAGGCGCAACGGGAAATACGTACCGGATATCTGCGCATGGGCCAGGCTGGCGCCCTCCAGGCGCGCCTCGCGCAGATCCACGCCGCGCAGGTCGGCGCCGCGGAAATAGGCATCGCTGAAGTCGACGCGGGCGGCATCCAGCAGACGCAGGTCAAGGCCGCGGAAGTCGCCGCCGGCCAGGTCGATCCAGCCGTCGGCCGGCTTCTGTCGGTTGAAGCCTTCGATGTCTTCGGCGTGGAGCAGTTGGTAGAGCGGCGAGTCGAGCTGACGGGGCGAGTTCATGGGCGGCGTCCTGCGCAGAAGGCTCGCCGTGAGTATAGAAGAGCAGCGGCACGGCGCCCGCCCTGGAGGGGCGGGCGCCATGGCAGTTCGTTCAGAGACCGGGCAGGCGCTGGCGAATGCCGTCGACCAGCCCGTCGAGGCTGGCCGCGTCGTGGGTGTCGACGCGCTTGCTCTGGACCGTCTCCGCCGCTGTCAGCGGCTCGCGGGTAGCCTGCTGGGTGCGGATCACGTCGAGAGTCGCGTCGGACGGATCCTTGCCTTCCGCCTGGCGTTGCGCAAGCCAGCCGGCGATCACCGCTTCGGGCGCCTGGCAGTCGAGGATCAGGAACGGCACGCCGGTTTCTTCCGCGATGTGGCAAGCGGCCTGGCGCTGATTCTGCTTCAGGTAGGCGGCATCGATCACCACCGGATAGCCGGCCTGGAGGATCTTCGCGGCCAACTGGTGAAGGTGCGCATAGGTCGCTTCGCTGGCCTGGCTGCTATAGATGCCGGCGGCGAACTGGCCCCTGTCGTGTTCCGGCTGCTCGCCGAACAGACGCTTGCGTTCGATATCCGAGCGCAGGCGCACGGCGCCCAGAGCCTCCACCAGACGCATGGCCACCTGGCTCTTGCCGACCGCGGAGACACCATGGGTGACCGCCAGGAAGCGCGAGGGAATGGCGCTGTAGCTTTCCGCCAGGTTGGCGTAGTTGCGGTACTGGCGCAGGGTCGCGGCGCGCTGCACGGCATCGGTCTGGTAGCCGAGGCTGAACAGCGCGACCTTGGCGCGGACCATGGCGCGGTAGGCCTTGTAGAAGTTCAGCAGTTCCAGGGCCTGGTAGTCGCCGGTGTGTTCCAGATAGAGGCTGACGAAGCGTCGAGCGTGGCACTTCAGGCCGCGATCTTCCAGGTCCATCGCGAGGAAGGCGAAGTCGGCGCAGACATCGGTGAAGCGGAACGGTTCGTTGAATTCGATGCAGTCGAACAGCACTACCCTGCCGTCGATCAGCGCGGCGTTGCCCAGGTGGATGTCGCCGTGGCATTCGCGGATGAAGCCCTTCGCCTTGCGCTCCTGGAGCACCGGCAGCAGGCGTTCGAAGCTGCTTTCCGCCCAGGCTTCGAGGGCATCCAGCTGTTGCAGGTCGGCCTTGTCCTTGAGCAGCGGGCGAACCTGCTCGAAATTCTGCCGCACCGGCGCCATGCAGGACTCGGCGGTGCCCAGCGGGTGCTCCAGCGGCACCTTCGGAGTGTTCTGGTGGAAGTGCGCGATCTGCTCGGCCAGTTCGTCAATATGCTGGTTGGACAGTTCGCCGCGGCCCTGGATTGCCGCCAGCAGGTTGTCCTGCGGGAACTGGCGCATCTTCAGCAGGTATTCGATTGCCTCGCCGTCGCCGCCGATCCGCGGCGCCTCTTCGCTGCCGGTGATCGGCAGGACCTCCAGGTAGAGATCGTCGGTGAGGCGCTGGTTCAGGCGCAGCTCTTCGTTGCAATAGAAGCGGCGCTTGTCCAGGCTGGTGAAATCGAGAAAGCCGAAATCCATCGGCTTCTTGATCTTGTAGGCGTAGGGACCGGTCAACAGGACCCAGGAGATGTGCGTCTCGATGACCTCGAAGCGCTCCACCGGGTGGGGGTAGAGGGCCGGGTTCTGCAGGGCGGCGATCAGGGTCTGGCTCACGGGATATCCTTGCCTCTGAAATATGCGAAAACCCGCATTATGGCGGGAAGGGGTGACAGTGCAAACCTCGCTGGCGGATAGCAACCATTTGCCGGATCGCCGGTCGAATGCGCCGCGCTGCCGCCGCGTCTATCCACCGGGGCCGCGCAGACCGTGGATGCCGCCGATGCGGTGTCTGTCCGCTGTGGATAAAGTACGTATAATGCGCCGCCATGACGCGTCCCCGATCCCCCCGTTCCCGTAACAGCAAAGCACGCCCGGCACCCGGCCTGAACAAATGGCTCAGCTGGGCTCTCAAGCTCGGCCTCGTCGGCCTGGTGCTCCTCGCCGGCTTCGCCATCTATCTCGATGCCGTGGTGCAGGAGAAATTCTCCGGCCGGCGCTGGACCATCCCGGCGAAGGTCTATGCCCGCCCGCTGGAGCTGTTCAACGGCCTGAAGCTGAGCAGGGAAGACTTCCTGCGCGAACTCGACGCCCTCGGCTACCGTCGCGAGCCCAGCGTGAGCGGCCCTGGAACCGTATCGGTGGCGGCCAGCGCGGTCGAACTCAATACCCGTGGCTTCCAGTTCTACGAAGGCGCGGAACCGGCCCAGCGCGTGCGCGTGCGCTTCAACGGCAACTACGTCAGCGGGCTGAGCCAGGCCAACGGCAAGGAACTGGCGGTGGCGCGCCTTGAGCCGCTGCTGATCGGCGGCTTGTATCCGGCGCACCATGAGGATCGCATCCTGGTCAAGCTCGACCAGGTGCCGACCTACCTGATCGACACCCTGGTCGCGGTCGAGGATCGCGACTTCTGGAACCACCATGGTGTGTCGCTGAAATCCGTGGCGCGGGCGGTGTGGGTCAACACCACGGCCGGCCAGTTGCGCCAGGGCGGCAGCACCCTGACCCAGCAGTTGGTGAAGAACTTCTTCCTGAGCAATGAGCGCAGCCTGAGCCGCAAGATCAACGAAGCGATGATGGCGGTGCTGCTGGAACTGCACTACGACAAGCGCGACATCCTCGAGTCCTATCTCAACGAGGTGTTCCTCGGCCAGGATGGGCAACGAGCGATCCATGGCTTCGGCCTGGCCAGCCAGTATTTCTTCAGTCAGCCGTTGGCCGAGCTCAAGCTCGACCAGGTGGCGCTGCTGGTCGGCATGGTCAAGGGGCCGTCCTACTTCAACCCGCGGCGTTACCCGGATCGTGCGCTGGCGCGGCGCAACCTGGTGCTCGACGTGCTCGCCGAGCAGGGCGTGGCGACCCAGCAGGAAGTCGACGCCGCCAAGCTGCGCCCGCTCGGCGTGACCCGGCAGGGCAGCATGGCCGACAGCTCCTATCCGGCCTTCCTCGACCTGGTCAAGCGCCAGTTGCGCCAGGACTACCGCGACGAGGACCTGACTGAGGAAGGGCTGCGCATCTTCACCAGCTTCGATCCGATCCTGCAGGAGAAGGCCGAGACCTCCGTCAACGAAACGCTCAAGCGTCTCAGTGGGCGCAAGGGGGTCGACCAGGTCGAGGCGGCGATGGTCGTGACCAATCCGGAAACCGGTGAGATCCAGGCCCTGATCGGCAGTCGCGACCCGCGCTTCGCCGGCTTCAACCGGGCCCTGGACGCGGTGCGGCCGATCGGTTCGCTGATCAAGCCGGCGGTCTACCTGACCGCTCTCGAGCGGCCGAGCAAGTACACCCTGACCACCTGGGTACAGGACGAGCCCTTCGCGGTGAAAGGCCAGGACGGCCAGGTCTGGCGACCGCAGAACTACGACCGGCGCTCGCATGGCACGATCTTCCTGTACCAGGGCCTGGCAAACTCCTACAACCTGTCCACCGCCAAGCTCGGCCTCGACGTCGGTGTGCCCAACGTGCTGCAGACCGTCGCCCGGCTGGGTATCAACCGTGACTGGCCGGCCTATCCTTCGATGCTGCTGGGCGCCGGTTCGCTCAGTCCGATGGAGGTCGCCACCATGTACCAGACCATCGCCAGCGGCGGCTTCAACACGCCGTTGCGGGGGATCCGCAGCGTCCTCACTGCCGACGGCCAGCCGCTCAAGCGCTATCCGTTCCAGGTCGAACAGCGCTTCGACTCGGGCGCCGTCTACCTGGTGCAGAACGCCATGCAACGGGTCATGCGCGAAGGCACCGGGCGTTCGGTGTACAGTCAATTGCCGTCGTCGCTGACCCTCGCCGGCAAGACCGGCACCAGCAACGACTCGCGCGATAGCTGGTTCTCCGGTTTCGGCGGCGACCTCCAGGCTGTGGTCTGGCTCGGTCGCGACGACAACGGCAAGACGCCGCTTACCGGCGCCACCGGTGCCTTGCAGGTGTGGGCCAGCTTCATGCGCAAGGCGCATCCGCAATCGCTGGAAATGCCGATGCCGGAGAACGTGGTGATGGCCTGGGTCGACGCGCAGACCGGGCAGGGCTCGGCGGCGGATTGCCCGAATGCCGTACAGATGCCCTATATTCGTGGCAGCGAGCCCGCCCAGGGCCCAGGCTGCGGGAGCCAGAACCCCGCCGGCGAGGTGATGGACTGGGTACGTGGCTGGCTGAATTGATCCGAGAGGACCTGACGTGAAGAAGATTTTCGTATTCGCCGCGCTTGCCGGCAGTGCCCTGCTCGCGGGCTGCGCCAGCCCGCAGCACGGGGCGATCCCGGTGGTGGATTCCGGTACTCCGGTGTCCAACCAGGAAAGCGGCGGTTTCCGCATCACCCGTACCCAGGTACCGCGTACCCAGCAAGGCGCCGCCACCCAGGGCATTCCCCAGGGCGGCGACTCCGGTGTGGTGGTGATGGTGCCGCAGGGCGCCAATTCCGCACCGATCCAGACTTTCCCGGCGCAGTCCGGCGCCGCGCCGATCAGCAGCGCTCCGCTCGGCACCGGCACCCAGTACCAGGCTCCGCCCAGCAGCGCCTCCACGCCACCGCTGGGTGGCAGCTACAACATGCCGCCCAGCGGCGCCAGTCGTTCCGCGCCCACCGGCATTCCGGCCTCCGGCTCGGCCGGCAGCCTGGCGGCCGACGAGCAGTTGGACGGGCCGGTCCTGGCGATGCTCACAACCGCCCAGCAACAGCAGGGCAGCGGCGACCTGAACAGCGCCGCCGCCAGCCTCGAGCGAGCCCAGCGCATCGCTCCGCGCGAGCCGCAGGTGCTCTATCGCCTGGCCCAGGTGCGCCTGGCCCAGGGCGATGCGGCCCAGGCCGAGCAGGTCGCGCGCCGTGGCTTGAGCTACGCCAATGGCCGGCCGGCCTTGCAGGCCGGGCTCTGGGAACTGATCGCCCAGGCTCGGGAGAAGCAGGGAGACTCCGCCGGCGCTGCGCTGGCCCGGCAGAAGGCCAAGGTCAGCTCCTGATGGATCGACGGGTCTATGCGCTGGCCGACCAGTTGTTGCTGATCGAGCGTGAGTTGCGTGCCCTCGGCTGGTGGAGCGAAAGCAGCCCCGCCCCGGAAGCGCTGGCCAGCCCCGAGCCGTTCTGCGTGGATACGCTGGCGCTCGAGCAATGGCTGCAATGGATCTTCCTGCCACGGATGAAGCTGATTCTCGAAAGCGACAGCGCCTTGCCGCAAGCCTCGGGTATCCTGGCCATGGCCGAGGTGGCCTATGCGCAGCGTGGCGAGGAAGTCGCCGGCCTGCTGGCGGCGCTTGGCGAGTTCGACCGGCTGATCGGCGGGCCGTCATGAAGCTTCGGCAGTAAAGAAAAACCCGGCTACAGGCCGGGTTTTTCTTTGCTTCAAGCAAGGCGGAGAGCCGGGTCAGCCCCATGCTGCGGGACGGGGCTGTGTTCGCCTCAGCGGCAATTCTCCTGGATCGCCTTTTCGGCCTTGGCGATTCGCTCCTGGCGTTCTTCCTCGCCGAGGCGACGGAGTTCGCCCTTGCCTTCGTCGACCCTTACGCGCGGGTTGTTCTTCAGTTGCGCGAGGTTGTTGCGGGTCTCTTCGCAGAACTGCTTGCGCTCGGCCTCTTCCTTCGCCACTTGCTGCTTCACCTTGTCGTCGATCGCCTTCTGCTCGGGATCGGCCGGTTTCTGCTGGATGGTCGGTGCCGGGGTCGAGGGGGGCAGGGGGAAGTTGTCCGGCGGCGGGGCGGTCTGGGTATTCACCGTGGTCGCTTGCGCACCTTGCGGCGGTTGTGCGCCGAAGTGGGTGACGCCCTCGGCGTCGACCCATTTGTAGATCGGGGCGGCCATGGCGAAAGAGGAGAGGGCGAGCAACAAGCTGGCCGGGAGGATCATGCGTCGCATGCGGAGTCCTTGGAATGCGCTAACTGCGGCTAACTATAACCAAATCCGCCAGCGCGGCATGCTGCACGGCATCACAACCGCCGCCGGAGACGGCCTCGCCGTGGCAAGTCCTCGCGGGAATCATGGGCATTTTGGAAAAGTTTGCTCTAAATCGGAATTTTCTAGCCATAAAATCTGTTTTTGGTCATTGATCAGCTTTTTTATGGAAGGGTATGGCAGCTTCCTTGGAATTTTTTTTGATAATTTTCAGAATAAAGCTTGACTTGCGTTCGACGAATGCGAAGAATCCAAGCTCGCTGTAGCGGGCCGTCTGCAACCCAGTCCCCTCTCCGGCAGACCATGAGGTGCCTACCCGCGCCGAAAGTTACACCCTGCTTCGCGTTACCTCGCGCTGGGTGGAAGAGCTCCGTAACACCAGGCGCCCTTCCAAGTTTGCTCAATCGGCAGTTGACGTAGCCGGTGACTACCGTCACCCATGCTCTGCCGGGCAGCCAACCGAATTTCGGTCGCCCGCCCCTGGGTGGCCGTATAGCGTTCTAGAGGTGAAAACGTGGAGCTTTTATCTGGCGCTGAAATGGTCGTCCGCTCGTTGCGCGACGAAGGCGTTAAGTACATCTACGGGTACCCGGGTGGTGCCCTCCTGCATATCTACGACGCGCTCTTCAAGGAGCACGACGTGACCCACATCCTGGTGCGCCACGAACAGGCGGCTACCCATATGGCCGACGGCTACGCCCGCGCCACCGGCAAACCCGGTGTCGTGCTGGTGACTTCCGGCCCGGGCGCGACCAACGCCATCACCGGTATCGCCACCGCGTACATGGACTCCATCCCGATGGTGATCCTGTCGGGCCAGGTGCCGAGCAACATGGTCGGTACCGACGCGTTCCAGGAAACCGACATGGTCGGGATCTCCCGGCCGATCGTGAAGCACAGCTTCATCATCAAGCATCCCTCGGAAATTCCCGAGGTGATCAAGAAGGCCTTCTACCTGGCGCAGTCCGGTCGTCCGGGGCCGGTGGTCGTGGATATTCCGAAGGACATGGGCGACCCGACGCAGAAGTTCGAATATTCCTATCCGAAGAAGGTCAAGTTGCGTTCTTACAGCCCGGCCGTTCGCGGTCACTCGGGGCAGATCCGCAAGGCCGCCGAGATGCTCCTGGCCGCCAAGCGCCCGGTGGTCTATTCCGGCGGCGGCGTGATCATGGGCAATGCCGCGGCGCCGCTGACCGAGCTGGCGCAGATGCTCAACCTGCCGGTGACCAACACCCTGATGGGCCTCGGCGGGTATCCCGGCGCGGACCGCCAGTTCCTCGGCATGCTCGGGATGCACGGCAGCTTCACCGCCAACCTGGCGATGCATCACAGCGACGTGATCCTCGCGGTCGGCGCGCGTTTCGACGACCGGGTCATCAACGGCGCGGCGAAGTTCTGCCCGAACGCCAAGATCATCCACATCGACATCGATCCGGCGTCGATTTCCAAGACCATCAAGGCCGACATCCCGATCGTCGGCCCGGTGGACAGCGTTCTCACCGAAATGGTCGCGATCGTCAGGGAAATCGGCGAGACCCCGAACCAGGATGCCCAGGCTGCCTGGTGGAAGCAGATCGACGAATGGCGTGGTAACCGTGGGTTGTTCCCGTACGACAAGGGCGACGGCAGCATCATCAAGCCGCAGACCGTCATCGAGACGCTCTACGAGGTTACCCATGGCGATGCCTTCATCACCTCCGATGTCGGCCAGCACCAGATGTTCGCCTCGCAGTACTACAAGTTCAACAAGCCCAATCGCTGGATCAACTCCGGCGGTCTCGGCACCATGGGCTTCGGCTTCCCGGCGGCGATGGGCATCAAGCTCAACTTCCCGGACGACGATGTCGCCTGCGTGACCGGCGAGGGCAGTATCCAGATGAATATCCAGGAACTGTCTACCTGCCTGCAGTACGACCTGCCGGTGAAGATCGTCAACCTGAACAATGGTGCCCTGGGCATGGTCCGCCAGTGGCAGGACATGCAGTACAACAGCCGTTATTCGCATTCCTACATGGAATCCCTGCCGGACTTCGTCAAGCTTGCCGAAGCCTACGGGCATGTCGGCATGCGCATCACCGACCTGAAGGATCTGAAGCCGAAGATGGAGGAGGCGTTCGCCATGAAGAATCGCCTGGTCTTCCTCGACATCCAGGTGGACGCCAGCGAACACGTCTATCCGATGCAGATCCGTGACGGCGCGATGCGCGACATGTGGCTGAGCAAGACGGAGCGTACCTGATCATGCGACACATCATTTCCCTGCTGCTGGAAAACGAGCCAGGCGCATTGTCCCGCGTGGTCGGCCTGTTCTCCCAACGCAACTACAACATCGAAAGCCTGACCGTGGCGCCGACCGAGGACCCGACCCTGTCGCGTCTGACGCTGACCACCGTGGGGCACGATGAGGTGATCGAGCAGATCACCAAAAACCTCAACAAGCTGATCGAAGTGGTCAAGCTGGTGGATCTGTCGGAAAGCGCCCATATCGAGCGCGAGCTGATGCTGGTGAAGGTCAAGGCCACGGGCGCCCAGCGCGCCGAGGTCAAGCGCACCACCGATATCTTCCGTGGGCAGATCGTCGACGTCACCAGTAGCGTCTATACCGTGCAACTGGCGGGTACCAGCGACAAACTGGACAGCTTCATCCAGGCCATCGGCACCGCGTCGATCCTGGAAGTGGTCCGCAGTGGCGTCACCGGCATCGCCCGTGGCGACAAGACTCTGAGCATCTGAACTGAAAGCAGGCCCGCGAGGCCTTACTGAAGGGGAATTCCCATGCGCGTTTTCTACGATAAAGACTGTGACCTCTCGATCATCCAGGGCAAGAAAGTTGCCATCATCGGCTACGGCTCCCAGGGCCACGCCCATGCCTGCAACCTGAAGGACTCCGGCGTCGACGTCACCGTGGGCCTGCGTAGCGGCTCCGCCACCGTGGCCAAGGCCGAAGCGCACGGTCTGAAGGTTGCCGACGTGAAGACCGCCGTCGCCGCAGCCGACGTGGTCATGATCCTCACCCCGGACGAGTTCCAGGGCCGCCTGTACAAGGAAGAGATCGAGCCGAACCTGAAGAAGGGCGCCACCCTGGCCTTCGCTCACGGCTTCTCCATCCACTACAACCAGGTCGTCCCGCGCGCCGACCTCGACGTGATCATGATCGCGCCGAAGGCCCCGGGTCACACCGTGCGTTCCGAGTTCGTCAAGGGCGGTGGCATCCCTGACCTGATCGCCATCTACCAGGACGCTTCCGGCAACGCCAAGAACGTCGCCCTGTCCTACGCCTGCGGCGTCGGCGGCGGTCGTACCGGTATCATCGAAACCACCTTCAAGGACGAGACCGAAACCGACCTGTTCGGTGAGCAGGCCGTTCTCTGCGGTGGTTGCGTCGAGCTGGTCAAGGCCGGTTTCGAAACCCTGGTCGAAGCCGGTTACGCGCCGGAAATGGCCTACTTCGAGTGCCTGCACGAGCTGAAGCTGATCGTCGACCTGATGTACGAAGGCGGCATCGCCAACATGAACTACTCCATCTCCAACAATGCCGAATACGGTGAGTACGTAACCGGTCCGGAGGTGATCAACGCCGAGTCCCGTGCTGCCATGCGCAACGCCCTGAAGCGCATCCAGGACGGCGAGTACGCGAAGATGTTCATTACCGAAGGTGCGGCCAACTACCCGTCGATGACTGCCTACCGCCGCAACAACGCCGCTCACCCGATCGAGCAGATCGGCGAGAAGCTGCGCGCGATGATGCCGTGGATCGCAGCCAACAAGATCGTCGACAAGAGCAAGAACTAAGCGGCTCCGGCGACAGACGAAGAAACGCGGCCCCGGCCGCGTTTTTTCGTTCTTGCCTGGCGATCTGGTATAAAGCCTGGGCCGGCGGAGTTGTCTTCCTAGTCAGAAGAGCTGTCGGCATATTCGTACCCCATCAGTTCCCAAGGAATTGTCCATGAGTGAACGTCCCGAGGAGCCGAACAAGGCCTCCGACGAAGAAAGCCTGCTGCCCATCGACGAACATATAGAAGAAGGGCACGACGCCGAAGGGCGGAAGGTTCGTCACCGCGGTATCTACCTGCTGCCCAACCTGTTCACCACGGCGGCCCTGTTTTCCGGCTTCTACGCCATCATCAATGGCATGAGCGGCCAGTTCGCCAACGCCGCCATCGCTATCTTCGTGGCCATGGTCCTCGATGGACTGGACGGCCGTGTGGCTCGCCTGACCAACACCCAGAGCGCCTTCGGCGCCGAGTATGACTCGCTGTCCGACATGGTCGCCTTCGGTGTGGCGCCGGCGCTGGTCGCCTTCGAATGGGCGCTTGGCAGCCTCGGCAAGGTCGGCTGGATGGTCGCCTTCATCTACGTTGCGGGCGCCGCCCTGCGTCTGGCTCGTTTCAACACCCAGGTCGGCAAGGCCGACAAGCGCTATTTCATCGGCCTGGCCAGTCCGGCCGCCGCGGCACTGGTGGCGGGCACGGTATGGGCGTTCAGCGATTTCGAGATCCAGGGCGCCAAGGTTGCCTTCCTCGTCGCCCTGCTGGTCGCCGCCGCCGGTGTGCTGATGGGCAGCAACATCAAGTACCACAGCTTCAAGGATCTCGACCTGCGCGGCCGGGTGCCGTTCGTGGCGATCCTTATCGTGGTGCTGGCCTTCGCCGTGGTCTTTACCGACCCGCCGCGCATCCTCCTGTTGCTGTTCCTTGCCTACGCGGCCTCCGGTCCTGTGCAATACCTGCTGCAACTGCGTCGCCGGAAGCAGCCGAGCTGATGTAATTTCCAACGGGCTCCGTAGTCTACTGGCACAAAGCTGGTCATTGCGGAGCCCGTCATGCTGATCAAGATTCCCTCCCGTTCCGACTGTTCCGAGTCGGAAGTCACGTCCGAAACCCTCTACCTGTCCCGTCGGCGTCTGCTCGGTGCTTCCTTCGCCGGATTGGCGCTGGCCAGCGGCCTGCCGCGCCTGGGCTTTGCCGACGAACAGCGCTATGCCGGCGTCGAGCCGGTGCCGGCGCCGGGCTGGTTCGCCGAAAAGCTACCGCAGACCCGCTGGCAGGCGGTGGATGTCCAGAGGGAGGCGATCACGCCATTCAAGGACGCCACCCACTACAACAATTTCTACGAATTCGGGCCGAACAAGGGCGACCCGGCGGAAAACGCCTCGGCCCTGAAGACCGAGCCCTGGTCGGTGGTGATCGACGGCGAGGTCGGCAAGCCGGGTACCTATGCCCTCGAGGATTTCGTCAAACCCTACCAACTGGAAGAGCGCATCTATCGGCTGCGCTGCGTGGAAGCCTGGTCGATGGTGATCCCTTGGCTGGGCTTTCCCCTGGCGGACCTGCTCAAGCGGGTCGAACCCAATGGGCAGGCGAAGTTCGTCCGTTTCGAAACCCTGCAGCGTCCGGAACAGATGGTCGGCCAACGCTCCGGTTTCTCGGTGATCGACTGGCCTTATATGGAAGGCTTGCGCATGGACGAGGCGATGCATCCCCTGGCAATTCTGGCGGTGGGCATGTACGGGCGGCTGTTGCCCAACCAGAATGGCGCGCCGTTGCGCCTGGTGGTGCCGTGGAAGTATGGCTTCAAGAGCATCAAGTCCATCGTGCGTATCAGTCTGGTCCGCGAGCAGCCGAAGACCACCTGGGAAAGCATTGCCGCCAACGAGTACGGGTTCTATGCCAACGTCAATCCGCAGGTCGACCACCCTCGGTGGTCCCAGGCCCGCGAGCGGCGCCTGCCCAGTGGCTTGTTCAGCCCCAATGTACGGGATACGCAGATGTTCAATGGCTACGGGAGCGAGGTCGCTTCCCTTTATAGCGGCATGGATCTGAGGAAGTACTACTGATGCGCTACTGGTATCTGCGCCTTGCGGTATTCCTGGGGGCGCTGGCGGTGCCGGCCTGGTGGTTGTACCAAGCCTGGATCTTTGCCCTCGGACCTGACCCGGGCAAGACCCTGGTCGATCGACTGGGGCTGGGCGCCTTGGTATTGCTGCTACTCACCCTGGCGATGACGCCACTGCAGAAGCTGAGCGGCTGGCCGGGCTGGATCGCCGTGCGTCGCCCGTTGGGGTTGTGGTGCTTCACCTATGTGCTGCTGCACCTGAGCGCTTACTGCGTGTTCATCCTGGGGTTGGACTGGGGGCAGTTGGGCATCGAATTGAGCAAGCGTCCCTACATCATCGTGGGAATGCTTGGATTCGTCTGCCTGTTCCTGTTGGCGATCACTTCCAACCGCTTCGCCATGCGCAAGCTCGGTAGCCGCTGGAAGAAGCTGCATCGCCTGGTCTACCTGATCCTTGGGCTCGGCTTGCTGCACATGCTCTGGGTGGTGCGGGCAGACCTGGAGGAGTGGACCCTGTACGCTGTGGTTGGTGCGTCGCTCATGCTGCTGCGGCTACCCTCGATCGCTCGCCGCCTGCCCAGGCTTCGAACTCGTCACGGTGTTTCGTAATAAAAGTTTCAAATAAGTGTTGACGCCAGTTTCTA
>NZ_KV800281.1:33084-148498 GCF_001810205.1 Pseudomonas sp. HMSC076A11 | reverse complement strand
TCGGTGTATCGGCGGATAACGCCGGTGGCGTTATCCGCCCCACCCCAGGGTTGGCGGCATCGCGTAGGGCGACGGCGCTTCGCTTCAGAAGGTGAATTCCATATTCAACGTCGGCGTCGAGGTGCGGCTGCCGGTGCCACCGTCGACGCCGAACTTGTTGTGCCAATACTCGTAGCCGACGCCGAGCCACAGGTTCGGCTGGCGCTTGTCGCCTGGCAGGGCGGCGACCATCAGGGCGGTGCGGACCAGGGTTTCCGCCGCGGTGTCCTTGTCGTTGTAGTCCTCGCCCTTCTCTCCCACGTAGTTGACGAAGCCCTGGAACTTCGCCGCATGGTTGCCGACCTTGAACGGCCGCATCCAGGTCAGGTTAAGCATGTAGGTGGTGTCGAAGGTGTGGTCGGGATGGCGCGCGCCGGGCACGCCGAAGTGGTTCTTCTCGCGGTAGTAGAGCAGGCTCAGGTCGAGCACGCCGGGACCGTTGAACTTGAGGGTCGGGCCGAACACCAGGGCGCGCTTCTTGGCCGAAGCCAGGTTGTTGTTGCGGCTGGCGTCGAAGCCCAGGGTGAAGGCGTAGTCCTTGACCAGGCCGGTGCCCAGCGGCCGGTCGAACACCCGCGAAGCGTAGAGCTGGTGGCGGTAGACCGCATAGACTTCGCTGCCACCATGGTCGGTGCCCTTGCGCGGGTCGCGGTTGTCGGAAAGGAACACATCGAGATTGAAGAAATTGCTGCCGTAGCGATAGCCGTCGGCGTGGGTGAAGCTGTAGATGCGCTTGGCGAACTTGTCCGGGTTGTTCGGGTTGGTGAATTGCTGGCCGTAACGGAAACCGACGCTGTTGCTCATCCATTCCAGCGCCATGCTCTCCCCGGCGCCGACGAGCGCGATCAGGGCGGCGGCGCCCTGCATCATCTTCTTCATGCTGTGTGTCCTGCTGGTTGCTTGTTGTTCTTGTGGCGACTCAGCCCCCGGTTTCGCGCCGGGGTCGCGGGGCAGTATCGGCACTTCGCCGCGCTGACCAAAGAGCAGAATATCGAACATGCCGATGCCGAAACGGCATCAGCGGACGGGCAAGCTCGGGCAAGCCGTCTGGCATCGGCGCGAGCGCCGCTCAGGCCTCGTTCAGGCGCGCTTCCTCGCGCTCGCGCAGGCGCACTTCCTCGGCGATCTGCCGGGCCAGGGCGTCCACCGCCACCGGCAGGTAACGGCCGGTACGCACGTAGAGGCCGAGGTCGCTGTGGATGCCGCCATTGTCTTTCAGCGGCAGGAAACGCAGCTCGCCCTGGGCGATGTCGGCCTCGATCCCCAGGCGGGTCTGGAAGGCGACGCCGAGCCCGCGCCGCGCCAGTTGTCGCGACAGCTCCAGGGAGCTGCTCTCCAGCACCGCCCGGCGCGGTTCGCGCAAACGGCGCTGGAGCGGCGCCAGCAGGTGATGGATGGACAGCTCGCTCTTGGCCATGATCAGGCCATGTTCGACGCAATCGGCGAAGGCGATGGCCTGGTGTCGCGCCAACGGGTGCTGCGGGGAGACGATGGCACCGAGGCGGAAATGGCCGACGCTGACCTGTTGCAGGTCGGCGCTGCGCGGCAGGGCGAAGGCCAGGCCGAGGTCGACCGCGCCACTGCTCACCGCCTCGGGTATCGCCTGGGAACCGAGCAGGGTGACGCCGACGGTGATGTCCGGGTAGCGTTCGCGCATCGCCTTGAGCACGCAGGGCAGCAGGTCGCTGGTCACCGCTTCGATGGTGGCGATCTCCACATGGCCGGTGCGCAGGCCTTGCAGCGCGTCCAGTTCGGAACGCACGCGCTCCATGTCCTGCAGGACCACGGTGACGTGGCGCGCGAAGATCTCCCCGGCTCCGGTCAGGCGCAGGCCGCCGGGCAGGCGGTCGAACAGCGGCGCGCCGATCTCGTCCTCCAGCTTGAGGATCTGCCGGTTCACCGCCGACGAGGCGACGTTCAGGCGCCGCGCGGCTTCGCGGATCGAATGGCAGCGGCGAACCATGTCGAAGTAGTGGATCGCGGGCGCGTGGATATGCAGCTTGCGGCTCATGGCGGACCGAAGGGATGACGGAGCTGTCGACCTTCCGGGAAACGCCGGCGAATGGCAAGGGGAAGCGCCGCCTCGCCGGCCCACGCGCAGGACGGATAACCGCCGTTGGCCCTCGGGGTATCGGCGGATAACGCCTGCGACGCCATTCGCCCTACCGCTAGCGCCGCCGGCGACCTACCGGGACGCCTGCTGCGACTCCACGCCAAGCTCGTCCCACACCGATTCGGCCAGGTGGAAGGTCGCGTTGGCCGCGGGGATACCGCAGTAGATGGCGCTCTGCATGATCACTTCCTTGATCTCGTCGCGGCTCACCCCGTTGTTCTTCGCCGCGCGCAGATGCAGCTTGAGTTCCTCGTTGCGGTTCATGCCGATCAGCATGGCGATGGTGACCAGGCTGCGGGTGTGTCGCGGCAGCCCCGGACGGGTCCAGATGTCGCCCCAGGCGTGGCGGGTGATCATTTCCTGGAACTCTTCGTTGAACGGCGTCAGGTTGGCCAGGCTGCGCTCGACATGGGCGTCGCCGAGCACCGCGCGGCGCACTTGCATGCCGGCTTCGTAGCGTTGTTTCTCGTCCATCGGCGGCTCCTCAGGCGGACAGCAGGAAATCGACCAGGCGGCGGCTGAAGGCGTCGCCCGCTTCGACGTTGGACAGGTGCGCGGCGGCGAACTCGACCAACTGCGCGTCGGCGATGCGCGCCTGCATGAAGCGGGCGTTGTCCGGAGTGGTCACGGCATCGTGGCTGCCGGCGACGATCAGCGTCGGCGCCTGGACCAGCCCGAGCTGCTCGCGGAAATCGGCGTCGCGTACCGCAGCGCAGTTGGCCGCGTAGCCCTGCGGCGAGGTGGCCGCGAGCATCGCGACGATGTGCTCGACCTGCGCCGGTTCGCGCTCGGCGAAGCCCGCGGTGAACCAGCGCACCACCGAGGCGTCGCGCAGGTCGCGCATGGCCTGCTCGCCGCCTTTCAGGACGGTATCGATGCGGGTGTTCCAGACCTCGTCGCTGGCAATCTTCGCCGCGGTGTTGCACAGCACCAGCCGGCCGAGCCGCTCGCCGGCGTGGATGCCCAGCCACTGGCCGATCAGGCCGCCCATGGACAGCCCGCAGAAATGCACGCGCGGCAGCTCGAGGGCATCGAGCAGGGCAAGCACGTCGGCGCCGAGCTGGCCGATGGCGTACGGTCCGGGGGTGACCAGCGAGGCGCCGTGGCCGCGGGTGTCGTAGCGCAGCACGCGGAAATGGGCGGTGAGTGCGGGGATCTGCGTGTCCCACATGCCCAGGTCGGTGCCCAGCGAGTTTGACAACAGCAGGACCGGCGCGCCGGCCGGTCCTTCCAGGGAGTAGTTCAGGTCGCCGTCGGCGAGGCGTACGGTTGGCACGAAGGGATCTCCAGTCAGGCGGGATGGGGTTCGAAGCCCAGGGCATGGTGTTCGGCGAGCGCGCGCTCGACCCAGGCGCGGGCCTGGCCGAGGTAATGGGCGGGATCGAGCAGGCGGTCCAGTTCGTCGCCGGACAACTCGGCGCTCACCCGCGCCTCTTCGCCGAGCACCGCGCGCAACTCGCGGCGCTGCTCGACGGCGCGGCGGCAGCACTGTTCCACCAGATGGTGCGCGGCTTCGCGGCCGATACGGCGGGCCAGGGCGATGCTCACCGCCTCGGCGAGCACCAGGCCGTGGGTCAGGCCAAGGTTGCGGCGCATCCGCTGGGCGTCCACCTCCAGGCCTTCGAGCAGGCCGATCGCCTGTTGCAGCGCGCCGGCAACCAGGCAACAGAGTTCCGGCAGGGTTTCCCACTCGGCGTGCCAGAGACCGAGGCTGCGCTCGTGTTCCTGCGGCATCGCCGCGAACAGGGTCGAGACCAGCCCCGGCGCACGGGTGGCGGCGGCGATCAGCACCGCGCTGCTCACCGGGTTGCGCTTGTGCGGCATGGTCGAGGAACCGCCGCGCCCGGCGCCGGCCGGCTCGAAGACCTCGCCGGCCTCGGTCTGCATCAGCAGGCTGACATCGCGACCGAACTTGCCGAGGCTACCGGCCACCAGGCCGAGCACGCTGGCGAATTCCACCAGGCGGTCGCGCTGGGTGTGCCAGGGTTGTTCGGGCAAAGCCAGGCCCAGCTCCTCGGCCAGCGCCGCGGCCACCGGCAGGGCCTGTTCGCCGAGCGCGGCGAGCGTCCCCGAGGCGCCGCCGAATTGCAGCACCAGCAGGCGCGGGCGCAACTCGCGCAGGCGCTGGCGGTGCCGGGTCAAGGCACCGAGCAGGCCGGCGAGCTTCATGCCCAGGGTCACCGGGGTGGCGTGCTGCAACCAGGTGCGCCCGGCCAGCGGCGTGTCGACATGCCGTTCGGCCTGGTCCGCCAGGACCTCGGCAAGACGTTGCAGATCCTGCTCGAGCAAGGCCAGCGCACGGCGCAGTTGCAGCACCAGGCCGCTGTCCATGGCGTCCTGGCTGGTGGCGCCGAGATGCACGTAGCGCTCGGCCTCGGCGTCGCCAGCCGCCACCTGGCGGCCCAGCGCCTTGACCAGCGGGATCGCCGAGTTGCCGGCAGTGGCGACCGCCTCGGCCAGCGCCAGCGGGTCGTACAGTTCGGCGCGGCAGGCCGACTCGATCGGCGCCACCGCCGTCGCGGGAACCACCCCGGTGCGCGCCTCGGCGCGAGCCAGGGCGGCCTCGAAGTCGAGCATGCCTTGCAGGCGGCCGCGGTCGGAGAACACCGCGCGCATCGGCGCCGCCGTGAAATAGGCATCGAACAACTGGTTGGCGGGTACGTCGCTCATCGGTTTTCCTTTTCCCGGCCCGTCAGGGCTCGTCGTTCAGGTAGCTGACCTTGCGCAGGTCCGGCAGGCTCACGCAGACCAGCAGCGCCAGCAGGCACATGGCTGAAACATACCAGTAGAAGACGTTCTCCATCCCTACCGACTTCAGCCCCAGGGCGACGTACTCGGCCGAGCCGCCGAAGATCGCGTTGCCCACCGCGTAGGACACTCCGACGCCGAGGGCGCGCACCTCCGGCGGGAACATCTCGGCCTTGATCAGGCCGCTGATGGAGGTGTACAGGCTGACGATGGCCAGCGCCAGGATGATCAGGAAGAAGGCCATGTAGGGACTGCTCACGGTCTTCAGCGCGAGCAGGATCGGCAGGGTGCAGAGCGTGCCCAGGGTGCCGAACCAGAGCATCGAGGTCTTGCGCCCGATGCGATCGGAAAGCATGCCGAACAGCGGTTGCATCAGCATGTACGCCAGCAGGGCGAAGGTCATCACCGCGCTGGCGGTCTTGGCGCTCATCCCGGCGGTGTTGACCAGGTACTTCTGCATGTAGGTGGTGAAGGTGTAGAAGATCAGCGAGCCGCCGGCGGTGAATCCGAGCACGGTGAAGAAGGCCCGCTTGTGCTTGAACAGCTCGGCGAAGGTGCCAGACTCCTTGCGCTCCAGGGTCGACTTCGAAGCGGTCTCGTTCAGCGAGCGCCGCAGCCAGAGGGCGATCACCGCGGTGATCGCGCCGATCACGAAGGGAATCCGCCAGCCCCAGGCGCGCAGTTCGTCTTCGCTCAGCAACTGCTGCAGGATCACCACCACCAGCACCGCCAGCAACTGTCCGCCGATCAGGGTGACGTACTGGAACGAGGCGAAGAAGCCGCGCTGGCCCTTGAGCGCCACCTCGCTCATGTAGGTCGCGCTGGTGCCGTACTCGCCGCCCACCGACAGGCCCTGGAACATCCGCGCCAGCAACAGCAGCGCCGGCGCCAGGGTACCGATGCTGGCGTAGGTGGGCATGCAGGCGATCGCCAGGGAGCCGGCGCACATCATCACCACCGAGATCAGCATGGCGGTCTTGCGCCCGTGCTTGTCGGCGATGCGGCCGAACATCCAGCCGCCGATGGGGCGCATGAGGAAGCCGGCGGCGAAGACCCCGGCGGTGTTCAGCAACTGCACCGTGGGGTTGTCGGAGGGGAAGAAGGCCGGTGCGAAGTAGATCGCGCAGAAGGCGTAGACGTAGAAGTCGAACCATTCCACGAGGTTGCCGGAGGAGGCGCCGACGATGGCGAAGATGCGCTTGCGGCGTTCTTCGTTGCTGTACTGGTGAACAGGGGCAGTCATGCTGTTGTTCTCTCGACAGGGTCCGTTTCATCCTGACCGTGCGACGGAGCGTCCTGTTCCGCTGCACACGCGCCGCGCCGCCGCCGAAACATGGGCAGCGCCGCGCGACGCGCGCTCTTGATACCGGGCGGGCGACCCGGTTGTGCCAGTCAGACCCGCTCGATGGCCAGCGCCAGGCCTTGGCCGACGCCTACGCACATGGTCGCCAGGCCGCGCCGGCCGCCGCTCTTCTCAAGTTGATGGAGCGCGGTGAGGACCAGCCGCGCACCGCTCATCCCCAGCGGGTGGCCGAGGGCGATGGCACCGCCGTTCGGGTTGACCTTCTCACTGTCGTCGGCCACGCCCAGTTCGCGCAGGCAGGCCAGGCCCTGGCTGGCGAAGGCTTCGTTGAGTTCGATCACGTCGAAGGCGTCGATCGCCAGGTCCAGGCGCCGCAGCAGCTTGCGCACCGCCGGCACCGGGCCGATGCCCATGATCCGTGGGGCGACGCCGGCGCTGGCCATGCCCAGCACCCGCGCGCGCGGAGTCAGGCCGTGCTTCTCCACTGCCTCGGCGGAGGCCAGGACCAGCGCGGCGGCGCCGTCGTTGACCCCGGACGCGTTGCCGGCGGTGACGGTCTTCTCCGGCCCGTTGACCGGCTTGAGCCGGGCCAGCGCCTCCAGGGTGGTGTCGGGACGCGGATGCTCGTCGTGCTCGACCAGGGTGTCGCCCTTGCGCCCGCGAATCGTCACCGGGACGATTTCCTCGGCGAAGAAACCGGCCTCCTGCGCCCTGCCGGCGCGCTGCTGGCTGCGCAGGGCGAAGGCATCCTGGTCGGCACGCGACACGCGATAGTCGTCGGCGACGTTGTCGGCGGTCTGCGGCATCGGGTCGATGCCGTACTGCTCCTTCATCAGCGGATTGACGAAGCGCCAGCCGATGGTGGTGTCCTCGATCTTCTGGCCGCGCCCGAAGGCGCTATCGGCCTTGCCCATCACGTACGGCGCGCGCGACATCGACTCGACGCCGCCGGCGATGGCCAGCTCCATCTCGCCGCAGGCGATGGCGCGGAACGCCGTGCCGATGGCGTCCATCCCCGAGGCGCAGAGGCGGTTGAGGGTGACGCCGGGCACGCTCTCCGGCAAACCGGCCAGCAGCAGCGCCATGCGCGCCACGTTACGGTTGTCCTCGCCGGCCTGGTTGGCGCAGCCGAGGAACACCTCGTCCAACGCCGACCAGTCGACCCCCGGGTTGCGCTCGACCAGGGCCTTCAGCGGCACCGCCGCGAGGTCGTCGGCGCGCACCGCGGAAAGACTGCCGCCGAAACGGCCGATCGGCGTGCGCACGGCATCGCAGATGAATACCTCGCGGCTCATTCGTCGCTCCCCTTCTGTCCATGGGCGGCCGCGGTGCGCGCCTCGAGGTCGCGCAGCGCGGCGAGTTCGACCTCGCTCGGCGCGGGCGTCTCGGCGACCCGCTCGGCGAAGCGGATCGCCCAGCCGGTGGCCTCGACCACCTGCTCGCGGGTCACGCCCGGATGCAGCGAAGTGACCACGAACTCGTTGCTGCCGGCTTCCGGCTCCATGATGCACAGGTCGGTGATGATCGCCACCGGCCCCTTGCCCGGCAGGCCCAGGCGCTGGCGCGAGTCGCCGCCCTCGCCATGGCCGACCGAGGTGACGAAGGCCAGCTTGTCGACGAAGGTGCGGTGCGACTGCTTGAGGATGATCAGCACTTCCTTGGCGCTGCCGGCGATTTCCGGCGCGCCGCCGGCTCCCGGCAGGCGCACCTTGGGCTGGCGGTAGTCGCCGATCACGGTGGTGTTGATGTTGCCGAAGCGGTCGACCTGGGCCGCGCCGAGGAAGCCGACGTCGATCCGTCCGCCCTGCAGCCAGTAGCGGAAGATCTCGCCGGTGGGGACCACGGTATCGGCGGTCTCGGCCAACTCGCCGTCGCCGATGGACAGCGGCAGGACGCTGGGCTTGGCGCCGATCGGCCCGGACTCGTAGATCAGCACGACGCCCGGCGAGGAAGTCAGGCGCGCCAGGTTGGCGGCCTTCGACGGCAGGCCGATGCCGACGAAGCACACCGCGCCGTTGTGCAGGCGGCGGGCGGCGGCCACGGTCATCATCTCGTTGGTGCTGTAGCTGCTCATCGCTTGCCCTCCGCGAGCTTGGCCTGGAAGGCGCCGAAATCCTCGGTCCCCCGGATGTATTCGTCGATCCACGCGGTGAAGCTTTCGCGGTCGCGGGCGATCGGGTCCCAGTCCTGGTAGAAGCGGTTGTCGCGCTCGTAGTAGCCGTGGGCATAGGACGGATGCGCGCCGCCGGGCACCAGGCACACGGCGCTGAGCGCCCAGCTCGGCAGGACGCAGGCGTTCATCGGGGCGTCCAGTTCGTCGACGATCTCCTCGACGGTGACGATGCAGCGCTTCGCCGCCAGGGCGGCTTCCTTCTGCACGCCGAGGATGCCCCAGAGCAGCACGTTGCCCTTGCGGTCGGCCTTCTGCGCGTGGATCACGCTGACGTCCGGACGCACCGAGGGCACCGCCGCCAGCACTTCGCCGGTGAACGGGCAGGTGACGCTGCGGATCAGCGGGTTGACCTTCGGCAGGTCGGAGCCAGCGTAGGCGCGCAGCACCGCGAAGGGCAGCCCGGAGGCGCCGGCGACATAGGCGTTGGCGAGGTCGGCGTGGCTGTGTTCCTCGATCTCCAGCGGTTGCGGCCAGCCCTTCTCCACCGCGTCGCGCAGGCGGTGCAGCGAACCGACACCGGGGTTGCCGCCCCAGGAGAACACCAGCTTCTTCGCGCAGCCTGCACCGATCAGCAGGTCGTAGACCAGGTCGGGAGTCATGCGGATCAGCGTCAGGTCTTTCCTGCCCTGGCGGATCAGCTCGTGGCCGGCGGCCGTCGGGATCAGGTGAGTGAAGCCTTCGAGGGCGACGCTGTCGCCATCGTGGACGAAGCGTCGCACCGCTTCGCGCAGGGAGAGGATTTCAGCCATCGGTCGGGTCTCGTCTTGTTGTGCGCTGCCTGGACGGCACGTGACGAGAACCTTACGCCGGGGTCCGAGGGCTCACAATCCGATAATCGATTAACAGTTCGATAATCGAACAGAACGTTAGCAAGCATCCGATCGACCGAAGCCGTCGCCTCATTCGTCGCTGTGGATCACCACCAGCAATTCCGCCTGGGTCTCCCCCAGGGAGCGGATGCGGTGCGGCTTCTGTGCGTTGAAATGCAGGGCGTCGCCGCGCTCGAGGATGATCCGCTGGTTCATGAAGTCGACCTCGACCTGGCCCTCATGGACGAAGATGAACTCTTCGCCGAGGTGCTCCTTGAACGTCGAGTGACTGAAATCGCGCGGGGGGTGGACGATGAACGGCAACAGCGCGCGGGCGCCGATCTGCTGCGCGAGGGAGGCGTAGGCCGGGCCGTCGTCGCCGCTGGACAGCGACTTGCGCTGGTCGCGACGAACGATGCTGTAGCCGTCGACACCGTCGCTTTCCTCGGAGAACAGCTCCTCCACCTGCACGTTCAACGCCTTCGCCAGCTTCAGCGCGGCGGCAATGGACGGCGTGTTCAGCCCGCGCTCGACCTTGGACAGGTAGCTCTTGGTCAGGCCGGTCTTGTCGGCCAGGGTCTCCAGCGTGACCCCGAGTTTTTTTCTCAGCAATTTCAAGCGCATGGACATTGAGGACAGCCTTCTCCCGATGGCGATGAAACTTTTCTCTTGCTAATGACACTTTGTGTCATATAACTTGATCCGTGTCATTTACAGCCGGGTCGTTGCGTGGCGCGCAACTGCCTGGCGTTTCCCCCGACTCGCTCCGTCAAAGGAACCTCGCATGGCTACGACACTGGAATTACCCAAGGATCAACTGATCCAGCACGCGCTGAAGCAGATGAAAAGCAGCCTCGGCGATAATACGTGGACTGACCGGCAAAAGCTGGCCCTGACCTGCCGGATTCTCTTCGAGGCCGGCCACGACTCCGGGCTCGCCGGGCAGATCACCTCGCGCGGCCCGGAGGCGGGGACCTACTACACCCAGCAACTGGGCCTGGGCTTCGACGAGATCAGCGCCGGCAATCTGCTGCTGGTCGACGAAGACCTCAACGTCCTCCACGGGCACGGCATGGCGAATCCGGCCAATCGCTTCCACAGCTGGGTCTATCGCGCCCGCCCGGACGTCAACTGCATCATCCACACCCACCCGCTGCACATCGCCGCGCTGTCGACCCTGGAAGTACCGCTGCAGGTCTCGCACATGGACCTTTGCCCGCTATACGACGACTGCGCCTTCCTCAAGGACTGGCCGGGCGTGCCGGTAGGCAACGAGGAAGGCGAGATCATCTCCGCCGCCCTCGGCGACAAGCGCGCCATCCTGCTCTCCCATCACGGCCTGCTGGCCACCGGTGCAAGCATCGAGGAGGCCTGCGTGATCGCGGTGCTGCTCGAGCGCGCGGCGAAGATGCAGTTGCTGGCGATGGCCGCCGGGGAGATCAAGCCGATCCCGCCGGCCCTGGCGCGCGAGGCCCACGACTGGATCTCCACCCCGAAGCGCCACGGCGCCGCATTCAACTACTACGCCCGGCGCTGCCTGCCGCGCAACAGCGACTGCCTGAGCTGAACGACCTTTCCCACCAGGTCCGTCCTGGCATTTCCCACTCAATGTCACGGGTACATCCAATGTCCGCATCCATCCACGGCATCATCGGCTACACCATCACCCCCTTCGCCGCCGACGGCGGTCTCGACCTGCCGGCCCTCGGCCGCTCCATCGAGCGCCTGATCGACGGCGGCGTGCACGCCATCGCCCCGCTCGGCAGCACCGGCGAAGGCGCCTACCTGAGCGACCCGGAATGGGACGAGGTGGTCGACTTCACCCTGAAGACCGTCGCCCATCGCGTGCCGACCATCGTCAGCGTCTCCGACCTGACCACCGCCAAGACCGTGCGCCGCGCGCAGTTCGCCGAATCCCTCGGCGCCGAGGCGGTGATGGTCCTGCCGATCTCCTACTGGAAGCTCAACGAGGCGGAAGTGTTCCAGCACTACCGCGCGGTGGGCGAAGCCATCGGCGTGCCGGTGATGCTCTACAACAACCCGGGCACCAGCGGCATCGACATGTCGGTGGAACTGATCCTGCGCATCGTCCGCGAAGTGGACAACGTGACCATGGTCAAGGAGAGCACCGGCGACATCCAGCGCATGCACAAGCTGCGCCTGCTCGGCGAAGGCCGGGTGCCCTTCTACAACGGCTGCAACCCGCTGGCGCTGGAGGCCTTCGTGGCCGGCGCGAAAGGCTGGTGCAGCGCCGCGCCGAACCTGATCCCGACGCTCAACGGCCAGCTCTACCAGGCGGTGCTCGACGGCGACCTGGAGAAGGCCCGCGCGCTGTTCTACCGGCAGTTGCCGCTGCTCGACTTCATCCTCCGCCGGGGCCTGCCGACCACCATCAAGGCCGGCCTGGGCCTCTCCGGCCTGGAGGTGGGGGCGCCGCGCCTTCCGGTGCAGGCGCTGGATACCGAGGGCTGTCGGTATCTGCAGGGGTTGTTGGAAGAGCTGCGCTGATCACCCCGTCAGCGCTTTGACCCGACGGGCCCGGACGACTTGGGGCCCGTCGTTTTTTTTGCCGACGCGCAGCGCGCTCAGCGCGCCGCCCAGGCATTGAAACGCTGTTCCAGCTCCTCGCCGTGGTCCACCCAGAACTCGGCATCCACCGCCCGCGCGCCTTCGAGGTTGGCCGGCGCGGTCGGCAGCGCCTCCTGCACCGTCTTCGGCAGCAACGCCAGGGTGCCCTTGTGTACCGGCCCGTAGGGGATCTGCTCGGAGAACACCTTCTGCGTCTGCGGCTGGCTGGCGAAGGCGATGAATTTCTCCGCCAGCGCCTTGTTCGGCGTGCCCTTCACCACCGCCCAGTACTCCGGATCGTAGAGACTGCCGGGCCAGACGATGGCCAGTTTCACCCCCTCCTTCTGCGCAGCGGCGATGCGCCCGTTGTAGGCCGCGCTCATCACCACGTCGCCGGCCGCCAGCCATTGCGGCGGCTGGGCGCCGGCCTCCCACCACTGGATGTTCGGCTTGAGCTGGTCGAGCTTGGCGAAGGCGCGGCTGACCCCCTCCGGGGTGGCAAGTACCTTGTAGAGGTCCTCCGCCTTCACCCCGTCGGCCAGCAACGCCACTTCCAGGGTGTACTTGGCGCCCTTGCGCAGGCCACGCTTGCCGGGGAACTCGCGGACGTTCCAGAAATCCGCCCAGGACTGCGGCGCCCTGGCCAGCTTCGTCGAGTCGTAGGCCATCACCATCGACCAGACGTAGGTGGCCACCCCGCACTCGCTGAAAGTGCCGGGGACGAACTGCGCGGGGTCGCCGAAACGCGCCGGGTCGAGGCGTTCGAACAGCCCCTCGTCGCAGCCGCGGAGCAGTTCGGGGCTCTCCACCTCGACCACGTCCCAGCTGACCTTGCCGACGTCGACCATGGCCTTCACCTTGGCCATTTCGCCGTTGTATTCGCCGGCGACCACCTGCCCGCCGCCGCTTCGCTCGAAGGGTTTGAAATAGGCCTGTTCCTGGGCGGCCTTGGTCGCGCCGCCGAAGGAGATCACCGTCAGGCTCTGGCTCTGCGCCTGGGCCGCCGCGGCGAACGCCAGGCCGAACAGGGACAACCGGGAAAACACGTGTGCGTACTGGTGCAAGGACTTGAACATGGAACACTCCCACAGCCGATTGGCATTGTTGTGATGTTGCTGAGGCAGTTGCCGGCCAGAGGCCGAAACGGTTCCGCGCGCGGTCGCCAGGCGCCGCATCGTCGTTATGGGGGGACGCTCCGTGTCGCAGTCGACCCGGCCGAGGCCGGGCCGCCGGGGCGCGTCAGAGCACGCCGATCTCGCGCGCGGTGCGATCCACCGCGATACGGGTCTTGTCGATCAGTTCGTCGATCTCGGCACGCCCGGCCACCAGCGCCGGGGCCATGATCATGCGGCCGAGGGTGGAGCGGATGATCACGCCCTCCTCGAAGCCGATGGTGCGGCAGCGCCAGGCCAGATCGTTCTCGTTGGCGAAGCGCTTGCGGGTCGCCTTGTCCTCGGCGAACTGCAGCGCGGCGACGAAGCCGGCGCCCTGGACCTCGCCGACCAGCGGATGGTCGCCGAAGACCTCGCGCAGGCAGCGTTGCAGGTAAGGTCCGGTCTCCTCCCTGACCCGCGTGACCACGCCCTCGTCGCGCAGCGCCTTGAGGTTGGCGATGGCCACCGCCGCCGCCACCGGGTGGCCGGAATAGGTCAGGCCGTGGGCGAACACCCCGCCCTGCTCCACCAGCACCTCGGCGATGCGCTTGCCGAGTACCAGGCCGCCCATGGGGATGTAGCCGGACGTCAGGCCCTTGGCGATGGACAGGGTGTCCGGCTGGAAGCCGAAGTGTTCGTGGGCGAACCATTCGCCGGTGCGGCCGAAGCCGCCGATCACTTCGTCGGCGCACAGCAGCACGTCGTACTGCCGGCAGATGCGCTGGATCTCCGGCCAATAGCTTTGCGGCGGGAAGATCATGCCGCCGGCGCCCTGGAAGGGCTCGGCGACGAAGGCGGCGACGTTCTCCGCGCCCAGTTCGAGGATCTTCTCCTCCAGTTGCAGCGCCGCGCGGCGACCGAACTCGGCCGGGCTCAGCTCGCCGCCGTTGGCGTACCAGTAGGGTTCGTCGATGTGGGCGAAGTCCGGCAGCATGCCGCCCATCTCGTGCATGAACTTCATCCCGCCGAGCGCGGTGCTGCCCAGGGTCGAGCCGTGGTAGCCGTTCCAGCGGCCGATCATGATCTTCTTCTGCGGCTTGCCGAGGATCTGCCAGTAGCGCCGCACGGTACGGATCAGCACCTCGTTGGCCTCGGAGCCGGAGTTGGTGTAGATCGCGTGGCTGTAGTGGTCCGGCAGCAGGCTGAAGAGCATCTCGGAAAGCTCCACCACCGCCGGGTGGGTGGTGTGGAAGAACATGTTGTAGTACGGCAGTTGTTCCAGCTGGCGGCTGGCGGCGGCGGCGAGGTCCTGGCGGCCGTAGCCGAGGTTGGTGCACCAGAGGCCGGACATGCCGTCCAGGTAGCGCTTGCCGTCGTTGTCCCAGAGCTGCAGGCCATCGCCGCGGACCATCACCCGCGGGCCTTCGCGGTTCAGCGCCTTCTGGTCGAGGAAGGCATGGATGTGGTGCGCGGCGTCCAGTTGCTGGTAGTCGCGGGTGTCGCGCTGCGGGTTGAGCTGAGCGGTCATCGTCTGTGTTCTCCTTGTTCCCTTGGCGCGTCAGGCCGAAGGGGATTGCAGGGGATCGAGGGCGACGGACTTGCCCTGGGCAGTCTCACCGGCCGTCTCGAGCGGTTCGGGTACGAAGAGGGGCTTGCGCATCACGCCCTTGATCCACACCACCGCCACCAGCGAGACCACGCCGAGCACCACGCCGGCGCTGGCGAAGATCCGTCCGGTCATTTCCGGGGTCGGCGAGACGTGGACCACCGCGTAGATCATCCCGGCGATGCCGAACAGTTGCGGCAGCGGGTAGAACGGCGTGCGGAACGGACGGGCGATGTGCGGATAGCGACGGCGCAGGGCCAGCACGTCGACGTGGGCGATGATGTAGGCCAGCAGCCAGGCCAGCGCGGCAGCGAGCAGCAGCAGGTTGATCGAGTCCGGGTCCTGGCCGAGGATCAGGATCGGCAGGCCGGTGATCGCGGCGACGAACAGCACCGCCACCCAGGGCGTGCGCGCCCGCCGGCTGAGCTGCTTGAATTGCGGGAAGGCCTGGCCGTTCTGCGCCATCCCGTAGAGCATCCGCGGGATCGCCGCCAGCGACGAGTTGAGGGTGCTGCAGGTGGCGGTGATCGCGGCGATCACCAGGAACAGCTGGCCGTACTCGCCGAACACGCGGTTGGCGAAGAGGAAGTGTGGCAGCGGGTCGCCGGCCAGTTCCGCCTGCGGGATGCACAGCAGCGCACCGAAGCAGTAGAGGGCGATGGTCAGGAAGATGATGCTCAGGCCGAGGATCATCGAACGCGGGATGTTGCGCTCCGGACGCCGCGTCTCCTCCACCAGCGGGCAGACGAACTCGGCGCCGACGAAGCCCCACACGGCCATCGCGGTGAGCGCCAGGGCGCTTACCCCGAGCGGGTTCCAGCCGCTCGCCAGGGCGGTCTGCGCGGAAGCGTGGTCGCTGCTCACCGCACCCAGGCCGAGCACCAGCAGGACGATCATCATCAGCAGCGCCAGGGCGCTCTGCAGGCGCGCGAAGATGTCGATGCCGAGCAGGTTGAGCAGGGTGAACAGGCCGAGCACGCCGTAGGCCACCAGCATCGGCGGCAGCGCGCCGGGGTAGACCTTGCCGATGATCAGGTCGAGCAGCAGCAGTTCCGCCGAGAGGGCGAACATCGCCACCACCACGTAGCCGGAAAAGGTCGCCAGGATCGCCGGGAAATGCCCGATGGCCACCTCGGTGTAGCTGCTCAGGCTACCGGCGCGGGGAATCATCAGGGCCAGCTCGGAAAAGGAAAAGGCGTAGCTCAGCGCCAGCAGGTAGGCCACTCCCAGCGGCACGATGAAGCCCAGGCCGGCCGTCCCGGCGCCTTGCAGCATCAGTACCATCACGCCCTGGGAAACCACCAGGCCGATGGCCACCGCCAGCAGCGGTCCCAGCCCGAGCACGCGGCGCAGGGCCGGCTCACGCACGTTCGGCGTGTCGTTCATTCGATCGTCCTCTTGTTGTCGTTATCGGCATCGAGTCGTGTCGCGTCCGTCGCGTCTTCAGCGCAACTGGAACCAGGTCGTCTTCAACTGGGTGTACTTGTCGAAGGAATGCAGCGACAGGTCGCGACCGAAGCCGGACTGCTTGCCGCCGCCGAAAGGCACCGCGACGTCCAGCGCGTCCACGGTATTCACCGACACCGTTCCGGCATTCAAGCGCCGCGCCACCCGGTGTGCACGGTGCAGGTCGTCGCTCCACAGCGAGGCGGCGAGGCCGTAGCGGCTGTCGTTGGCCAGGCGTATGGCCTCGTCCTCGGAGTCGAAGGCGCTGATCGCCAGCACCGGACCGAAGATTTCCTCGCGGGCCAGCTGCATGTCCGGGCGTACGTCGCCGAACAGAGTCGGTTCGATGAAGTTGTCCGAACCGTTGATCGTCAACTGGCGGCCACCGCCGAGCAGGGTCGCGCCCTCGCCTTGCGCCCGCTCGATGGCGGCGAGAATCCCGGCGGTCTGCCGGCGGTCGACGATGGCGCCGGCGCGGCTGGCCGGGTCCAGCGGATCGCCCGGCTGCCAGTCGCGGGCCTTGGCCAGCAGGCGCTCGACGAACTCGTCGTGGATCGAACGCTCCACCAGCAAGCGCGAGTTCGCCGAACAGACCTCGCCCTGGTTGAAGAAAATGCCGAAGGCGGCCTTTTCCGCCGCCAGGTCAAGATCGCGGCAATCGGCGAACACCAGGTTCGGACTCTTGCCGCCGCACTCCAGCCAGACCTGCTTGAGGTTGGATTGCGCGGAATACTGCATGAAGTACTTGCCGACCTCGGTGGAGCCGGTGAACACCAGTGCGTCCACCTCCGGGTGCAAGCCGAGGGCCTTGCCGGCCTGCTCGCCGAGGCCCGGCACCACGTTCAGCACGCCTTCCGGCACCCCCGCCTCCAGGGCCAGCTCGGCCAGGCGCAGGGCGGAGAACGGCGACTGCTCGGCCGGCTTGAGCACCACCGAGTTGCCGGCGGCCAGGGCCGGGGCGAGCTTCCAGGCGGCCATGTCGAGCGGGAAGTTCCACGGCACCACCGCGCCGATCACCCCCAGCGGCACGCGGGTAATGGTGGCCAGGGTCTGCTGGGCGGTCGGCGCGACCTGGTCGTAGAGCTTGTCGAGGCTTTCCGCATACCAGGCGAAGACGTGGGCGGCGCCGGGTACATCGATGTTCCAGGCGTCCATCACCGGCTTGCCCATGTTCAGCGAGTCGAGCAGCGCCAGCTCTTCGCGATGGGCCAGCATCAGCTCGGCCAGGCGCAGCAGCACGCGCTTGCGCTCGACCGGGGCGAGACGCGCCCAGGGGCCTTCGTCGAAGGCGCGGCGGGCGGCGGCCACTGCCGCGTCGACGTCGGCCGCATCGCAGGCCGCGACCCGCGCCAGCAGGCGATTGCTCGCCGGATCGATGGCGTCGAAGGTAGCGCCGCTGGCGGCTGGACGCTGGCGGCCGCCGATCAGGGCCTGGTCGATGAAGCGCTGTGTCGCGGCGCGCCGTTGCCAATCGCTGAGTTCGAACACCCCACCTTCTCCTTGTTATCTCGCCGGTCTGCGCCGGTCGTGGTTCTGCACGCATGGCCCGGACCGCCGGGAGGCGGACCGCTGTCCATGGGGTCGATGGGGAAGGATGGTCGCGCAAGCCGCGGCGAAGGAAAATTATTAAAAATGTCCTCGGGACATAAGAAAAAGCTGGCCAGGCGTGCCCCGGCAAAGTGCGTCGTGCTGGGTTATCGTGCAGGCGGGCAATCGTCGTCGCGGCCAGCGCCGCGACGCTCGGCAGCGGCCTGCAACTTGCTTGCAGCGCGGCGGACACAACAATCGAGGCGCGCACGCCCGGCCCGGGGAGGATGATGCGCCAATGAGGTCTTGCAGTGGCGTCCTATACCTTGCGGCAACTCAAGTATTTCGTGACCACCGTGGAATGCGGCAGCGTGGCCGAGGCCTCGCGCAAGCTGTACATCGCCCAGCCGTCGATCTCCACGGCGGTGAAGGGTCTGGAGGAAAGCTTCGGCGTGCAGCTGTTCATCCGCCACCACGCCCAGGGCGTGTCGCTGACCCCCGCCGGCGCGCGCTTCTACCGCAAGGCGCAGGAACTGCTGCGGATGGCCCACGAGTTCGAGCAGAACGCCCTGGCCGACAACGACGTGATCGCCGGGCAGATCGACATCGGCTGCTTCGAGACGGTCGCCCCGCTCTACCTGCCGGGCCTGATCGCCGGCTTTCGCCAGGCCTATCCGGGGGTGGAGATCCGCATCCGCGACGGCGAGCAGCAGGAACTGGTGCAAGGCCTCACCTCCGGGCGCTTCGACCTGGCCTTCCTCTACGAGCACGACCTCGACTCGACCATCGAGACCGAGCCGCTGATGCCGCCGCAACGACCCCACGCGCTGCTCCCCGAAGGACACCGCTTCGCCGGGCAGGCGCAAGTGTCGCTGCGCGACCTGTGCCTGGAACCGATGATCCTGCTCGACGTGCAGCCCAGCCGCACCTATTTCGTCAGCCTGTTCGAGGAACTCGGCCTGACGCCGAACATCGCCTTCAGCTCGCCGTCCATCGAGATGGTGCGCGGCATGGTCGGCCAGGGCTTCGGCTTCTCCCTGCTGGTCACCCGCCCGCATTCGGAATGCACCTACGACGGCAAGAAGGTGGTCATGGTCGACCTCGCCGAGCCGGTGTCCACCTCCGGGCTCGCCGCCGCCTGGCTGAAACGCGCGCAACTGACCAAGCCGGCACGATTGTTCGTCGACTACTGCCGGGAGCAACTGGGCAAGCTTGCCGAGCGCCGGCACTGACCCTCAGCTTTCCGACATTCCAAGAGGAACTTTCTTTCTGACAAAGACGAATCCGATGACTGTGGCAAAAAGCCTCCGTTGCTAGGGTGGCCGGCGCTCCGGACCACCCCGGTCCGGCGCACCATCCGCTCCATCCGCTGAGTTCCGTTAGCCTATCGGCGGCTCAGGCTGCCGAAGCGGGATTCCATCCGGTCAGTGCAACTCCGCCTTCCCCAAGGCGTTTCCAGGCCGTCATGCTCCGCCACGCGCTAGGACATGACGGCCCTTTTTACCCCTCCCGCGCCGCCTCAGGCACAATCCCCCGACGCCACCGGCCAGGGGAACGCGGATGCTGATCGACGAAGAAATCACCCTCAAGAAGCTGGAAACCTTCCTCGCCTTCATGCGCACCGGCAACCTGGCGCGCGCGGCGGCGGAACTGGGCACCAGCAACGTCAGCGTGCACCGCGCCATCCACTCGCTGGAAAGCGCCCTGCGCTGCCCGCTGTTCAAGCACGAGGGACGCAACCTGACCCCGCTGGAAAGCGCCTACGTGCTCGAGGAGCGCGCGCAGAAGCTGGTCCAGGAGGTACTCGACACGGTGCGTCTGACCCGCGAGGCGGCCGGCTTCTCCGCCGAGCGTTTCAAGCTCGGCGCGCTCTATTCGCTGACGGTGAAGACCGTGCCGCAACTGATCATGGGCCTCAAGCTGCGACGCAGCGCGCTGAACATCGACCTGATCCTCGGCTCCAACGTCGATCTGTTCTACCAGCTGAAGAACATGGAGCTGGACGCCATCCTGGTGTCGCTCAACGACAGCGTCAGCGATCCCGACTGCGAGCACCTGCCGCTGTTCTCCGATGACATCTTCCTCGCCGTGCCGGTGGACTCGCCCTACGCCAGGCTCGCCGAGATCGATCTCAGCACCCTGCGCGACACGCCCTTCGTCACGCTCACCCAGGGCTTCGCCACCCATCAGGACGGCACCCGGGTGTTCCAGCAGGCCGGCTTCGAACCGCAGATCGCCATGCAGGTGAACGACATATT
Organism: Pseudomonas sp. HMSC076A11; assembly: GCF_001810205.1. Lineage (NCBI taxonomy): Bacteria > Pseudomonadati > Pseudomonadota > Gammaproteobacteria > Pseudomonadales > Pseudomonadaceae > Pseudomonas > Pseudomonas sp. HMSC076A11. The sequence continues at coordinate 128,814 of NZ_KV800281.1, read as the reverse complement.
CACCCTCCTCAGCATGGTCAGCTCGGGGGTCGGCCATGCGCTGCTGCCCAAACGCATCGAGGCGGTCTACGAGAACCGCGTGCGGCTGATCCCGCTGCAACCGCGCTATCGCCTGCAGCAGCACATCGGCGTGGTGTTCCTCAAGGCCAAGGAGCGCGACCCGAACCTGCTGGCGTTGCTCGCGGAGTGCCGGATGTACAGCCTGCGCCTGGAGCAGGAGGCGGCGGGATAGCGGACGGAAATCCACATTACCGCTGGCCCGCTGACCTCTCCCCAACCCTCGCCCTTCAGGGAGAGGGTGCCCGGACGAGCCCGCTCACCCAACCAGGCCGCGCACGCTGAAATACAGCAGCGACGGCCCCAGCAGGCAACCGATGGCGGTATAGAACGCCGCGGTCAGGCAACCGTAGGGCACCAGCTTCGGGTCGGTGGCGGCGAGGCCGCCGGCGACGCCGCTGGAGGTGCCCATGAGACCACCGAAGATCACCGCCGTACGTGGATTGTTCAGGCCGATGTAGGGCGCGACGAAAGGCGTCAGGACCATCACCAGGATCGCCTTCACCAACCCGGCGGCGATGCTCAGCGCCATCACCTCGGAGCTGGCCCCCAGGGCGGCGCCGGTCACCGGTCCGACGATGTAGGTGACCGCGCCGGCGCCGATGGTGGTCAGGCTGACCGCATCGGTATAGCCGAACGCCATGGCCACCGCGACCCCGGCGACGAACGACGAACCGACTCCGAGGAACAGCGACACCACCCCGGAAACCCCTGCCCGACGCAGTTCCTCGACATTCACCCCGAAGGCCGTGGCGACGATGGCGAAGTCGCGCAGCATGGCGCCACCCAGCAGGCCGATACCGGACATCAGGGGCACGTCCACCAATCCTTTCTGCCCGCCGGTGGCGACGCCGCCGACGTAGGACAGCACCAGGCCGAGGAAGATCGCGATCGCCGAGCCGTGCAGGCGCCCGCGGGTGAGGCGCGCCGACAACCAGTAGGACACCGCCATGGTCACGCCGATGATGGCGAAGCCGCTGATCAGGCCGTAGCCATTGATGACTTTGTTCAGGGACTCGAACATGGCGCTCACCCCTGCACGCTGGTGCGCGGTTTCAATGGCGGGGCGCCTTCGGCTTTCTTCCGGCCGAAGCGGTCGAGCAGCGGGACCAGGGCGAAGGCCACGGCGACCGCGGCGATGCCGGCGAGGATAGCGGCCGGCCCGCCGCTCAGCGCGCCGAGGACATTCTGCTGGGCGGCCATGGCGACCACGATGGGAATGTAGACCGCGCTCCAGAACTCCACGCCCTGCTCGGTCTTCGCCGAGAGCAGGCCACGCTTGCCCAGGTAGCTGCCGACGAAGATCAGCAGCAGCATGGCGATGCCGACGCCACCGACGTTGGCCGGCACGCCGAGCATCACGCCAAGGATCTCGCCGATGAACAGCCCGGCGAGGGTACACAGAGACAGCAGTGCGACACCGTAGATAATCATTATTGTTGTCCTCGGTTGCGGATCGATGTTGTTGTTTTTATGCCTCGAACGAACGCTTATCGGGTTCTCTTTTCCTCCTCGCGCAACAGCGCGTCCAGGGTATCTGCCCGGGAGCCTTCGAAGGCCGGCGTGGCGCAGCCGAACAGAGGCCGCGCCAGACCGCTGAGGACCCGTCCCGGCGGCAGCTCGAGATGCAGGCGGGCACCGCGCTCGTAGGCGCTGCGCAATGTCGCCAGCCACTCGACGCGGCGCGCCATGTTGCCGGCGAGATCGTCGGCCAGCGCGGCCGGTTCGGCGACCAGGCGCGCCCGGCTGCTGCTCAGGTAGGGCACGCGCGGCCGATGCAGGCGGATGCCGGCGAAGGCTTCGGCCAGGCGCGCGGCCGGTTCGTCGAGCAGCGCACAGTGCGACGGTACGCTCACCGCCAGGCGCTTCGCCGCGCTGGCGCCGGCGGCACGGGCGCGTTCGGCGAGGGCGGCCAGAGCCGCTTCGCTGCCGGCCACCACCAGTTGCCGCTCGGCGTTGACGTTGGCCAGGTAGAGCGGCGGGTGCTCGCGCCGCACCGCCAGGATCAGCGCTTCCAGTTGCGCCTGTTCGAGACCGAGGATGGCGCTCATCCCGTAGCCCTCGGGCCAGGCGGCCTGCATCAGTTCGCCACGCAGCGCCACCAGACGCAGCGCGTCGTCGAAGTCCAGCGCGCCGGCTACCACCGCCGCCGGATAGGCGCCGATGGACAGCCCGGCGACCAGCCCCGGCCGATGCCCGCGCGTCTCCAGCAGGCGGCTGGCGGCGACCCCGGCGATCAGCAGGCACAACTGCACCGCGCGGGTGCCGCGCAAGGCCTCGGCGCTCTCCAGTTCGGCCGGCGCCTGGCCGAGACAGTCCGCCGCCTGCTCCAGGCAGGCGCGCACCGGCGGTTCGTCGGGCAAGGCCGCGAGCATGCCGGGACGTTGGGCGCCCTGGCCGGGATAGGCGAACAGCACGCTCATGCCTCGACCTCCGCGATCCGCCAGGGGTCTTCCAGCAACAGCGGCGCCTCGCTGCCTTTCGCCAGCACCCGGGGCCGACCCTCGGCCCATTCGCGCAGGGCCACGCCGCCCGCCGGGGTCTGCAGTTGCAGGTCGATCCGGCAGGGACACTGCTCGAAGCACTGCAGCAGGCGCAGCGCGTCATCGCGCGGGAACGGGCGCGGGGTGCGCAGCAGCAGGTCGAGGTCGCTGTCCGGATGCAGCACGGCGACCCCGCTGGCCAGCTCGAAACCGGCGCCGCCGGTCACGCCCCAGGCCAGTCCCAGCGCGTTCAGCGGCGCACGCAGGTCGCGCAAGGCACGCCAGGCCGGCAGATCGCGCAGCATCGCCGGCTCGCGCTGGCCCAGCGCTTCCGGGCGCAAGCGCCGGGTGATTGCCGCCAACGGCATCCAGCCGGCCCAGCGCTGCTCCCGCGCCAGGCCGCGCACGCCGATGGCCACCCGCGCAGGATCTGCCGGCGCACGGCGCACCACCACCGGCCAGCCGGCCTTCAGTGCCGCGCAGACCCAGGCCGGAGCATTCTCCGGCAAATGCGCCGGCGCCATGCCCAGGAGCAAGTCATGGGGTTCCGGCCCTGCCCTGCGACGCATCGGATCAGGAGCGAGCCGTCGCCGGCTGGAGCCCCGCTGTGAGCTGTTCGCGATGACCACGGCTCGCTCCTGAATTCACCACTGCTCGCGCAGCAGCCGGCGCACCCGCGCCGACGCCTCGCGGTTGGCCGCGCCGAGGCGGCCGCCGAGGTCGCGCGGGCCGCCGAGGATATCGGCCAGGGCCTCGCCCAGGCAGGTGCGGACCCGCACCAGGTCCGCCGTCGACGGCACCTCGACGGTCTCCACCGGAAGGGTCCTCCAGAGCAGGCCGAGCGACGCGTAGCTGTCGATGTCGTAGGCCATCGGCGGCACCTTCGCCGCCAACGCCTCCAGTTCCTCGACGCTGCGCAGGGTGATCCGCGCGGCGGCGGCCTTGCCCATGGCGTGGACCATCACCCCCGGATCGTGCAAGGCGATCAGGCGGTTGGCCTGGTAGCCGTGGGCGAGGAACGCGCCGGACATCGCCTTGCCCACCAGCAGGCCGATCAGCGGATGCCCGGCGAGTCGGGCGCGGGCGTAGGCATCCACCGCCCCGGCCAGCGCCTGGTGGATACCCAGGGCCTCCTCGCGGCGGCCGTAGGCCTGGCTCGGCACGTCGACGATGGCCAGCAGCGCGCGCTTGCGTGGCGCCTCGCGGTCGGCCTCCAGCGCCTCGTCGACGGCGGCGGCCAGGCCCCAGCCCTCGAGCAGCCCGACCTCGCCCTGGCGAGCGCGCGGGAACGGATTGTCGGGATCGGGCACGACGGCCAGGAAACGCACCGGGTAGCCGTCCAGCTCGGCATCGGCGACGCGCAACGAAGCAGGATCGCCGGGACGCGGCGCGAGGCTACCGGCCAGCGCCTGGAACCAGGCCAGGCCACGGGAAGCGAACGGTTGGCTCATGTTGCATCTCCTTGGCCCAGCCCCTGGTACAGCCGGCGCACGCCGGCGGCATCCGGTTGCTCGGCGGTATCGAGGTCGCCCAGCCGCCGCAGGTAATCCTCGGCGCGGCGGCAGCGCGGCCGTGCCGGCAGGCCCTTGGCGAAATACGCGAGTACCGAGGTGCGTACCTCATCGAGGTCGTCGGCCAGGTAGGCGTCGGCGAGACCGCTGGCGAAGCGCTGCTCGCCGCCGGTGAGGCTCCAGATGAACGGCCGGTCGCGCGAGTCGTATTCAGCGATGCCGGCCTCCTGTTCGATCACCTGCGGACCGTTCAAGCCGAGGCGCGCCTCGCGGGTCACCAGCACGTAGCTGCACAGCCCGGCGGCGATGGACATGCCGCCGAAGCAGCCGACCGGCCCGGCAATCACCGCCACCACCGGCTGGTAGCGCTGCAGATCGACGATGGCCGCCTGGATCTCGGCGATCGCCGCCAGTCCGAGGTTGGCTTCCTGCAGGCGCACGCCACCGGTTTCCAGCAACAGCAGGGCCCGGGTCGGAACGCCGTTGCGATTGTCCTCGGCGGCCAGCTCCAGCGCGCCGGCGATCTTCGCTCCGCTGACTTCGCCAAGGCTGCCGCCCTGGAAAGCACCTTCGATGGCGGCGAGCACCGCCGGCTGGCCGTCGAGGAGGCCACGGGCGACCACTACCCCATCGTCGGCCTGGGGCACGATGCCCTGTCGTTCCAGCCAGGGCGACTGCACGCCGGCGAAGGGATCGAGCAACTCGCGGAAGCTGCCCGCGTCAAGCAGGGCACGGGCGCGTTGGCGCGCTCCCAGTTCGGTGAAGCTGCGCAGCGCCAGCAGGCGGGCGACGTCAGTCATGGCCAGCCTCCTCCAGTGCCTGCTCCAGGCGCAGGCGGACCACCCCGGGAGTGGCGCCGAAATCGTGGATGCGGATCGACGCGGCCGGCGCCGTGGACGCCGCGAAGACCCGCGCGAAGAGTTGTTGCCAGCGCGGGCCGCTGCCGTTTACCGAGGTCACCACCTGGATGCTCAGCGCGCCTCCGGCGGCCGGCTCGAGCAGCACCTCCAGGTCGCCGGAGCCGACGCAGCCGGCCAGGGCGCGACCGCGCGCCGGAGCGCCGGCGGGAAATTCGAAGGTCAGGGTTTCCATCTCAGAGACTCCCAGCCCACCCACCGGACACGGCGGGCAGGCGATCGAGGAAAAGACAGGCGGCCAGCAGGTCGGCGGCGCCGCCGGGCGAAGCGTTCAGCGCCAGCAGGCGGCGGTCCAGCTCGCACAGGCGGCGACGCCCGGCGAGACTGGCGCTGCCGCCGGCGGCGAGCACCGCGCGGGCGCCATCCTGCATCACGGCGAGGCCGACGCGGCCGGCGCGGTGCAGCACGCAGGTATCGTCGAGGACGCTCATGATCGCCAGCAGCGCATCGAGCCTGGCGTTCTGCTCGCCAGCGCCGCCTTCGCGGCTGCGCCATAGCTGCGGCAGGCCGTGGCGCACTGCGCGGGGGAAGCCGAGACGCGCCTCCTCGCGGGCGCCGCCGACGCCGTAGCGCCGACGGACGCGCTCGCCGTGGCTGTCGCCGATGGCGGCCGCCGGATCGTCGAGCAGGGCGATGCGTCCTGCGCGCGCGGCCACTTCGCCGGCCTGCGTGCGGCGCGGTTCGAGAGCGGCGGCCGCGACCAGCAGGCCGAGCGCCCAGATCGCTCCGCGATGGGTGTTCACGCCTTCGGTGGTACGCAGCATCGCCGCCTCGCCGTCGCGCCCCAGTTGGCCAAGGACGCCGCGCAGGCGCGCATCGATGCGCCCATGCCGCTGTGCGGCGTCGGCCATTTCCTTGAAACACGGCCACAGGCTCAGCGCCGAGGCCTGCATCAGGCCCAGGTGCAGGTCGGCATGCGCGCCATTGCCGCGGCGGTCCACCAGGGCCGGCTTGGGCGACAGTTCGGCTTCGTCGATGAGGGCGTCCACCGCCAGGTCGGCCAGGCATTCGCCGAGGTCGGCGCACGGCGTCGCCGCGAGGTTCGCGATGGCGTTCATCACCAGCTCCTGAAACGCGCCGGCGGCTGGTACAGCCCGCCGGACCACTCGACCAGCTCGGCGATGCTCTTCGCCGCCAGCAGCTCGCGCGAGGCGTCGGTGCGGCGGATGCCGAGGTCCTCGGGCAGCGCGATCAGCCCTTCGCGGCGCATCCGCAGGGTCTCGCGCGGATCGTGGCGCAGGCCGATCGGACTGATCCCCGCCACCGCCGCGATCATCGCCTGGCGTTCCTCCAGGGAGCGCGCCTTGTACAGGTAGGCGATGCCTTCCTCGGTGAGCACATGGGTGACGTCGTCGCCATAGATCATCACCGGCGCCAGCGGCATGCCGGTCTGGCGCGCCACCTCCAGCGCGTCGAGGCGCTCGACGAAGGTCGGCTTGCCGCCGTCCTGGAAGGTCTCGACCATCTGCACCACCAGCTTCCTGCCGCGCTCCAGCAAGGCCTCGGGTTCGCCCCGCATGTCCAGCCAGGCCGGCGTCGAGTGGCGCCGGCCGCGCGGGTCGTGGCCCATGTTCGGGGCGCCGCCGAAGCCGGCCAGGCGTCCGCGGGTGACGGTGGAGGAATGGCCGTCGCCGTCGACCTGGAGGGTAGCGCCGATGAACAGGTCGACGGCGTATTGTCCTGCCAGTTGGCAGAACATCCGATTGGAACGCAGCGAGCCGTCGCGACCGGTGAAGAACACGTCGGGACGCTGGGCGATGTAGCCCTCCATGCCCAGCTCGGTGCCGAAGCAGTGCACGCTCTCGACCCAGCCGCTCTCGATGGCGGGGATAAGGGTCGGGTGCGGGTTGAGGGTCCAGTGTCGGCAGATCTTGCCCTTCAGGCCGAGGGACTCGCCGTAGGTCGGCAGGATCAGTTCGATGGCCGCGGTGTTGAAGCCGATGCCGTGGTTCAGCGACTGCACGTTGTGCCGCTGGTAGATGCCGCGGATCGCCATCATCGCCATCAGCACGTGGACCGGCTTGATGTGGCGCGGGTCGCGGGTGAACAGCGGCTCGATGTAGAACGGCTGGTCGGCCTCGACCACGAAGTCCACCCAGGACGCCGGGATATCCACTCGCGGCAGGTCGCGCGGGTCGTCGACGATACGGTTGACCTGGACGATGACGATGCCGTCGCTGAACGCGGTGGGCTCCACCAGCGCCGGGGTGTCTTCCGTGCTCGGCCCGGTGTACACGTTGCCTTCGCGGTCGGCGACGAAACCGGCGACCAGCGCCACGTTGGGGATCAGGTCGACCACCAGCCGCGCGTACAGCTCGATGTAGGTGTGGATCGCGCCGATCTCCAGCAGGCCGTCTTCGAGCAACTGGCCGATGCGCAAGCTCTGCGGGCCGGAGAAGGAGAAGTCGAGCTTGCGCGCGATGCCCAGTTCGAACAGGTCGAGATGCTCCGGGCGGCCGACGCTGGGCATGATCATGTGCAGGTCGTGCAGCTTGCCGGGATCGACCCGCGCCAGCGAACGGGAGAGGAAATCCGCCTGCTTCTGGTTGTTGCCTTCCAGCACCACCCGATCGCCCGGCGCGATCAGCGCCTCCAGCGCGGCGACCAGGCGTTCGCGCGGCAGCACCGCGCCGTCAGCCAGGCCGCGCACGCGCTCGAGGCGCCGCTGCTTTTCCTGGCGGCGCCGCGACCACTGCGGCGGGGGAGAGATCGGTGTCGTCATGTCGGCTCCAGGTTTCACGCTGTGGTGAGGAGCCACGGTAGGCAGGCCGCCAGGCCTGTTCAATCAAGCAGCCGACATGATCGTTACGCTTGGGTTAACGATGCAGCGCTGGCGCTGCGTTCAGGACGTCACGGCGTCCGGAAACTCTTCGCGCAGGGCCTCGCCCAACCAGCCGATGAACCACTCGACGTCCGCCGAGGGCGTGCCGGGCGGGGTCAGCACCTGGTAGCACTCCAGTGCCGCCTCGGCGGCCAGGGGCCGCACCAGAGCGCCGCTGCGCAGTTCCTGGCGGACCAGCACCTCGTTGGCCAGGGCGATGCCGAGACCCTCTTCGGCCCGCGCCAGGGCATGATCGTTGCTCAGGTAGAGCACCGCCGGACGGACCTCGACGTCGACCCCGATGGCGGAGAACCAGAGGTTCCACCACTCGCCGTCGTCGACATGGATGAGCTTGTGCGCGACCAGTTGCTCCGCCGACTCCAGCGGTCCGGCGGCGGCCAGGTAGGCCGGCGAGCACACCGGGAACACCTTGGGCCGGATCAGCAGCGCGCGCGGGTTGGCGTACTGGCCCGGCAGGCCATAGACGATACCGAGGTCGGCGCTGCGCTCCTCCACGTGGTCGAAGGTGGGATTGGGTTCGAGGGCGATCTTCAGCCCCGGTCGCTGTGCGCAGAGGGTTTCCAGGCGCGACGTCAGCCAGCGCCGGGAGAACGCCGGCACCGCCATGATCCGCAGCCAGCGCGCGCCACTGAGCTGGCCGCCGGCCTCGGCGATCTGCTGCAACGCGGTGGACACCGCGGCGTAGTACTGCCGCCCGGCCGGGGTCAACAGCACGCCACGCGAAGTACGTTCGAACAGACGCGCGCCAAGCCAGTCTTCCAGCAGCCGGACATGCCGGCCGACCGCCGGCTGGGTTACGTGCAGGGCTTTCGCCGCCGCCACGTAGCTACCCAGGCGGGCGGCGGCCTCGAAGGCGCGCACAGCGTTCAACGGGGGCAGACGGGGGATCGACATGGGCCTTGCGAACCTCGCTAGGTGTTAATTTTTTTAACACCTTATATAAGAAAATTGAGCTTTCGACAGCCGCCCCTTTTCCGCATCATCCGCTCCAGCCATCGGCGACCACAAGCCGGCGCTACCCTTCCGCCACCTCGCGGAAGCCTACTTTCCAGCCCTGCCATAAGAACAACAACCATCGTCGCGCCGCATTGCGGCACGCACGAAGGGGAATCGGAGGTAAGTCCATGAGTGCCCTGCATTCGCTGCGTACCCATGCAGTGTCCATCCGCGCGGTACGCAAGGTGTACGGCGATCCCGAGAGCGGCCCGGTGGCGCTGAAGCGCGTCGACCTGGATATCCGCGACAATGAATTCTTCACCCTCCTCGGCCCGTCCGGCTGCGGCAAGACCACCCTGCTGCGGATGATCGCCGGCTTCGAGTTTCCCACGGAGGGCGAGATCCTCCTCTACGGCGAGAACATCGCCGCGCGACCGCCCTTCGAGCGCCCGGTGAACACCGTGTTCCAGCACTATGCGCTGTTCCCGCACATGAGCATCGCCGAGAACCTCGCCTTCGGCCTCGAATCGCGCCCACTGGGACGCAGCCTGGGCAAGGCGGAGATCGCCGAGCGGGTCCGCGAGATGCTCGCCCTGGTGCAGATGGAACGTTTCGCCGATCGCCGTCCCGGGCAGCTTTCAGGAGGCCAGCAGCAACGCGTGGCACTGGCCCGTGCGCTGGCGCCGCAACCGCGGGTGCTGCTGCTCGACGAACCGCTCTCGGCCCTCGACCTGAAGCTGCGCCAGGCGATGCGCGAGGAACTCAAGGCGATCCAGGCGAAGACCGGGATCACCTTCATTTTCGTCACCCACGACCAGGAGGAGGCGCTGACCATGTCCGATCGCATCGCCGTGCTCTCCGAGGGACAGGTGCAACAGGTCGGGCCGCCGGAAGAGATCTACGAGCGCCCCGGCAACCGCTTTGTCGCCGACTTCATTGGCGAGACCAATTTCATCGAAGCCGAGCTGCTCCAGCGCGACGGCCCGCTGGCGCTGTACCGCGGTCCCGGCGGCGAAGCGTTCGAGGCCACCGCGCGCGACGGCCTGGCAGCCGGAGCCCGGGTCTGCCTGTCGATCCGCCCGGAACGCCTGGACCTGCTGGCGGCCAACACCGGCGGCGGCCTGCCCTGCACGGTGGAAAGCCAGGTCTACCTCGGCACCGACCTGCAATACCGGGTGCGCCTGGCCGACGGCAGCCTGCTGACGGTGCGCACACCGAACGGCACGGCACGGCGCTTCGCCACCGGCGAAGCTGCCTGCCTGGCCGTGGCCAAAGACAGCGCCAGCGTCCTGCTGGATTGATCCCCTTCGGCAACGGACCACAGCCATGCATCCGATCCCTTCCCCCGGCGCAGCCTTGCAGCGTCGCCAGGCCCTGCACAGCTTCCTCGGCGTCACTCCGGCGCTGGTCGCCATCGGCCTGTTCCTGGTGTTGCCGATCCTCATCGTCGCCGCCTATTCGCTGATGGAGGCCAACCCCTATGGCGGGGTCGACCGGGCCTTCAGCGGCGAGGCGTACGTATCCCTGCTCTTCGAACGGCAGATGGACGACAGCCTGGCCTTCGCCGACTCCTACCTGACAATCGCCCTGCGCTCGCTCGGCATCGCCGCGCTGACCACCCTCATCACCCTGTCGCTCGGCTTCCCGGTGGCGGTCTGGCTGGCCATGCAGCCGCCGCGTCGGCGCGGCCTGCTGATCTTCCTGATCACCGTGCCGTTCTGGGCCAACCTGCTGATCCGCACCTACGCCTGGATTCTCCTGCTGCGCGGCAGCGGAGTGATCAACAACGGCCTGCTCGGCCTCGGCCTGGTCGACCACCCGTTGCCGCTGCTCTACAGCGACGGCGCGGTGCTGCTCGGCCTGGTCTACACCTACGCGCCCTTCGTGGTACTGCCGATCTACGCGACCCTGGAGAAAATGGACATGCGCCTGCTGGAAGCCGCCCAGGACCTCTACGCCGGCCGCCTGCGCACGCTACGCAAGGTGGTCCTGCCGATCGCCCGGCCGGGCATCCTGGCCGGCGCCATCCTGACCTTCGTGCCCTGCCTGGGCGCGATGATCGCCCCGGAACTGCTTGGCGGAGGCACCCGCATGATGCTTGGCAACCTGATCTTCCGGCAGTTCGCCGACGCCCGGAACTGGCCGTTCGGCGCCGCCCTGTCGCTGGTGCTGATGGCCGCGGTGATGCTGGTCCTGACCGTCTACGCCTGGCGCGCCGAACGTCTCGCACGGGGGATGGGCCGATGATCGCGCGCCTGTGGAAAGGCAGCCGCCATAACGTCCAGGACTTCCCCGGCTTCGGTGCCTTCAGCTTGTTGTTCTACCTGTACCTGTACGCGCCGATCCTGGTGCTGGTGGTGTACTCCTTCAACGCCAACCAGTCGGCCACCGTCTGGACCGGCTTCAGCCTCGACTGGTACCGCGCCGCCTTCGCCAACCAGGCGCTGCGCCAGGCCGCCGGCAACAGCCTGCTGATCGCCGTGTGCGCCAGCGCCGCGGCCACCGCGATCGCCACCCTGGCCGCCCTCGGCACCTCGCGTGGGGCGAAGTTCAGGGGCCTGCGCCTGTCGATGGGAGCGATCATGCTGCCCCTGGTGCTGCCGGAAATCGTGGTTGGGGTCGCCACCCTGGCGCTGTTTTCCACCGTCGGGCTGTCTCTCGGCTACGGCAACCTGATCATCGCCCACACGGTGTTCTGCATCCCGTTCGCCTACCTGCCGATCCGTGCCCGCCTGGATGACATGGACCTTTCCCTGGAGCAGGCCGCCGCCGACCTCTACGCCGGTCCGTGGCGGACCCTGCGCAAGGTGACGCTGCCGCTGCTGGCGCCGGGCATCTTCTCCGGCCTGATGCTCGCCTTCATCGTCTCGCTGGACAACTTCGTGATCTCGATGATGGTCTCGCAGGCCGGCACCACCACCCTGCCGATCTTCATCTTCGGACTGCTGCGGATGGGCGTCACGCCCGACGTCAACGCCGTGTCGACGTTGATCCTCGGCGTCTCCGTGATCTTCGTCAGCCTTTCCTACCTGCTCGGCAAGCCACGCGCCTGAGCCCTACGTCGGAGAAATCCCCATGCATCAACGGATCGCAAGCATCGGCCTCGGCCTCACCCTGGCCCTGGGCGGCAGCGCCCAGGCCGCCGGGCAACTCAACGTGGTCAGCTGGAGCGGCTACTTCTCGCCGCAGTTGCTGGAGAAATTCGAGAAGGAAAGCGGCATCCGCGTCACGGTGGACTCCTATGACTCCAACGAAACCCTGCTGGCCAAGCTCAAGCAGGGCGGCGCCGGCTACGACGTGGCGATTCCTTCGCAGCAGTTCGTTCCGATCCTGGTCAAGGAAGCATTGCTCGAGCGCTTCGACCCGGCCGCCGAGCCGTACTACGCCAACCTGCTCGACAACCTGAAGAAGCCCGCCTGGGACCCGGAGGGCGCCTACAGCGTGCCCTTCATCTGGGGCACCACCAGCGTGGTGCTGGATGGCGCGCGCTACGCCGGCCCGGCCGACAGCTACGCGGTGCTCTACCAGCCGCCGGAAGAACTGCGCGGGCGGATCAACATGTTCGACTCGGTGAGCGAGGTGGTCGACATGGCCAGCCTGTACCTGGGCATCCCACTCTGTAGCGCGGACCCGAAGCAGATGCAGCGCGTCCTCGAACTGCTCAAGGCGCAGAAACCCTTCGTCAAGACCTACAGCTCCAAGGCCGGCTCGATCCGCGAGAACCTCGCCGCGGGCGAGGTGGACATGTCGATGTTCTGGGGCGGCTCGTCGATGCGTGCGCGCGAACTCAAGCCGAGCCTGAAGTACCTGTATCCGAAGGAAGGCGTGCTGGCCTGGGTGGACAACCTGGTGATCCCGCGCGGCAGCCGCAACCCGGACAACGCGCGGCGCTTCATCGCCTTCCTCGCCCAGCCGGAGAACGCCGCGCTGACCCAGAACTTCCTCAAGCACCAGAGCCCGGTGAAGGGCGTCGAGCCCTACCTCGACGCCAGTCTCAAGGACGCCCCGGAGCTGCACGTCCCCGCCGGTACCCGCGTGGTGTTCAGCCAGACCTGCGGCGAAGACGCGATCCGCCTCGCCGACCGCCTGTGGACCAACCTGATGCGCTGAGCGCAGCGCCGTTTCGCGCCCCTGGCACAGGGGCGCCCCTTCTCGACTGCCAAGGCCCGACCCCGATGAAGCCCAACCCTCCGATCAACGAGCTGGTCCTGCTCCAGGCCCACCAGCTTGCCGAACGCATCCGCCTGCGCCAGGTGTCCTGCCGCGAGGTGATGCAGGCCTACCTGGCGCATATCGAGCGCTTCAACCCACGGGTCAACGCCCTGGTCAGCCTGCTGCCGGCGGAACGCCTGCTGGAAGAGGCGGACGCGCGCGACGGCGAACTCGCCCGTGGCGAATGGCGTGGCTGGATGCACGGTCTGCCACATGCCATCAAGGACCTGTCGCTGACCCGTGGCATCCGCACCACCCTCGGCTCGCCGCTGTACCGCGACTACATTCCCGAGCGCGACGGGATCATGGTGGAGCGGATCAGGGCCGCCGGCGCGATTCTCATCGGCAAGACCAACACCCCCGAGTTCGGCCTCGGCTCGCAGACCTACAACCCGCTGTTCGGCGCCACCGCCTGCGCCTACGACGAACGCCTCAGCGCCGGCGGCAGCAGCGGCGGAGCCGCCGCTGCCCTCGCGCTGCACCTGGTACCGGTGGCCGACGGCAGCGACATGATGGGCTCGCTGCGCAACCCGGCGGCCTTCAACAACGTCATCGGCTTCCGCCCTTCCCAAGGCCGCGTACCGTTCGACGACAGCGCCGACCTGTTCTTCGACCAGCTCGGCTACGAAGGCCCGATGGGCCGCAGCGTGCGCGACACCGCCCTGCTGCTCTCGGTGCAGGCTGGCGCCGATCGCCGCGCGCCGCTATCCATCGCCGAACCCGGCGCGCGGTTCGCCGCTCCGCTGGAGCGCGATTTCGAAGGCATCCGGCTGGGCTGGCTGGGCGACCTCGATGGCTACCTGCCTATGCAGGACGGCATCCTCCAACTGTGCCAGCGCGCGCTAGGCGATTTCCGCAGCCTCGGCTGCGAGATCGAAGAAGCGAACCTCGGCTTCGCCCCGGAGCGCCTCTGGGAATGCTGGCGCACCTTGCGCCACTGGCTGGTGGCCGGCTCGCTCGGCGGCGTGCATGCCGATCCGGCGAAGCGTGCCCTGCTGAAGCCGGAAGCGCTCTGGGAGGTGGAGAACGGGCTGCGCCTGGGCGCCGACGCGGTCTTTCGCGCGTCGGTCATCCGCAGCGACTGGTATCGCGCCATCGGCCGGCTGTTCGAGCGCTACGACTACCTGTTGCTGCCCAGCGCGCAGGTATTTCCCTTCGCCAAGGAAACCCCCTGGCCGCGCAGCATCGAAGGCGTGGCAATGGACACCTACCACCGCTGGATGGAAGTGGTGGTTCCCGGCAGCCTGTCCGGCTGCCCGGTGGCCAATGTGCAGGCGGGCTTCAATGCCGAGGGACTGCCGATGGGCCTGCAAATCATCGGTCCGCACCAGGCCGACTTCGCGGTACTGCAACTGGCCCACGCCTACGAGCGGGCCAGCCGCTGGTTCGAGCGCCAGCCGTCGCCGCTGCTGGCGAACTGAAGTGGTCTCAGGCGCGGCGGCGAGCCTGGCTGTCGATCAGGTACTGCAAGCGGAACAGGTGACGGTAGCCGGCCTCCCAGGCGCCGTGGCCGGACTTCACGTTGATGTGCCCGGCCTCGGGCAGGATCACCGTCTCCGCGCCCCAGGCGCGGGCCAGGTGCATGGCGCGCTGCGGGCTGCAGGCCTGGTCGTTGTCGGAACCCACCAGCACGCTGGGGAACGGCAACGGCTCGCGGCTGATCGGCGCGAAGTTGCGCAGCGCCTCGGCGCAGCTCTCGCGCTCGACGTCGGCCGGCGCCACCAGCAGGGCGCCGCGCACCTGCTCGCGCACCCGGCGCTCGGCCTGGGCCGCCCACAGCGCCACTGTCACACAACCCAGGCTGTGCGCGATCAGCACCACCGGCCCGGGCTGGCGGCGGATCTCGGCGTCCAGCTCGGCGATCCAATCGGCGCGCAGCGGGGTGATCCAGTCCTGTTGCTCGACCCGTGAGGCATTGGGCAGCGCGCGCTGCCAGTGACTTTGCCAATGGGCGTCTTCCGAGCCGTACCAACCGGGCACCAACACATAACGGACGCGTTCGCTGTGCATGGAGAACCCTCCAGAAAAATTCATCACCAGGGAAGTGTAAGGGCGTAGCCTTTTTTATCTAAGGAATAAAAAGCAATTTTAATATTCTATTAATACATATACGCCAATCGAGTTGATCCAGCGCAAGCCGAAGCCACTTTTCCGCGGCAACGCCTGGGCGGCGCAAGCTATCGGCGGTATACCTGAGCGCAGGCATCAGGTATCGGGACAGGATCATGGCCAAGAAATTTCCTCTCCATCCCAGCCATCCGGAGCGCATCTGCTGGGGTTGCGACCGCTATTGTTCGGCGGAATCGATGGGCTGCGGCAACGGCGCCAGCCGCACCCAGCATCCCAGCGAACTGTTCGGCGAGGACTGGGCCGGTGAATGGGAAGTCGAAGGAACGGAGGACGCCAAGGAGCAGGAGGCGCCGGCACGCCAGGCCTGACCGCCCAGGCGTGGGGCGTGCAAGCGACGGGCACGATGCGCGACGCATCATTCGCGAGCCCGGCCTCGGCGGACACGCCCGAGGAGCGTCCATCCGGAATAAAAAAGACCGCTCTCCCCTGCCCGGATCGGAGCGGTCGAAACCGTTGCCCGCCCGGCCTGCGCCGGACGGCGTGGATTCGCTTCAGCGTGCGGTGATCACCGCCAGCCTGGTGATCCCGGCGCGCTCGATGGAAGCCATGGCCTTCGCCACCTGGCCGTAGTTCACCCCTTCGTCGGCCTGCAACTGCACGCGGACCTCGGCGTCCTTCGCCTTGGCCGCGGCCAGGTTGCTCTCCAGCAGCTCCGGCTGGATCTCGTCCTTGTTGACGAACAGCTTGCCGGCGCCATCGATGCTCACCACCAGGGGATCCTTCTGCTCCGGCGGGGCCACCGATTCGGTCTTCGGCAGGTTGATCGGGATCGAGTTGGTCAGCAGCGGCGCGGTGACGATGAACACCACCAGCAGCACCAGCATCACGTCGACCAGCGGGGTGACGTTGATTTCGGAAAGGACTTCGTCGCTGTCCTGGGTCGAGAAGGCCATGTCAGGACGCCTCCTTCACGTTGCGCGAGGGGTTGCCGGCCTGGCGCGCGGCGGAGGGATGGACGATGACGCGGAACGCGCTCTTCTGCGCCAGGCTGTAGAAGTCGTGGGCGAAGTCGTCGAGGTCGGCGGCGGTCAGCTTCAGGCGCCGCAGGAAGTAGTTGTAGACCAGCACCGCCGGCACCGCGACGGCGATTCCCACGCCGGTGGCGATCAGCGCGCTGCCGATCGGCCCGGCCACGGTCTCCAGGCTCGCCGAGCCGGCCGCGCTGATCCCCTTGAGCGCCTCCATGATGCCCCAGACGGTGCCGAACAGACCGATGAAGGGCGAGGTCGAGCCGATCGAGGCGAGCACCGCCAGGCCCGACTCCAGGGAACGCCGCTCGCGCTGGATCTGCTGGCGCAGGGCGCGTTCGAGACGGTCCTGGTGGTTGATCGACTGGGCCAGGTCGGGCTGGCCGTTGTCCTGCACCTGGATCGCGGCGAAGCCGGCCTGGGCCACGCGGGCGCCGGCGCCCTGCTTGTCCTGCGCCTGCTCGCCGGCGGAGTCGAGGCTGGTGGCGCTCCAGAACTGCTTCTGGAACTGGCGGTCCTGGCGCTTCTGCCGGGCGAACTGCACGCCCTTGACCAGGGCCAGGCCCCAGGTGACCACGGAAAAGCCGACCAGCAGCCAGATGACGGCGCCTTCGACGGATTCGAGCGGGGTGGTTAACAGACTCATGACGGATGCTCCTCGTGACGCTGCAGATTCAGTTCAACTTGAAATCGATCGGTACGCTGACCCAGCCGTCCTCGGCCTTGTCGCCGCGCTTGGCGGGAACGAAGGACCAGCGCTTGACCGCTTTCACCGCGGCCTGGTCGAGGGCTTCGCGTCCGCTCGACTTCTGCACCTGGATCTCGCTCGGGCTGCCGCTGGCGAGGACATGCACCCGCAACAGCACGGTGCCCTCCCAGCCACGGCGCATGGCCAAGGCGGGGTATTCCGGTGCCGGGTTGTGCAGGTAGCCGGCGTTCGCCGACGGCGGCGTCAACGCTGCCGGGGCGGCGGCCGGAGCCGGCGGGGCGGGTGGCGCGGCGGGTTGCGGCGGCGCGGGCGGAGCCGGCTCGACGGCCTTCGGCGCCGGCTTCGGCCGGGGTTGTGGCTTGGGCTTGGGTTTCGGCTTGGGCACCGGCTTCGGCGGCGGCGGCTTCACCCCGTTCTCGTCGACCACCGGCGGTGGCGGTTCCTCGACCACCGGCGGCAGCGGCTCGGGCGGCGGCGGTTCCACCACCGGCGGCGCCGGGGCGGTGAACTCGATGGTCATCGGCGGCACCTGTGGCGGCACCTCGGGCAGCGCCGGGGTTCTCTGCTGGCTCAGCCAATGGATCACCGCTCCGTGCAGGGTCAGGGCGAACAGGACCAGCAGGATCGTCTCGCGCCGGCTGAGCACCCGACCCTGTGCCGGGTTGTGGCGAACCAGGTGCAACGCCTGGCGAACCGGCCGACCGAGCGCCACCAGGTCGCCGCCGGGCGTCTCGCGCCAGGGCTGCGTGCGGGCATCGACGGGCTGGGGTGTTGCCATGAAAAGCTCCTTGCACTGACGAACTCGATGGCCGCTCAGGTCCGTGCTGGAGTCCTAGCGGCGCAGGGAGTTGCATGATTGGCAAGGAGGCTTAGCGCCTGAAGTAATTATTTTTGTTATGGAAATAACTTCTGGAGCTATGGGTTTCGCCCCTATCGCCACAGGCCGCGTGGTTGGCGGGCTACAGCGATCCGACGAAAAACCCATGCCTTGCGGGCATGAAAAATATTCCTGAAAGGCTGGTGTTTTCGCCGTTGGAAGCGGCGGAGAACGCTGCGCGGACAACCCGCGAAAACGAAAAACCCCGGCCTGGGCCGGGGTTCTGGTGGACTCAGCGGGGAATCACTCCACCGCCTTGACCATGTCTTCGATGACTTTCTTGGCGTCGCCGAACACCATCATGGTCTTGTCCAGGTAGAACAGCTCGTTGTCCAGGCCGGCGTAGCCGCTGGCCATGGAGCGCTTGTTGACGATCACGGTCTTGGCCTTGTAGGCCTCGAGGATCGGCATGCCGGCGATGGGCGACTTCGGATCGTTCTTCGCCGCCGGGTTGACCACGTCGTTGGCACCGAGCACCAGGACCACGTCGGTCTGGCCGAACTCGGAGTTGATGTCCTCCATCTCGAACACCTGCTCGTAGGGCACCTCGGCCTCGGCCAGCAGCACGTTCATGTGCCCCGGCATGCGCCCGGCGACCGGGTGGATGGCGAACTTCACGGTGACCCCGCGATGGGTCAGCTTCTCCGCCAGTTCCATCAGCGCGTGCTGGGCACGGGCCACCGCCAGGCCGTAGCCGGGGACGATGATCACGCTGTCGGCGTTGGTCAGCAGGAACGAGGCATCGTCGGCCGAACCGGACTTCACCGGACGCTGCTCCTTGGAGCCCGCCGGGCCGCCGGCGTCGGCTTCGGCGCCGAAGCCGCCGAGGATGACGTTGAAGAACGAGCGGTTCATCGCCTTGCACATGATGTAGGAGAGGATCGCGCCCGAGGAGCCGACCAGCGAGCCGGCGATGATCAGCATCGAGTTGTTCAGCGAGAAGCCGATCCCCGCCGCGGCCCAGCCGGAATAGGAGTTGAGCATCGACACCACCACCGGCATGTCGGCGCCGCCGATGGGGATGATGATCAGCACGCCGAGGACGAAGGCCAGCGCCAGCATCACGGCGAAGGCGGTGAGGTTGCCGGTGAACATGAACACCAGGCCCAGGCCGAGGGTCGCCAGGCCGAGCACCAGGTTCAGCAGGTGCTGCCCGGAGAACTGCACCGGGGTGCCCTGGAACAGGCGGAACTTGTACTTGCCGGAGAGCTTGCCGAAGGCGATCACCGAACCGGAGAAGGTGATGGCGCCGATGGCCGCGCCGAGGAACAGCTCCAGGCGGTTGCCGGTGGGAATGGTGTCGCCCAGGTGCGCGACGATCCCCAGCGACTGCGGCTCGACCACCGCGGCGATGGCGATGAACACCGCGGCCAGGCCGATCATGCTGTGCATGAAGGCGACCAGCTCGGGCATCTTGGTCATCTCGACGCGCTTGGCCATGATCGAGCCGGCGGTACCGCCGACCAGCAGGCCGACGACGATGTAGCCGACGCCGGTGGTGGCGATCTCCGCGCCCAGCTTGAACACCAGGCCGACGGTGGTGGCCACGGCGATGGCCATGCCGACCATGCCGAAGAGGTTGCCGCGGCGCGAGGTGGTCGGGTGCGACAGGCCTTTCAGGGCCTGGATGAAGCAGACCGAGGCGATGAGGTACAGGAGGGTGACCAGGTTCATGCTCATCAGTGGCCCCCCGCCTTCGGCGCTTTCTTCTTGAACATTTCCAGCATGCGCCGGGTGACCAGGAAGCCACCGAACACATTGACCGCGGCCAGGGCCACGGCGAGGGTGCCCATGGCCTTGCCCAGCGGGGTCACGGTCAGGGCGGCGGCGAGCATGGCGCCGACGATGACGATCGCGGAAATCGCGTTGGTCACCGCCATCAGCGGGGTGTGCAAGGCAGGGGTGACGTTCCATACCACGTGGTAGCCGACGTACACGGCCAGCACGAAGATGATCAGGTTGTAGATCCCGTCAGAAATGATATCCATCGTTTTCACCGGCCTTCAGGGCGCAGGCGCGAGGCGTGCGCATTTATCGTTATCGAAGCTTCCCGACGCAGCGGCTCAGCCGTTCTTGCGCACCGCCTGGCCGTCGCGGCACATCAGGCAGGCGGCGACGATGTCGTCCTCGAGGTTCACGCTGAAGCCTTCGGCGTTCAGGGTGAGCTTGAGGAAGTCGAGGATGTTGCGCGCGTATAGCGCCGAGGCGTCCGCCGGTACCAGCGCGGCCAGGTTGCTGTGGCCGACGATGGTCACGCCGTGCCGGACCACGACCTGGTCGGCCTCGGTCAGCGGGCAGTTGCCGCCCTGGGCGGCGGCCAGGTCGATGACCACCGAGCCCGGCTTCATCTCCGCCACGGTCGCCTCGTGCAGCAGCGTCGGCGCCTTGCGGCCGGGGATCAGCGCGGTGGTGATGACGATGTCCGACTGCTTGGCGCGCTCGTGCACGGCCTTGGCCTGGCGCTCCATCCACGAGGCCGGCATCGGCCGCGCGTAGCCGCCGACGCCTTCGGCGCACTCGCGCTCTTCGTCGGTCTCGTAGGGCACGTCGACGAACTTGGCGCCGAGCGACTCGATCTGCTCCTTCACCGCCGGACGCACGTCGGAAGCCTCGATCACCGCGCCCAGGCGCTTGGCCGTGGCGATCGCCTGCAGGCCTGCGACGCCGGCGCCGAGGATCAGCACGCGGGCGGCCTTCACGGTGCCGGCGGCGGTCATCAGCATCGGCATGAAGCGCGGGTAGTGGTTGGCGGCGAGCATCACCGCCTTGTAGCCGGCGATGTTGGCCTGCGAGGAGAGCACGTCCAGGCTCTGCGCCCGCGAGGTACGCGGCGCGGCCTCGAGGGCGAAGGCGGTGATGCCGCGCTCGGCCATGCGGGCGATGTTCTCGTTGTCGAAGGGGTTGAGCATGCCGACCAGCACGGCGCCGCTTTTCATCTGGGCCAGCTCGGCGGCGCTGGGCGCGACCACCTTCAGCACCAGGTCGGCGCCGAAGGCCTCGGCGGCGCTGCCGATCGTCGCGCCGGCGGCTTCATAGGCACTGTCCGGCTGGCTGGCGTTGACGCCGGCGCCGCTCTGGACGATCACCTGGTGGCCTTGGCCGATCAGCTTCTTGACGGTTTCCGGGGTGGCGGAAACCCGCGTCTCACCGGCATGGGTCTCGAGGGGGACACCGATCTGCACTCACGAATCTCCTGCGTGATTGTCGAGTAGTCCGGGGCACTGCGGATGGCGCACCGGCTGCGGAGGTCTAGCTCACATACCGCGATTCGCGAACGAACCTTGGCGCGGCATTGTGCAATCGAGCCGAAAAGCCTTCAACAAGTTCTGAAGGCATACGACAGAGAAACTACAAGTCATAAACCGACCAACAATTCCCGCCCATCGCCGCCGGGCGCGTCCTGACTGGCGTGCAGCCTATCCGGGGAAGCCCGCGCGAGAATATGACATCCCTGCCGTGAATGACCGGCTATCAGGTCAAGCCGCTACGGCTTCGACGGGAAAATATCCTGCCAGCGCCGCGGAATGCCGGGGTAATTAATGTTTTTAATACGCTGTATCAGCAATCCCTGATGCCTGGCCAAAGTAGCAAAGCAAAACTTTGACTACAAAGTCAGAATCGCCTTTTCATGGGCGCTGCAGGCCAGCTCGTTAGACCAAAGGCGAATTGCCCTATGGGCAGGATAGACGCGGAGAAATGGCAGAACTGCGACAGCATGTCGCAGTTCTGCTAGCTATTCGCCGGAACGGAAGGGGCTCGCCAGAGCGGCGCGCAGCGACCTACGCCGGTCGGCAACGGAGGAGCCGGCGCACGCTGGGGGATGCCGGCTCAGAACGGACGGCTGCCCGCCAGGCTGATGCGCTTCAGGCGCCGCCGCTCGCTGGCCGGGAAGGCGTTGCGCGCATGCAGCACGGCCTGGTTGTCCCACCAGACGATGTCGCCCACCGACCAGGCGTGGCTGTAGCTCAGTTCCGGGCGCGCCAGATGTTCGCGCAGGCGACCGATCAGCGCCTGGCCCCGCGCGGGGTCGTAGCCGGGAATCTCCACCTCGGTGTGGGCGCTGAGGAACAGTACGCGCCGGCCGCTTTCCGGGTGGGTGCGTACCAGCGGGTGCTCGCTGCCCTGGATCGGTTCGATGTCCGGCGTGCGGTAGGTGGCGAAACCGCCGCCGTAGCCGCCCTCGCGCAGGCGGATGAAGGGGTTGTAGTTGATCAGGCGCAGGCCATCGATCTCGCGCCGGGTCGCCTCGTCGAGGCTCTCGTAGGCGCGCGCCAGGTTGGTGAAGCGCGTCTCGCCACCACTGGACGGCACCTCCAGTGCGTAGAGGAACGAGCCGGAGGACGGCACCGGCGTCCATTGGTGGTCGATGTGTGCCGGCAGGGCGAAGTTGCCCAGTTCGCCGTCGCCGGTGTTGGCCACCTTGACGATGTCCGGCACCTTGCCGTCGCCACCCGAGGACAGCACCGGGATGTCCGCCGGCGGCTGGAACACCGAGCCGAACAGGGTGGCGAAGCGCAAGTACTGCTCATCGTCGAGGTGCTGCTGGCGGAACACCAGGATGTGGTGCTCGCGCAGCGCCTGCTTGAGCGCCAGGACCTGCTCCGGCGCCAGCGGCCGGCGCGCGTCGAGGCCACGGACTTCGGCGCCCAGCGGCGCCTCCAGGGGGGTGATGCGGAATGCCTCGGCGACCTCGGGTTCGGGTTGCCGGGCGGTGGCGGATTGGCTCATGTAAGGGGTCCTCGCGGGTTCGTTCTTCCTGTGGTCGCCCTCCCCGGCGAGGAGAGGGCCGGGTCCGTCATGCCTTCCGGATCGTCCGGCTGCGTTGCCCGTCGATGCCTACCGGCACGTCGCCGCCGAGGGTCACCCGGCGCACCACGCGCGGCTGGTCGCCGTAGTCGTCGATCGCGTAGTGCTGGGTCGCGCGATTGTCCCAGATCGCCACGTCGCCGGCCTGCCAGCGCCAGCGCACGGTGTTCTCCAGGCGCGTGACGTGCCCCTGCAGCACCGCGAAGAGGTGCGCCGAGTCATGCTGCGAAAGACCCTTCAGGCGTTTCACGAAGTGGCCGAGGAGCAGCGTCCGCTCGCCGCTTTGCGGATGCACGCGGACCACCGGGTGCTCGGTCTCGTAGACGGTCGAGGTGAACACCTTGCGGTAGTTCTCCAACTGCTCCACCGAGGCGCTGGGCTTGACCCCGGCGTAGTCGTACTCGTTGCTGTGCACCGCCCAGAGGCGGTCGGCCAGCTCGCGCAGCTCCGCCGGCAGGTCGGCGTAGGCGCTCGCCGTGTTGGCCCAGACGGTGTCGCCGCCGGACTCCGGGGCCACCACGCTGCGCAGGATCGAGGCCTTCGGGTAGGCCTCGACGAAGGTCACGTCGGTATGCCAGGAATTGGCCCGGCGGCCTTCGGCGCCATCCAGCTCGAGGAGGAAGCGGGTGCCTTCGCGGGACGGCACGGTGGGGTGGGCGACCGGTTCGCCGAGCAAGTGGGCGAAGGCCTCCTGGGTCTGGTCGTCGAGATGGCTCTGGTCCCGGAAGAAGATCACCTTGTGGCGTACCAGGGCGGCCTGGATCGCCTCGACGGTGGCGGCGTCCAGTTCGCCGGACAGGGTCACGCCGCGAATCTCCGCGCCGATCCGTCCGGCGACCGGCCGGATGTCGAGCCGTACCGGCGTGGCGAGGGCTTGTGCTGCATTGCTCATGTCATGTTCCTCATGCGTGGGGTACTGCGTGGGTGAAGGCTCAGAAGTCGTAGCGCAGCGATACGCCGAGCGTGCGCGGCTGCCCCACCGATGCGGTGTAGGAGCCGTTGATGCTGGCGAAGGCGCTCAGGTAGTAGTCCTTGTCGAAGGCGTTCTTCAGCCATACCGAGGTGTCCAGTTGGCCGTCGCCGAGATCGCTGCGCAGACCGGCGGCGAGGTTCACCAGGGCGTAGCCGTCGATCTTCGAAAGGTCGGAGTTGTCCAGCGTGCCCTCGGCGGCGGAGCGGTAGGCGTAGCTGGCGCTGACGTAGGGTTGGAAGCGGTCGTCGAGGCGCCACTGGTATTCGCCATTGAGATTGGCGATCCATTTCGAGGCGCCGACCACGCGCTGCCCGGTGAGGTCGCAACTGCTCGGCGCGCCGGGCCGGGTGCTGACTTCCGCAGGGCACGGGGCATCCTTGAACGACAGGTAGGTGACGTCGTTATAGGAGCCGTTGAAGTTCAGGGTCAGGCCGCGCAACGGCAGCGCGGTGGCCTCGAACTCCAGACCACGCGAGCGCACGCTGCCGGCGTTGGCCAGCACCTGCACCAACTGGGTCGAGCCCGGCGCCTGGTACAGGGTGGTGGCCTGGTAGCCGTGGATGCCGGTCCAGAACAGGTTGGCGTTGAGCAGCAGGCGCCGGTCGAAGAGCGTGCTCTTCAGGCCCAGCTCGGCGTCGTTGGCGCGCTCCGGTCCGACCAGCAGCGAATCGGCGCCGGCGCTCGGTGCGCTGCCCACCGCCAGGTTGACCCCGCCGGACTTCTCGCCGTGGGACAGGCTGGCGTAGCCGAGCAGGTCGTCGCTGAACTGGTAGCTGAGGCTGAGCAACGCCGAAGGGGCGAAGTTGTACTGGCTGAGATCGCCGGAATCGTAGGCGCCGAGCTGGCCGTTGCGCACCGCCGCGCCGACCCCGCCGACCGCCGCGCCGCCCAGCGGAGCGAAGCGCTCAACCTTGGCGTTCTTCTCCTCGTAGGTACCACGCAGGCCGGCGGTGAAGTCCAGGCGTTCGGTGAGGTGCCAGGTGCCCTGGGCGAACAGCGCGAAGCTGTCGGTCTCGATCTTGCCGTTGGCCTTCGAGTAGGTGTCGTTCAGCGCGCCGAGATTGGCGCCGAGCAGGTACAGGTCGGCCAACGGTCCGTAGGAGGTGAAGGTCTTGTTGCCGAGGTTCTGCCTGAACGCGTAGGCGCCCACCACGTAGTCGAAGGCACCGCCGGTGGGCGAGGCCAGGCGGATCTCCTGGGAGAACTGCCGGTCGTGCACTTCCACCCCGGTGTCGTTGATCGCCGAGACGTTCAGTTGCTCGTCGTTGGCCGGGGTGAAGTGCCAGTAGCGGTAGGCGCTGATGGAGGTCAGGCGGTAGCCGCCGGCGAGGTTCCAGTTGGCCTCCAGCGAGCTGCCGCCCTGGTGCACGCTGACGTGCTGGCGGCCGTTGATGTTGACCTTCCTGCGCTGCGGATCGCGCAACGGCGAAGCGCCGACCAGCGCGGCGCGCTGCCAGAAACGCTCGGCGCCGCCGTAGACCACCATGCTGCCGTTGCTCGAATCCTCCTCGTTGTAGTCGGCGATCCAGCGCAGGCTGAAGTCCTCGTTCGGCTCGAACAGCAATTGCCCGCGCGCGCCCTGGCGCTCGCCGCCGTTGAGATAGTTGTCGTCGTGGATGTTCTTGATGTAGCCGTCGTCGCGGGTGCGATAGGCCGAGAGGCGTCCGGCGAGGGTTTCGCCGAGCGGCCCGGAAACCGTGCCGCGGCCCTGGAAGTAGCCATCCTGCCCGCCGGAGACCTCGACGGTACGCTCGGCAGTGAAGGTCGGCGCGCGGGTGCTGATGTTCAGCACCCCGGCGGTGGTGTTCTTGCCGAACAGGGTGCCCTGCGGACCGCGCAGCAGCTCCAGTTGCTCGATGTCCAGCAGGTCGAACACGGCCATTCCCGGACGTCCCAGGTAGACGTTGTCGAGGTAGATCCCGGCGCTGCCTTCCAGGCCGTCGCTGGCGGGGTTGTTGCCGATGCCGCGCACGGCGACGCTCGACTGCCGCGCATGGATGTAGGCGACATTGACGCTGGGCAGCACCTGCTGCAGGTCCTGCACCCGGGAGATGCGCTGGGCCTCGAGAGTCTCGCCGCCGAGCACGGTGATCGGCGTCGGTACCTTCTGCGAATCCTCCTCGCGGCGACGCGCGGTGACAGTGACCTTGCCCAGGGCCGTATCGGCCTTGTCCGGGACGCTGCTGGCCAGCGGCGGCGCTTCCTCGGCGGGCGCGGGAGCATCGGCGGCACTGGCCGGCAACGCACCGCCGAGGGCGAGCAGCAGGGCCAGGGCGTAGTCGGAGCCGCCGTGCGGCGTTCGGCGGAGCGGCAAGCGGTAGTGGTGCTTCATCGTGAATGTCCTCGGTTCCGGCGCAGCCGGACGCAGGCAGCAGGCGGCCATGCCGCGCAAGGCAGCGATCTGGCGAAAGGTTCGAAGGGGGCCGGCGGACGGCTCAGCCCCGGGCGACTGTCAGGGGCGACAGCCGCCGGCGACGCGGAAGGGCATTCGGAACGGCGGAGGTGGGGCGGCAAAGGCACGGTGGACCATGTTCAGCTCCTGGGGTCTATCTATGCTTATTACTAAATCGCATATTTTTCTAATTTGTTCTTTGTTGACGGAATAAGAGCTTGCATTTAAAACCAGCACATCCCGAACGGCAAATGCCTTTGTCCAATATTTCCAATGCCGGTAAAGCATCATGGATCTGCGCCAACTGCGTTATTTCATCGCCCTCGCCGAACACCGCAGTTTCGTCCGCGCGGCGGACGCCATGGGCATCACCCAGCCGGCCTTCAGCCGCAGCATCCAGGGCCTGGAGCAGGAGCTTGGCTGTCAGTTGGTGGACCGTGGCAGCAAGGACCTGCGCCCGACGCCGGAAGGCCAGGTGGTGCTGCAACACGCGCTGAGCCTGGTGCAGGGGTCGGCCAACCTGATCCACGAGATCGCCCAGTTGAACAAGCTGGATGCCGGCGAGCTGCGCTTCGGCAGCGGGCCGGCGCCGGCCCAGCAACTGGTGCCGGACGCGGTGGCCGACTTCATCAACCGCCACCCGCGGGTGCAGATCAGCCTGGACGTGGACAACTGGGAAAAGCTCAGCCGCGCCCTGCTCCGCGAAGAGATCGAATTCTTCGTCGCCGACATCCGCGACTTCGAGGCCGACCCAAACTTCCAGACGCGCCCGCTGACCCCGCGCCGCGGCCAGTTCTTCTGCCGTCCGCAACATCCGCTGCTGGGCAAGGACAGCCTGTCCACCAACGACCTGTTCAACTACCCGCTGGCCTCGACCCTGATTCCCCCGGGCATCCGCAAGCTGCTGGCGAACCTCAGCGGCAAGATCGACTTCGCCGCCAACATCCGCTGCGAGAACATGCACGCGCTGATCCGTATCGTCCGCCAGACCGACGCCATCGGCATCGCCAGCGACGAGACCCTGCGCCCCTACCTGCAGCGCGGCGAACTGCAACCGCTACAGTGGCGCAACCTGCCGCAGAACCTGGATAGCCTCAGCGCCCGCTGCGGCATCATCAGCCGCAGCGGCTACCGGCTTTCGGCAGCGGCCAAGGCGATGATCGAGACGCTGGTGGAACTGGACCAGGCGCAACACGCGGCGGCCTGAGCCGCCGCGCGCTTTCCCTTCCTCTACTGGAGTTTCGGCAACCCCAGCGCGCCGCGCAGCTCCTCGCGCACCGCGGCGAAGTCGGCGGCCACCGCCGGATCGGCCAGCAGGCTCGCCACCAGCGCCGCGGCGGCGGTCTGCCCGCCTTCCAGGTCGCTGGGGAAGTGCACGCCGGCCAGCACACGGCTCTGCGCATGCTCCTCGGCGCGGGCGAAGAACGCATCGTGATGCTCCGGCACCAGCATGCTCAGCAGCGAGGCCTTGAAGTAGCTGTCCATGGTGTGGCCGCTGGGATAGGACTCCCCCTCCGGCGGCGGCAGCACCGGCTTCACCTTCGGTGTCACTTCGTAGGGACGCGGGCGGGCGAAGTGCTTCTTCGCCGGCATCAGCACCTCGACCAGGTTTTCCTGGGCGCGGTTGAAGAAACTCCGGGTCAGCGGCAGGCGTTCCTTGTCGAACGAGGCGCCCAGCAGGTCGCCGGCGAAGGGGAAGACGTTGTCCTCCCACTGGTCGTGGGCGCGTACCCGGCGTACCTGTTCGGGCGTGCGCAGGCGTTGCGCCTCCAGCACCGCGCCGAGATCGGCGACGGCCGCAGCCGAGTCCGCCGCCGGCGGCGGCGGGAGGTAGTCGGCCAGGCGCGGTGGGTGGGCCAGCGGATAGGGCGCGGCGGCGGTCTCCCCGAGACAAGACAGCGGTGCAAGCAGCGAAAGGCAGAGCAAGAGCGAAGGGCATAGGGTCTTGTTGTTCATGAAGCGTATTCCCTGAGGCGAGGTTGCATCGGGAGCCTAGGCTCCCACCCACGGCCGTTGCGGATGACGGCCGACGCCACACTCTCCGTCGGTGACTTCCGAAATGCTTGACCCGGCCTGCCGTTGCACATGCCAGCCCCTGCCAATGGCAGGCCCCGGCAAAAGCCGAGGCAGGGAAACACAAGCGGCCTGCGGAGCGACTTCCGAGACTGCGCCCACCTGGCACTCAGGTGGGAGAAAACAATAAATGCAAAATCTCAGACGCGCTGTATTCGCCGGCCTGGTCGCCGGCACGCTTTCCGAAGGGGCGGCCGCGACGGCCGGGGATGGGGGCTTCGTCGAGGACAGCGAACTGCAGTTCCTCGCTCGCACCTACTACTTCAACCGCGACTACCGCGACAGCCCGAACAACGCCGGGCGCAACCGCTTCAAGCCCAGGAGCGAGCGCAACGGCTACCGCGAGGAAGCCACCCAGGGCCTGCGCCTCCAGTTCGCCTCCGGCTACACGCCGGGCAGCCTCGGCTTCGGCCTCGACGCCCATGCCATGCTCGGCCTGCAACTGGACAGCGGCGGCGGCCGCACCGGCACCGGCAACCTGCCGGTCGGCGCCGACGGCCATCCCGACCATCGCTACGGCAAGGTCGGTGGCGCCCTCAGGCTACGCCACGGCGAAACCCGCCTGAAGTACGGCCAGACCACCACCAGCGCGCCGGTGTTCGCCGCCAGCAGCAACCGCACGCTGGCCGGCATGGCCTACGGCCTGCTGCTGGAGGACCGCTCGTTCGACGGGCTGCTGCTCGAGGGCGGGCGCTTCACCGCCGCCTCCGGCCCCGGCGAATCCAAGGTCCGCGGCGACATCAGCACCGTCTACGGACGCCTCGGCGCCTATCCGGTGCGCCTCGACGCGGTCGGCTTCCTCGGCGGTCAATGGCAGGCCACGGAGCGGCTGCAACTGTCGCTCTACGCCTCGCGCTTCGACGACATCTGGCAGCAGGCCTATTTCGGCGCCAGCCATCGCCAGCCGCTGGGCGGGGAGCGCGCGCTGCGGGTCGACCTCGACGCCTACCGCACCCGCGACAGCGGCCAGAGCCGCTTCGGCCGCATCGACACCCTGGCCAGCTCCCTGGCCCTGGGCTACGAACAGGGGCCGCAGCGCATCACCCTGGCCTACCAGCGTGTCCATGGCGAGCAGCCGTTCGACTACATGGCCTTCGGCGACGGGCGCTCCAGCGCGTCCATGGTACTGGCCAACTCGGTGGGCTACTCCGACTTCAACGGACCGGGCGAGCGTTCCTGGCAATTACGCTATGACCTGGACCTCGGCGCGCTCGGCCTGCCTGGGCTCAGCCTGCATGCGCTGCATGCCCGCGGCCGTGCCGGGGCCAGCGCCAGCAGTGCCGCCGAGAGCATCTACGCCGGACTCTACGGGCGTGACGGGCGGCACCGGGAAAGCGACCTCGGCTTCGCCTATCGGGTCAAGGCGGGCCCCCTCGCCGGCCTCGCGCTGCGCGCCTCGCAGGCCTGGCACCGGGGCAACGCGAGCTATCTCGACGGCGACATCGACGAAACCCGGCTGGTCGTCGATTACTCCCGCTCGATCTGGTGACGCCCCGGGCCGCCCCGCGGGGCGGCCCGGATCGTCTTCACGCGCGCGGCAGCAACTGGATGAACAAAGGCGTGGAGAGCAGCACCAGCAGCGTGGTGATCAGCACCATGCCTGCCACTTCGTTCACCGGTCCGTCGTAACGCTTGGCCAACAGGTAGGTGAGCACCGCGGTCGGCATCCCGCACTGGATGGCGAAGGTGCCCGCCGCCACCGCCTCCATGCCCAGGCCGGCAGCGATCCCATAGCCGACCGCGAAACCGCCCCAGACCCGCACCAGAGACAGCAGCAACGGCCGCCAGGTCTCGTGCAGGCGCAGACCGGCCAGCGACAGGCCGAGCATCACCAGCATCAGCGGCACGGTAATCCCGCCCAGCAGGCGGGTCACATCGCGCAACGGCGGCGGCAGGCTCCAGCCCAGGGCGATCAGGCCCAGCGCCACGGCCAGGGCATAGATCATCGGGTTGCGCAGGATGCTCGCCGGGGTGATATCGCCCGAAGCGAACCAGACGCCGAGCGTCGCGTGGCCCACCTGGATCAGGGTGGAGAACGCCACCGCATACACCAGCGCCTCCTCGCCGAAGGCCAGGTAGGCGATGGGGATGCCCATGTTCCCGGAGTTCGGCAGCATGATCGACGGCAGGTAGCGCCGCACCGGCATCCGCAGCAGGCGCAGGGCGACCAGGCCCAGCAGGGCGAACGCCAGCACCGCCAGCGCGGTGGCGAGGAACACCCCGGCCACCATGCCAATGGACAGGCCGGGGCGGTCCAGCGACGACAGCAGCAGGCAGGGAAAGCCGACGTTGGCCACCAGGAACACCAGCGCGCGGGTATCCACCGGCCCGGCGGAACGGCTCCAGGCGAAACCGATCCCGGTGCAGATCAGGATCGGCAGCACCACCGCGACGAACTGTGCGATCACAACCCCACCTTGAAGCCCAGTTCCAGCTCCGCCCGCAGGCGGCCGTGGCCGTCGAAGTTGAGCCGGCGCATCTCGCGCAGTTCGTTGGCGCAGAAGGCAGTGCGCCCGTGCAACACCGCGGTGTTGTCGAGCACCAGGATTTCCCCCGGCTCGAGCTTGATCCGCAGTTGGCAGGCCGGATCCTCGAGCGCCGCCACCAGTTCGGCGAAGGCCTCCACCGCCACAGGATGCTCGACCACCTCGGCCGCCCCGTCGTTCTGCCGGAACTTGATGCCCAGCGCCTCGCCGTTCAGGCGGAACACCGGCTGGGTGCTGCTCTGGTGCTTGCGCACGATGGTCAGGGCGTCGCCGCGCAGCAGGCCGAGATGCTTGGTCGGCATGCGCCGGCGCAGGCGCTCGAAGGCCAGTCCGGCGCTGGCCAGCAGGGTCTCCCCGCCCTCCCGGGCGTTGCGCACGCATTGCAGGCTGCACAATTGCTCCGGGGTGTCGAGGAAAGCGCCGTCGGTGTGCAGCTTGTGCTCCAGCGGCGTGGAGCCGAGGTAGCCGCTGACATACCGCGCATTGCTGATCGGCACGATGCCGTCGGCGTCGGCGCGCGGGTGGGGGGCGGCGCGGCCGAACAACTCCTTGAGCGCGAGAAGTTCCTGCCTGTCTTCGCCCTGTTCGCTGCGCAACAGCAGGAAACCAAACTCGTTGAGGGTCCGGATGATCGCCGATTGTTCCTGGCGGGATAACTTCACCAGCGTTCTCACCGAAACTTTCACGCGTTCGAGATCGAGTGTCGCGTCGAACAATTTGCTATCGAGATTCATATGACCGCTCTCCTCCGGAAGAAAATCAGGAATGCCGCCGACGCGCAGGGCGAGGCCCGGCGCTGGCGCCGCGCTGTCGTAGTGATGGGCAGGCTAGATGCGGGACGCGGCGGTTCGCCGCGAGATACTTGGAGTTGTTTCCGGGGAGGGTCGGGAGAATTGTCGGAAGGGAAAACTGGAAGAATTGGCAGTGCCGATTTTGTATCTGAATATATGGGGCGATTAACGAACGAAATGATCGCGGAATAACCTGCGGATTACCCGCGTGAAACTTTCATGACGCGATATACGCAGAATCCCCGACCAACGGCTGGATACTTCGCTCGATCCAGTCATTGGTTGGGTCGGTGCAAGAATCTCGAAACATATTACAAATTGCTACGAAACGGCGCCGCCTCGGCCGTCCCCGGCTCGGCGTCACTCCGCCGCCTGCGCCACGGCCTTGGCCTTCGCCAGCTTGCCGGCCGCCTCCAGCAGTTCCGGCGCGGCCCACTGCTCGGCGCTGAATTCGCGACGGATCAGGCCGAAACGCTTGGCCGCCTGGATCGAAGCATCCAGCCGGCCAAGGAAATCGGCGTCCAGGCGCGGCGACAGGGCGTCGCCCAGCTTGCGGCCACGGTACTCGCTCTGCAGGATCACCACCGGGTAGCTGGCCTGCTTCGACACCAGTTCGATGTAGGCGTCGCGGTTCTCCTCGCGGGCCAGCCAGTCCTGGGCCTGCAACTGCACCTTGAGCAGCCGCTCGGTGATGTCCGGATGGGCATCGACGAAGGCTCCGGAGCCGACCAGCAGCGCCTGCAGGGTGCCGGCGCCGTTCAGGTCGCGGGTGCTCAGCGGAATTTCCGCGAGCCCGCGGTCGCGCAGGGCGAACAGTCCGGCCAGGCCCCAGGTGGCATCGATCTGCCTGGCTGCGAGGGCGGACAGGGCGGCGCTGAAATCGAGGTTGATCACCTTCAGGTCCTTCTCGCTGAGACCGACGCTGGCCAGGGCATTGTCGAACGACAACTGGCTGGCGGTGCCACGAAAGATGCCTACGCGCTTGCCCTTGAGATCCTCCAGGGTCTTGATCCCGGAGCCCGGCTGCACGCCGAGATAGTGGTTGACCCCTCGCGCGGTAGCGGCCAGCAGGCGGCTGTCCAGGCCTCCGGACTTGCCGATGATCGCCGCCAGGTCGCCGAGGTAGGCGAAGTCCACCTGGCCGTTGGCGAACGCTTCGTTGACCACCGGGCCGGCGCCCTTGAAGAAGCTCCATTTCACCGCGATGCCGTCGTTGGCGAACTCCTTCTCCAGCAACTGGCGGGTGTAGAGCACGTCGACCACGCCGCCGCCCGAGTGCGAACTGCCGGCGCTGACGTCCGGCACCGCGATGCGGATTTCCTTCGGCGGAGCGGCGCTCGCCAGCGGCACGTAGGCACCGAGCAGGCCGGCGAGCACAGGCGCGGCGAACAGACCGAGCAGGGAAGACGTAAGCGCTTTCATGGGGCAGCTCCTTGGAACGGGAAGAGAGGGATTCCCGCCGGGAGCGGGTGTGCGGCTAGCTATGCACAGCGGCGCCTCGAAAATAAATAATAAAAATTCATTTTTTTATAACCAAAAGCAGTATGACAGGCCGCACGGGCCTCTCCGCGTCATATGCAGCCAGAGCATGGAAAATATTCTCCAAATGCATTTGCCGCTGCCTGGTGCCTTTCTTTAAATGGCCCTTCTTAGCGAAAAAATGCATTGATTCGGCGATTTATATTCCCATGAAGAATATCGATAAAACCCTTTCGCCCGCCTGGAGCCGGCCCCTGCCGCGCCTGGCGCCGCCGCCCTCCGCGGCTTTCGCCCGGCGCCTGGGGGACGGCCTGCTGCCCTGGTTGCTGCCGCTCGGGCTGGCGCTGCTGTGGTGGGTCGCCAGCCATCGCCACTGGATGTCGGCCCAGGTGCTGCCAACTCCCGAGCTGGTCTGGCAGAGCGCCCGCGAGTTGCTCGCCGGCGAACTCTGGAGCGAATTGGCGATCAGCCTGCGGCGCCTGGCCTGGGGCCTGCTCGCCGGGGTCGCCAGCGGCGCCGCGCTAGGCGCCTGGCTAGGCTTCAGTCCGCGTGCCGAGCGCCTGGTCTTCCCCACCTTCAGCGCCCTCGCGCAAATCCCCACGCTGGCCTGGATCCCGCTGTTCATGCTGTTCTTCGGCATCGGCGAACTGCTCAAGCTGGTGGTGCTGGTGAAAGCGGTCGTGGTGCCGGTGACCATCCATACCCTGGTCGGCGTGCGCGACGCCCAGCCCAAGCTGCGCGAAGCCGCCGCAGTACTGCGCCTGCCGCCACGCCTGCTGGTCTGGCGGCTGATCCTGCCGGCGGCGCTGCCGGCCTTCCTCACCGGGCTGCGCCTGGCCCTGGCGCAGGGCTGGACCTCGCTGCTGGCGGTCGAGTTGCTGGCTTCCAGCGAGGGTATCGGCTACCTGATGGTGCAGGGCCGGCAACTGTTCATGCTCGACATCGTGTTCGTCTGCATCCTCATCATCGGCCTGGTCGGGGTGGGCATGGACCGCGCCATCCAGTGGCTCGACCGCCGCCTGCTGCACTGGCCGCAAGCCGCCACCGGCGAATTCCGCCGGCGCCCGCCGGGACGCGGCTGGCAGCGCCTGCAGGTGTGGCTGCCGCCGCTGGCGCTGCTGCTCCTGTGGCAGTCGGCGAGCAGCGCCGAATGGGTCGACCCGGCGATCCTCGCCAGCCCTCTGGAAGTGGCGCGGGCGACCTGGAGCGGAGCGCTCGACGGCAGCCTCCCAGGCGCCCTGTTCGACAGCCTGAAGCGCACGCTCGGCGGGCTCCTGCTGGGCGGCGGCCTGGGTTTCCTCGGCGGCCTGCTGCTCGGCCTGTGGCGCCCGGCGGAACGCTTCTTCGGCCCCACTTTCGCGGCACTGCGGCAGGTGGCGATCTTCGCCTGGGTACCGCTGCTCACCGCCTGGTTCGGCCTGGGCGAACCGGCCAAGCTGACGTTCGTCGCAATCGCCGCCTTCTTCCCGCTGCTGCTGGCCACCCAGCGCGGCATCGCCAGCCTGCCGCCGAGCCTCGGCGAGGCGGCCCGGGTGCTGCGCCTGGGTCCCTGGCGACGGCTGCTCCGGCTGGTCCTGCCGGGTGCCGCCCCGTCGGTGTTCGCCGGCCTGCGCCTGGCGCTGATCTACGCCTGGCTGGGAACCATCGGCGCCGAGTACTTCATGCCCTCCGACGGCGGCATCGGCAGCCTGATGATCGGCGCCCAGCAATTGTTCCGCATGGACCTGATCGGCGCCGGCATGCTCCTGGTCGGCCTCACCGGCGCCCTGCTCAATGCCCTCGGCCAACGCATCGAAGCGCGCGCCACGCGCTGGAGACACGCATGAACGCATTCACCGCGCCCGCCACGGGCACCCCGCTGGTCAGCTTCCGCCAGGTGCGCAAGCACTTCGCCGTGGACGGCCGGCGACTGGAAGCGATCCAGCAGTTCGACCTGGAGATCGGCGAGGGCGAGTTCATCGCCATCGTCGGCGCCAGTGGCTGCGGCAAGTCGACCCTGCTGCGCCTGCTGATCGGCCTGGACCGCGACTACGACGGCGAGATCCGCGTCGACGGCCGGCCAATCGCCGGCATCGGCGGCGAACGCGGCATCGTGTTCCAGGAGCACCGCCTGTTCCCCTGGCTGACGGTGCAGCAGAACGTCGCCCTCGGCCTGGTCAACGAAGCCCTTGGCGAAACCGACAAGGCGGCGCGGATCGACGAATACATCCGCCTGGTCGGCCTGCACGGCTTCGAGCGTGCCTACCCGCACCAGTTGTCCGGCGGCATGGCCCAGCGCGTGGCGATCGCCCGTGGCCTGGTGGCCAGCCCGCGCCTGCTGCTGCTCGACGAGCCGTTCAGCGCCCTCGACGCACTGACCCGCCAGCAGTTGCAGGAAGAGTTGCTGGCGATCCGTCGGCGCACCCGCATCACCACCCTGCTGGTCACCCACGACGTCGAGGAGGCGCTCTACCTGGCCGACCGGGTGGTGGTGATGGAGCCGCGCCCGGGGCGGATCAGGCGGGTGGTCGAGGTGGACCTGGCGCATCCGCGCGAGCGCGGTGGCTTCGACTTCCTGCGCCAGCGCGAAGCGCTGCTGCACGAACTGACCGCCGACGGCGAGTACGTCGCGCCACCGCCGCGACGGGTGGAAAACCTGCCCTTCGAATTCCTCGCTTGCTGAAAAGCCCCTTGCCCTGGCCCTTTCCCCCTGCGGGAAGGGCGGGGGCGAGGGCCCCACCCTCTCCTCCCATCCAGACGAGACCCGCGCATGAGCAAACGTCCCAACTTCCTGGTGATCGTCGCCGACGACCTGGGCTTCTCCGATATCGGCGCCTTCGGCGGCGAGATCGCCACGCCGAACCTCGACGCCCTGGCCATCGCCGGCCTGCGCCTGACCGACTTCCACACCGCCTCGACCTGCTCGCCGACCCGCTCGATGCTGCTCACCGGCACCGACCACCACATCGCCGGGATCGGCACCATGGCCGAGGCGCTGACCCCGGAACTGGAAGGCAAGCCGGGTTACGAAGGGCATCTCAACGAGCGCGTGGTGGCGCTGCCGGAGCTGCTCCGCGAGGCCGGCTACCAGACCCTCATGGCCGGCAAGTGGCACCTCGGTCTGAAGCCGGAACAGACGCCCCATGCGCGTGGTTTCGAGCGTTCCTTCTCGCTGCTGCCGGGCGCCGCCAACCACTACGGCTTCGAGCCTCCCTACGACGAAAGCACTCCGCGCATTCTCAAGGGCACGCCGGCGCTCTACGTGGAAGACGAGCGCTACCTCGACACGCTGCCGGAGGGTTTCTATTCCTCCGATGCCTTCGGCGACAAGCTGCTGCACTACCTCAAGGAGCGCGACCAGAGCCGGCCGTTCTTCGCCTACCTGCCGTTCTCCGCGCCGCACTGGCCACTGCAGGCGCCGCAGGAGATCGTCGAGAAGTACCGCGGCCGCTATGACGCCGGCCCAGAGGCGCTGCGCCAGGAACGCCTGGCCCGGCTCAAGGAGCTGGGCCTGGTGGAGGCGGACGTCGAAGCCCATCCGGTGCTCGCCCTGAGCCGCGAGTGGGAGGCCCTGGAGGATGAGGAACGGGCGAAGTCGGCGCGGGCGATGGAGGTCTACGCGGCGATGGTCGAGCGCATGGACTGGAACATCGGCAGGGTCGTGGACTACCTGCGTCGGCAGGGCGAGCTGGACAACACCTTCGTCCTGTTCATGTCCGACAACGGCGCCGAAGGCGCCCTGCTGGAGGCCTTTCCGAAATTCGGCCCGGATTTGCTGGGCTTTCTCGACCGGCACTACGACAACAGCCTGGAGAATATCGGCCGCGCCAATTCCTACGTCTGGTATGGCCCGCGCTGGGCCCAGGCGGCCACCGCGCCGTCGCGCCTGTACAAGGCGTTCACCACCCAGGGCGGCATTCGCGTGCCAGCGCTGGTGCGCTACCCGCGGCTAAGCCGGCAGGGTGCGATCAGCCATGCCTTCGCCACGGTGATGGACGTCACCCCGACCCTCCTCGACCTCGCCGGTGTCCGCCACCCAGGCAAGCGCTGGCGCGGCCGCGAGATCGCCGAGCCGCGCGGCAGGTCTTGGCTGGGTTGGCTTTCCGGCGAGACCGAGGCGGCCCACGACGAGAACACCGTGACCGGCTGGGAGCTGTTCGGCATGCGTGCGATCCGCCAGGGCGACTGGAAGGCGGTGTACCTGCCGGCCCCGGTGGGCCCGGCCACCTGGCAGCTCTACGACCTGGCCCGCGACCCGGGCGAGATCCACGACCTCGCTGACAGCCAGCCGGGCAAGCTGGCGGAGCTGATCGAGCATTGGAAGCGATACGTCAGCGAGACCGGTGTCGTAGAGGGGGCTTCGCCTTTCCTGGTGCGATAAGCGGAACCTCTCCCCTCGCCCTCTCCCTTCAGGAGGGAACGTCTGGCCAGAAGGTCGGGGAGAGGGGCTACTTCGCCGGGTGGAACGAGGCGACCCGGGTCAGGCCGAGAAACCGCCATCGATGGTCAGGCTGGCCCCGGTGATGTAGGCCGCTTCCGGCCCGGCCAGGTAGGCGACGAAGCTGGCGATTTCCTCGCTGCGGGCGTAGCGCGGCAGCGCCATCAGGCCCTTGAGGGCCTCGGCGAAGTCGCCGTCGTCCGGGTTCATGTCGGTATCCACCGGACCCGGCTGCACGTTGTTCACCGTGATCCCGCGCGGGCCGAGGTCGCGGGCCAGGCCTTTGGTCAGGCCGACCAGCGCCGACTTGCTCATCGCGTAGGTGGCGCCGCCGGCGAACGGCATGCGTTCGGCATTGGTGCTGCCGATGCTGATCACCCGCCCGCCGTCGCCCATGTGCTTGACCGCCGCCTGGGTGGCGACGAAGACGCTGCGCACGTTGATCGCCAGGGTCCGCTCGAAGTCGGCCAGCGGCAGCTCTTCCACCGAACCGAGGGCGAGGACGGCGGCATTGTTGACCAGGATGTCGATGCGTCCGAAGCGAGCCGCCGCTTCGTCGACGGCGGCGACGAGCGCCGCCGCGTCGGCGCTATCGGCATGCAGGGCCAGGATGCTGGCTCCGGCGCCTTCGAGTTCGGCCGCCAGGGCCCGGGACTTGTCCGCCGAGCTGACGTAGGTGAAGGCGACGCTGGCGCCTTCGGCGGCCAGCCGGCGAACGATGGCGGCGCCGATGCCGCGGGAACCGCCCTGGACGAAGGCGACTTTGCCGGCGAGGGATGCAGAGGATACGGACATGGAAATCTCCATCGGAGTGGATAGACAGGCCCCGAGTTTCCGTCGTCCATTGCAGACCTGGTAGCGGGTAATCGCTATATTCAGCCGATACCAATGGTTTATGCGGGCCCTTTCCCATGGAAACCCTCAGCAACATCCAGTGCTTCGTCCGCAGCGCCGAGGCCGGTAGCTTCGCCGAGGCCGCCAGGCGCCTGGGCCTGACGCCGGCCGGGGTGGGCAAGAACGTCGCCCGCCTGGAAAGCAACCTCGGCGTGCGCCTGTTCCAGCGCAGCACCCGGCGCCTGACCCTGACCGAAGCCGGGGAGCGTTTCCTGCAAGAGGTCGGCGGCAGCCTGGAGGGCATCCAGACCGCTCTCGCCAACGTCTCCAGCGTCGGCAACCAACCCAGCGGCACGTTGAAGGTCAGCATGGGGCTGGCCTTCGGCCGCGACTACATCCTGCCGCTGCTCGGCGAGTTCCTCGAACGCTATCCCGACATCGTGCCCGACTGGCATTTCGACAATCGCCAGGTCGACCTCATCGGCGAAGGCTTCGACGCCGCCATCGGCGGCGGTTTCGAACTGCCTCCCGGGGTGGTGGCGCGCAACCTAACGCCGGGCCACCTGATCCTCCTCGCCTCGCCCGCCTACCTCCGCGACAAGCCGCCAATCCGCCATCCAGGCGACCTGGGCGGCTTCGACGGGATCCGCATCCGCTCGCCGCAGACCGGCCGCGTGCGCTCCTGGCCGCTGCGCCGGCGCAACGGCGAGGAGGCGCCGATCGAGCTGCGCGAACGCATGACCATGAGCGACCCGGAAGCCACCTGCGAGGTCGCCGCCATGGGCCTGGGCATCACCCTGGTATGCATGCAGCACGCCTATGCCTACCTGGAGTCCGGCGCCCTGGTGCGGGTCCTGCCGGACTGGTACGTCGACGCCGGCAACACCAGCCTCTACTACGCGGCGAACAAGCTGCTACCGGCCAAGACCCGGGTCTTCGTCGACTTCGTCGTCGACTACTTCCGCCGCCAGGACCTGGCCCGGCGCTTCTCCGCCTTCCCAACCGGCTAGCGCCAGCCATCCGTCGCCTCGGCAAACGGGAAAAGGCCCTGGCACCGGCCTCGCCGGAAAAACGGCAGTTTGACATTACCGATTGGGACTCTAGTTTTAGAAAACGCCGCCGACGAGCTTGGAAGGCGTCTTCCGCACGGTCCCGAGGGACCGCCTGGAAGCCCTGCTCCGATCCGGCACATGGAGTGCAGCATGCGCGAGTCCCTCGGTGTTTCGTTACCATCCCGGCCCCTGCTGCTGAAGCTGGGCCTGCTTTCCCTACCCTGGGCGTTGTGCGCCGGGCTGCATGCCGTCGGCCTCGGCGTCTGGCTGGTCCTGGCGCTCGGTTGGTTCGCCAGCCTGGCCATGCTCGTCCTCCTCCTGCGCGCCCCTCGGCAAGCGGTAGCGAATGCCAACCCGCAGGCGGATGCCGCTTCGCCGGCCTGGAGCGCGGCGCAACGGGCGCTCGCCGACGAAACCGCGCAACTGGACGGTCACGCCCGGCAGATCGACGAACTGCTGCATTCGGCGATCCGCCAGCTCAGCGACAGCTTCCACGGCCTCGCCGAACGCATCGATACCCAGCGCGGCCTGTCCCATTCGCTGATCGAGCGCTACGACGGGCGCGGCCAGGTCGACGAAGGCATCAACTTCCAGGACTTCGTCAGGACCACCCAGCAGACCCTCAGCCTGTTCGTCGAGGCTACCCTGGAAACCAGCCGGACCTCGCAGCAACTGGTGGAACGCATGGACCAGGTGCGCCTGAAGATCACCGAGATCCTGCAGTCGACCCAGGACATGGACGCCATCGCCAAGCAGACCAACCTGCTCGCCCTCAACGCTGCCATCGAGGCCGCCCGAGCCGGCGAGAGCGGCCGCGGCTTCGCCGTGGTCGCCGATGAAGTGCGCGCGCTGTCGACCCGCTCCACGGAGTTTTCCGCCGCCATCCGCAAGCACGTCGACGTGGTCCACCACGAGATCCAGGACGCCGAGAGCGCGATCTCGCAACTGGCCGACAAGGACATGTCCTTCGCCCTCGATTCCAAGCACAAGATCCAGGGCATGCTCGATGACCTGGAGGCGATGAACCGGCACACCCTGAAGGTCATCCACGAACTGGACCGGCTCTCGCTGGAAGTCGGCCAGGGCGTCGACGCGGCGGTCACCGCCCTGCAATTCCAGGACATGGGCAGCCAGTTGCTCGGCCAGATGCGCAAGCACCATGCGCGTCTTGGCGCCTTCGCCCTCGGCCTCGGCGCGCTGGAGGCGCGGCCGCGCCAGGAATGGCCCGAACGGGTCGCGCGGGAGGTCGAGGAACTGCGCCGGCCCTTGCCCAGCCCGGTGAGCCAGAACAGCGTCAACGTGGGCGAAGTGGAATTGTTCTGAGGGGTATCGATAGCCAATCCGTCTAACCGGATAACTATCCGACGAGAAACCGGCGCCAATAATTGAAATCCACCGGACATTGTCTTTACTGGAACTAGCAAAGGGCCATCAGAGCCCTCCGTCACAGCCACCTGGCACACACCACCTTCGCCGCCGAGCTTGGCGCTGCGGTAGGGACACCGTGAGGACGCAAGACCATGGGCAAACCGATTCTGATCGTCGACGACTCGGCGTCTATCCGCCAGATGCTGAGCTTCACCCTGAAGTCCGCCGGCTACGAGGTGGACGAGGCCGCGGACGGCAAGGAAGGCCTCGGCAAGGCCCAGAGCAAGAGCTACAGCCTGGTGTTCACCGACCAGAACATGCCGAACATGGACGGCCTGTCGCTGATCCGCAGCCTGCGTAACCTGGCCGGCTACCGCAGCGTGCCGATCCTCATGCTGACCACCGAATCGAGCGACGCGATGAAGCAGCAGGGGCGTAGCGCCGGCGCCACCGGCTGGCTGGTGAAGCCGTTCGACCCGCCGAAACTGCTCGAAGTGACGCGCAAGGTCCTGCCCTGATTCCCGTTCCCCCGCGGGGGAGGTCCCATGCCCCAGGATATGAGCCAGTTTCTCCAGGTGTTCTTCGAGGAAACCGAGGAACACCTGGCCACCCTCGAACTCCTCCTGATCGGTCTCGACCTGGACCGGCCGGACAGCGAGACGCTGCACGGCATCTTCCGCGCCGCGCATTCGATCAAGGGTTCCAGCGGAATGTTCGGTTTCGACGACATCACCGCCGTCACCCACGAACTGGAGACCCTGCTCGACCGCATCCGCTGTGGCCAGATGCACCTGCGGCCGGACATGATCAGTTCCTTCCTCGAAGCCCGCGACGTGTTGCAGCGCCTGCTCGACGCCCATCGCAGCGGCAGTCCCGACCCCGGGGTGCCGTTGCTGGAGACGGTCGAGCGGCTGCGCGGCTGGCTGCGGGTGCCGGAACAGGAAGCGGCGGAGGAAGGCTTCGGCCTGTTCGACGACGCGCCCGCCAGGGAAACCGCGGACGACGATGCCTTCGGCTTCTTCGACGAAGGCCCGGGCGCTCCGGAACGAGCGGCCGCGCCGGAAGCGTTCGGGCTCTTCGACGAGGCGCCCGGCGCACCGGCCGCGAGCGAAGCGTTCGGCCTCTTCGATGAGGCACCGGGTTCCCCACCTACGGAGGAACGCGCCTTCGGCCTGTTCGACGGCGCCCCCGGCAGCCCCGCCGCGCCCAGTGCGCCCGCGCAAGCCGTCGCCGCGACGGCCAGGGGCGCAGTCGCGCCCGTGCGTGGCGACGGCGAGTCCGGCTCGATCCGGGTCAGCGTGGAAAAGATCGACAGCCTGATCAACCTGGTCGGCGAACTGGTGATCACCCAGGCCATGCTCGGCCAGCTCGGCGAGCAGCTCGACCCGAGCCGCCACGAGCGCCTGCAGCACGCCCTGGCCCAGCTCGAACACAACACCCGCGACCTGCAGGAGTCGGTGATGTCGATCCGCATGCTGCCGATCAACTTCATCTTCAGCCGCTTCCCCAGGCTGGTGCGCGACACCGCCACGCGCCTGGGCAAGCAGGTCGAGCTGCACCTGCACGGCGAGCACACCGAACTGGACAAGAGCGTGATCGAGAAACTCAGCGATCCGCTCACCCACATCGTCCGCAACAGCATCGACCACGGCATCGAAACGCCCGCCGAACGCCTCGCCGCCGGCAAGCCGGCGAGCGGCACGGTGAAGCTCGCCGCCAGCCACCAGGGCGGCAGCGTGGTGGTGGAGGTTTCCGACGACGGTCGCGGCCTGTCGCGTCCGCGTATCCTCGCCAAGGCCCGCGAGCGCAACCTGCCGGTGCATGACGGGATGAGCGACGCCGAGGTCTGGCAACTGGTGTTCATGCCCGGCTTCTCCACCGCCGAGGCGGTCACCGAGCTGTCCGGACGCGGCGTCGGCATGGACGTGGTGAAGCGCAACATCGGTGCCATGGGCGGGCGCATCGACATCGACTCGGCGCCCGGCATGGGCACTCGCATCGGCATCCGCCTGCCGCTGACCCTGGCGATCCTCGACGGCCTGATCGTCGCCGTCGAAGCGGTCAACTACGTGATTCCGCTGACCTACATCGTCGAGTCGCTGCAGGCGCGCAGCGACGACGTGCGCGGCCTCGGCGGCGAAGACAACGCGATGATCCGCGTACGCGGCGAGTACCTGCCGCTGTTCAGCCTGCACGAGCTGTTGCGCATCGGCGGCGAAGCGCCGGCGCCGGAGCAGGGCATCGTGGTGATCCTCGAGTCCGAGGGGCGCAGCTTCGCCCTGCAGGTGGACGAACTGGTCGGCCAGCAGCAGGTGGTGATCAAGAGCCTGGAACAGAATTTCCGCCGAGTGGAGGGTATCGCCGGCGCCACCATCATGGGCGACGGCAGCGTCGCCCTGATTCTCGACGTCGATGCGCTGCCACGCCTGGCGGCGCGGGAGGACACCGCCGATGAACGGCACTGAGGCAAGCCAGGCGAACGGCCCGGCGCAGGAATACCTGACCTTCACCCTGGGCCGCGAGGAGTACGCCATCGACATCCTCCGCGTGCAGGAGATCCGCGGCTACGACCAGGTCACCGCGATCGCCAACGCGCCGCCCTTCATCAAGGGCGTGATCAACCTGCGCGGGGCGATCGTGCCGATCGTCGACCTGCGCATCAAGTTCCACCTCGCCGAGGTCACCTACGACCCGTTCACCGTGGTGATCATCCTCAACATCGGCCGGCGCATCGTCGGCGTGGTGGTGGACTCGGTATCCGACGTGATCGCACTGGGCGGCGACGCGATCAGGCCGCCGCCGGAGTTCGGCGCCAGCTTCGACACCGAATACCTGCTCGGCCTGGCCACCGCGGGCGAGCGCATGTTGATCCTGGTGGACATCGAGAGACTGATGACCAGCCGCGAAATGGCGCTGGTCGACGAAGCCGCGGCCTGAGCGGCGCCAACGAGGGATAGGCAGGGGATATCGAAATGGGTCTGTTCAATGCACATGCGGTGGCGCAGCAACGCGCCGACCGGATCGCCACGCTCCTCCAGTCGTTCGCCGACGGCCAGCTCGACACCGCCGTCGGCGAGGCCCCGGCGCCCGGCTACGAGCGTCTCTACGACAGCCTGCGGGCGCTGCAGCGGCAACTGCGCGAACAACGCGCCGAACTCCAGCAGGTGGAAAGCCTGGAGGCGGGGCTGGCGGAGATGAGCCGCCAGCACGAAGCCGGCTGGATCGACCAGACGATTCCCGCCGAACGCCTGGAAGGTCGCGCGGCGCGCATCGCCAAGGGCGTCAACGAACTGGTGTCCGCGCACATCGCGGTGAAGATGAAGGTGGTCAGCGTGGTCACCGCCTACGGCCAGGGCAACTTCGAGCCGCTGATGGACCGCCTGCCGGGCAAGAAGGCGCAGATCACCGAAGCCATCGACGGCGTTCGCGAACGCCTGCGCGGGGCCGCCGAGGCGACCTCGGCGCAACTGGCCACGGCGGCCTACAACGCGCGGATCAAGAGCGCGCTGGACAACGTCTCGGCCAACGTGATGATCGCCGACAACGACCTCAACATCATCTACATGAACCGCACCGTCAGCGAGATGCTCGGTCGCGCCGAAGCGGATATCCGCAAGCAGTTGCCGAACTTCGACGCCGGCCGCCTGATGGGCGCCAACATCGACGTGTTCCACAAGAATCCGGCGCACCAGCGGCACCTGCTGGCCAACCTCACCGGCGTGCACAAGGCCGAGCTCAACCTCGGCGGCCGGCGCTTCTCC
Source organism: Pseudomonas sp. HMSC076A11 (assembly GCF_001810205.1). Lineage (NCBI taxonomy): Bacteria > Pseudomonadati > Pseudomonadota > Gammaproteobacteria > Pseudomonadales > Pseudomonadaceae > Pseudomonas > Pseudomonas sp. HMSC076A11. The sequence continues at coordinate 84,740 of NZ_KV800281.1, read as the reverse complement.
CTCGATGTGGTGCCAGTGTTCAACGACGCCAACGAACGCCTCGGCTCCGCCGTGCAATGGACCGACCGCACCGAGGAACACCGCGCCGAGCAGGAAGTCTCGCAACTGGTGCAGGCGGCGGCCGCCGGCGACTTCAGCAAGCGCGTCGAGGAGGCCGGCAAGGAAGGCTTCTTCCTCAGGCTGGCGAAGGACCTGAACAGCCTGGTGGATACCGCCGACCGCGGCTTGCGCGACGTCTCGCGGATGCTCGGGGCGCTGGCCCAGGGCGACCTCACCCAGCGCATCGAGGCCGACTACCAGGGCACCTTCGGCCAGCTCAAGGATTTCTCCAACGACACCGCACAAAGCCTGTCGCGGATGCTCGGGCAGATTCGCGAGGCCGCCGACACCATCAACACCGCCGCCAGCGAGATCGCCAGCGGCAACGCCGAACTTTCGGCGCGCACCGAGCAGCAGGCGTCGAGCCTGGAGGAAACCGCCTCGAGCATGGAAGAACTGACCAGCACGGTGAAGCTCAACGCCGAGAATGCCCGCCAGGCCAACTCGCTGGCGGCCAATGCCTCGGAAGTGGCGACCCAGGGCGGCACCGTGGTGCAGAAGGTGGTCAGCACCATGTCCTCGATCAACGAGTCGGCGCGCAAGATCGCCGACATCATCGGGGTGATCGACGGCATCGCCTTCCAGACCAACATCCTCGCCCTCAACGCCGCGGTCGAGGCAGCCCGCGCCGGCGAGCAGGGCCGCGGCTTCGCGGTGGTCGCCGGGGAAGTGCGCACCCTCGCCCAGCGTTCCGCCGCCGCGGCCAAGGAGATCAAGACGCTGATCTCCGACTCGGTGGACAAGGTGGAGAATGGCAACACCCTGGTGGCCCAGGCCGGACAGACCATGAGCGACATCGTGGTAGCGATCCGCCGGGTCACCGACATCATGTCGGAGATCGCCGCCGCCTCCGCCGAGCAGAGCACCGGCATCGAAGAGGTGAACAGCGCGGTCTCGCAGATGGACGACATGACCCAGCAGAACGCCGCGCTGGTGGAGGAAGCCGCGGCCGCGGCCGAGGCCATGCAGGAGCAGGCGGGCCTGCTCAACCAGTCGGTGGCAGTGTTCAGGCTGGACACTCCGCCGAGCGTGGTCCAGCTCGCCAGCGCGCGGCCGTCCGCGCCACGCCCCAGCGCGCCGGCGCCGCTGGCCCGCAGCGGCATGGCGCGGGCCAGCAAGGCGCGCAAGGAAGACGGCTGGGAAGAGTTCTGAGACCACGCCGCGCCTCCGCCAGGCGGAGGGCGGCAAGCCCTTAGGGTCGACCAGGGAAACCCGACGCCAATGCCCACCTCCACGCCTTCGCCGGTGTTCGGCAACCAGGAGTTCCACTACACCCGCGAGGACTTCCAGCAAGTACGCGAGCGGCTCTACCGGCTGACCGGCATCAGCCTGGCCGAGAGCAAGGCGCAACTGGTCTATAGCCGCCTCTCGCGGCGCCTGCGCCTGTTGCGGCTCGGCAGCTTCGCCGAATATTTCACCCACCTCGACCGCGAGCCGGGCGAGCAGCAGTTGTTCGTCAACGCGCTGACCACCAACCTCACCGCATTCTTTCGCGAACGCCACCACTTCCCCCTGCTCGCCGACCTCGCCCGCCGCCAGTTGCAGCGGCATCGCCCGCTGCGCATCTGGTCGGCGGCGGCGAGTACCGGCGAGGAACCCTATTCGATCGCCATCACCCTGGTGGAGGCGCTGGGCAGCTTCGATCCGCCGGTGAAGATCGTCGCCTCGGACATCGATACCGGGGTGCTCGACTGCGCCCGCCAGGGCGTCTATCCGCTGGAGCGCCTGGAGCAGATGCCGGCGCCGCTGAAGAAACGCTTCTTCCTCCGCGGCACCGGGCCCAACGCCGGCAAGGCGCGGGTGGTGGAGGAACTGCGGCAACTGGTGGAGTTCCGCCAGATCAACCTGCTGGAGGCAGACTGGTCGATCGCCGGGGAACTCGACGCGATCTTCTGCCGCAACGTGATGATCTACTTCGACAAGCCGACCCAGACCCGCTTGCTGGAACGCATGGTGGCCCTGCTGCGGCCGGAGGGCCTGTTCTTCGCCGGGCATTCGGAGAACTTCGTCCACGCCAGCCACCTGGTGCGCTCCGTCGGCCAGACCGTCTACAGCCCGGCCTGATCGCGATGAATCTCCAGGCCCGGGAAGGCGCGCCGCTGAACCGCTACTACGATCCGTACTTCGCCTGCGATGCGGTGAAGCTGTTGCCCGGCGAATACTTCGCCAGCGGCGAAGACCTGGTGATCGTCACCGTGCTCGGCTCCTGCGTCTCGGTGTGCCTGCGCGACCCGCTCAACGGCATCGCCGGGATGAACCACTTCATGCTCCCCGAGCGCGGCCTCGGCGGCGACCCGGCCTCGCCGTCGGCGCGCTACGGCAGCCACGCCATGGAACTGCTGATCAACCGCATGCTGGCCCTCGGCGCCAGCCGCGAGCGCCTGCAGGCCAAGGTCTTCGGCGGCGGCTCGGTACTGCGCCAGATCAGCGCCGCCATCGGCCAGCGCAACGTCGAGTTCACCCTCGACTACCTGGCCACCGAGCGTATCCCGCTGCTCGCCAGCGACGTGCTGGAGGCCTTCCCGCGCAAGATCTACTTCTTCCCGCGCAATGGCCGGGTCCTGGTGAAGTCCCTGGTGGAGCTGAAGAACGACACCGTGCTGCAGCGTGAACGCGACTACCGCCGCCGTATCGACCGCAACGCGGACGGCGGCCCCATCGACCTGTTCTGACTCTCCGGGAGAGCCCGCCATGCCCATCAGTGTCCTGGTCGTCGACGATTCCGCCCTGATCCGCAGCCTGCTCAAGGAGATCATCCAGGCCGACCCGGAGCTGCGCCTGGTCGGCTGCGCGCCGGACGCCTTCGTCGCCCGCGACCTGATCAAGCAGCACGCGCCGGACGTGATCAGCCTCGACGTGGAAATGCCGCGAATGGACGGCCTGACCTTCCTCGACAAGCTGATGAAGGCGCGGCCGACCCCGGTGCTGATGATCTCCTCGCTCACCGAGCGCGGTTCCGAAGCCACCCTGCGCGCGCTGGAACTGGGCGCGGTGGACTTCATCGCCAAGCCCCGGCTGGGCATCGCCGAAGGCATGCAGGCCTATGCCGAGGAAATCCGCGCCAAGCTCAAGACCGTCGCCCGCGCCCGCCTGCGCCGCCGTGCGGCGGACGCGCCGGCGCCGCCGGAAAGCGCGGCGCCGCTGCTCAGCACCGAGAAGATCATCGCCCTCGGCGCCTCCACCGGCGGCACCGAGGCGCTCAAGGAAGTGCTGCTCGGCCTGCCGGCGCACAGTCCCGGGGTGGTCATCACCCAGCACATGCCTCCCGGCTTCACCCGCAGCTTCGCCGAGCGCCTGGATCGCCTGACCCGGCTCAGCGTCAGCGAAGCGCGCGACGGCGACCGCATACTGCCCGGCCACGCCCTGGTCGCGCCGGGCGACCACCACATGGAGGTGCAGCGCTCCGGCGCCAACTACGTGGTGCGTTTGAACCGCCAGGCGCAGGTCAACGGCCACCGCCCGGCAGTGGACGTGATGTTCGAGTCGCTGGCTCGCTGCGCCGGGCGCAACCTGCTCGCCGGGCTGCTCACCGGCATGGGCAAGGACGGCGCGCGCGGGCTCCTGGCGATCCGCCAGGCCGGCGGCTACACCCTGGCCCAGGACGAGGCTACCTGCGTGGTCTACGGCATGCCCCGCGAAGCGGTGGAACTGGGCGCCGCGGAAGACGTGCTGCCGCTCGAACGGATCGCCGCCGCGCTGCTCCAGCAAGCCGCCCGGCGCGGCAGCGGCAACCGCCTCTGAGCGGGATCCTGGCCGGCCCGCTGCGCTTTTTCGCCGCCCCCCGCAACCTCCCCCGCCGAGACCCCGCCGACGACAGGCCCGAACCACGGGCCTTTGCCTGCTCGCCATCATTGTGACGTCAAATTAATGGCGAAATAAAACCAAATTACGTTGCCTGAAATAATGCACATCTGCACAATTGGCCCTTTCGCCAAAAGTTCGACACACGCTTTCGATCCATGATTTCGGCCGCGGGCCGGGCGAGAAACTGATAGGGATAGCCATGGCGGCGAACTGGGGGTTGCGCGGCAAATCGGTGGTGGCGCTGTTGCTGGCCTGTGCCCTGGCACTGGTCCCGGCGGTGCTGCTGGGCTGGCGCGCGATGGACGACATCCGTACGCACTTCGGCCTGGCCTACGCGAAGAACTTCACCCTGCTGCACCGGCAGAAGATCCTCGCCCCGGTCTCCCGCGAACTGGCGTTGTCGCGCCGTTTCGCCGAATCGGTGGTGACCCGCGACTGGCTGCTGAAGGAAGACGACCCGGCGCGCCGCGCGCTGTTCTTCCGCGAGGCCGAGGGCTACCGCGGCGACTTCCGCGACCACGCCTACTTCATCATCGCCAGCGGCTCCCACCACTACTACTTCAACGACGGCCGCCAACCCTACAGCGAACGGCCGCGCTACACCCTGGAGGCCGGCGACCCGGAAGACGCCTGGTACTTCAATACCCTGCGCAACAGCGCCGCCTACAACATCAACGTCAATGTCGACAGCAAGCTGAACCTGACCAAGGTCTGGTTCAACCTGGTGATCCGCGACCAGGGCCGGCCCATCGGCCTGGCCGGCAGCGGCCTGGACCTGAGCGGCTTCCTCGACGACTTCATCATCGCCCGCGAGCCGGGCGTGACGCCGATGATCATCGGCGACGACGGCGCCATCCAGGCCCACCCGGACCGCCGCCTGATCGCCTACAGCTCCGCCGCCGGCGGCGCCAGCGAACGCCACCGGGTGTTCGACCTGCTCGACCAGCCGGAACAGCGCGACGCCCTGCGCGAGGCCATGCGCCTGGCCCGCGCCAAGGCCGGCTCGGTGCACTGCCTGTGGGCCGGCCTCGACGGCCGCCAGCAACTCTTCGCCGTGGCCTACATTCCCCAACTGCGCTGGTACGTGCTCACCGCCGTCGACCTGCACGCCGCCCAGGTCCTCGACAACCGCTGGCTTTGGCCGCTGGCGGGCACGTTCCTGCTGTTGCTGGTGGCCCTGCTGCTGGGCTTCGCCTATGCCGTCGAGCGCCTGCTGTTGCGCCCCCTGCGCAGCCTCAAGCGCTCGGCCAAGGCGATCGCCGCCGGGCGCTACGACACGCCGCTGCCGCTGGCGCGCCAGGACGAGATCGGCTCGCTGTCGAAGGCCTTCGCCAGCATGGCCGACCAGGTCCGCCGGCACACCGCCGAGCTGGAAGACAAGGTCCAGGAGCGCACCCAGGCGCTGGAGGAAGCCAACCGCGAGATGGCCGCCGCGCAGAAGAAGATCGGCGACAGCCTCGACTATGCCAGCCTGATCCAGCGCGCGATCCTCCCCGACCGCCAGCTCAGCGCCACCCTCGGCGAGCATCACTTCATCCTGTGGAAACCGCGCGACGTGGTCGGCGGCGACTTCTACGTGTACCGCGAGCAGGCCGACGGCTACCTGATCGGCGTGGTCGACTGCGCCGGTCACGGCGTGCCCGGCGCGCTGATGACCATGCTCGCCCGCGCCGCCATCGACCACGCCATCGAGGCGGTGGGCAGCCGCGACCCGGCGGCGATCCTCGGCGAGACCGACCAGGCGATGCGCAGCATGCTCAGCCAGGAGCAGATCCCCCAGGCGCTGGCCACCAACATGGATGCCGGGCTGGTCTGGGTCGACCGCCGGCGCCGCCAGCTGGCCTTCGCCGGGGCGAAGATCTCGCTGTACGCCAGCGACGGCGAGGAGGTCCAGGAACTCAAGGGCGCGCGCCGGGCGATCGGCGACAAGCGCCGTGGCGACTACCGCAACATCGAGGTACCGCTGGCGCCGGGCTGGACCTTCTACCTGAGCACCGACGGTTTCCTCGACCAGGCCGGCGGCGAACACGGCTTCGGCTTCGGCAGCCGGCGCTTCGCCGACATGCTCCGCGACCACGCGCGGCAGCCGCTCCCCGAGCAGGCCGAGGCCTTCGTGGCGACGCTCGCCGAGTACCAGGGCGAGCACCCGCAACGCGACGACATCACCATCCTGTCCTTCCGATTCGACTAGGGGCACCCATGGAAACGCTAGACCTGCTGGCCATGCGTGAAAGCTACACCCGCCAACGCATCCTGCTCTGCTTCAACGGACCGATCTCGCGCAGCCTGATCGAGGAGATAGGCCACGCGCTGCGCAACTACCTGCACGCCGAACAGGCCAAGCCGAGCGAAGCGATGGACGTCTTCGCGGTGTACATCGAGATGACCCAGAACATCCGCCACTACGCCAATCTCAAGGGCTACGGCGAACACGAGGCGGCGGCCACGGTAGCCATCGCCCGCAACGAGGACGGCCACTACGTGGTGTCCGCCGGCAACCTGGTGGAACGCGACGACGGCCAGAGCCTGGTGCGCAGCATCCAGGCCATCGCCAACCTCGACAAGGCCGCCCTCAAGGCCGCCTACAAGGAGCAGCTACGCCGCCCGCGCGACAGCGGCTGCGCCAGCGGAGCCGGTCTCGGCCTGCTGGACATCGCCCGCAAGTCCAGCGAACCACTGGCCGCATCGCTGAAGGAACAGCCCGACGGGCGCGCCTTCTTCAGCCTGCGCGCCGTGATCTGACCCCGTGTTTTAGGAAGAACACCATCATGAGTGACCTGCACATACCCGGCACCCAGTCCACGCCCGCCATCCAGGGCGACTGGCAGGCCGGACGCCTGTCCATGCAAGGCGATTCCTACCCGGAAAACTCCTATGAACTGTTCGGCCAGGTGATCGACTGGGTCGAGCGCTTCCTCGCCGCCGGGCAGCGGCCGCTGGAACTGGACCTGCGCCTGCTGTACCTGAACACCAGTTCGATCAAGGCCATGATGGACATCCTCGACCTGCTCGAAGAGGCCCACCAGGGCGGTCGCCCGGTCAGCCTGCGCTGGCACTACGACCGGCGCAACGAACGGGTCGCCGAGCTGGCCGAGGAGTTCCGCGAGGACTGCAGCTTCCCCTTCGCCATCCAGGCCCACGACGAGTAGCCGACGATGAGCCGCGAACGCGAACTGGACGCCTGGATCGACGGCCTGCTGGCCGATCCGCAGTTCCACGGGCATCCGCTGCACCAGGCGCTGGCCCGCCTGCGCCAGCAATCGCTGGAGCAACTGGTGCGGCTGGAGCGCATCGCCCGGATCTCCGACGGTTTCCAGTCGATGGCGCGGGAGCAGAACCTGTCGCTGTCCGAGCGCTACCACAAGCAGCTGCGGCGCCTGGAAAAGGTGGCGCGGATCTCCGACCGCTACCAGCAGATGATGCGCGACCTCAACCTGGCGCTGAAGGAAGCCTCGATCCGCGACCCACTGACCGGCCTGCCCAACCGACGCATGCTGCTGGAGCGCCTCAGGGAGGAGAACGAACGCTCCCAGCGCCACGGCCAGAGCTACGTGCTGGCAATGCTCGATGTGGACTTCTTCAAGCAGGTCAACGATACCTGGGGCCACGACAGCGGTGACCGGGTGCTGGTGGAAATCGCCCGGGCCATGGAGTCCGAGCTACGCGAATACGACCTCTGCGGCCGCTGGGGCGGCGAGGAATTCCTCCTGCTGCTGCCACAGACCCGCCTGCAGGACGCCGGCCCGGTACTCGAGCGGGTGCGCGACAGCGTACGGACCCTGGCGGTACGCGTCGGCACCGAGGCGCTGAGCGTCACCGCCAGCGTCGGCGTTACCGAACACCGCATCGGCGAAACCTATTCGCAGACCGTCAATCGCGCCGACGCCGCACTGCTCGACGCCAAGCGCAGCGGCCGCGACAAATGCGTGTTCGCCGCGCTCCCGCCGCTTCCTGCCCCTTCCCGCCCGGCTCCAGCGCGCTGAGCCTCCTCAGGCGTCCAGCCGCTGCAGCCGCACCTGGCCTCGGCTGAGGTCCACCAGCAGCACCTGAAGCGCCTCGAAGCGCGCCACCGGCAACTCCAGGGTCAGGACGACGCCGTCGGCGCCGTAGTCTTCGGCCGCCACGCTGGCGCCCAGCGCCAGGCTGCGCGCCTTGAGCAACGCGTGGTCGGCGAAGGCACAGGCGAAACGCACCCGGCAGCGCTCGACCAGCTCGCTGCGCGGCGCCTGCTGCAGGCACTTGGCCGCGCCGCCGCCATAGGCGCGGGCGAGGCCGCCGGTGCCGAGCTTGATGCCACCGAACCAGCGGCTGACCAGCACCGCCACGCAGTCCATGTCCTGTCCCTCGATGGCCGCCAGGATCGGCCGCCCGGCGCTGCCGCCGGGTTCGCCGTCGTCGCTGAAGCGGTACTGCGCGCCGCACTTCCAGGCCCAGCAGTTGTGTCCGGCGGAAGCGTCGCGGTGGGCGGCGATGAACGCCTGCGCCTCGTCCTCGTCGGCCACCGGCGCGGCGATGGTGTGGAAGCGGCTCTTGCGGATTTCCTCGCGGTATTCGGCGAGGCCTTGCAGGGTGCTCGGCATCGCGTTCAGGCCGCCGGCGGGGTCAGTCCGCAGCCCTTGAGGATGATCCGCACCAGGTTGTCGGCGGCGGCGGCGAAGTCCTGCCTGGACATGCGCTTGCGGCCGGTGACCAGGCCAATCTGGCTGGCGAAGTCGGCGTAGTGCTGGGTGCTGCCCCAGAGCAGGAAGATCAGGTGCACGGGATCCACCGGGTCCATCCGGCCGGCGGCGATCCAGGCCTCGAATACCGCGGCGCGGCCGCGGAACCAGCTGCGGTAGTCCTGGTTGAAATGCGCGGTGAGGCACTCGCCGCCGCTGATGATCTCCATGGCGAAGATCCGCGAGGCCAGCGGGTAGCGGCGGGAGAACTCCATCTTGGCGCGGATGTAGCGGTCCAGCGCCTCGGCCGGATCGTCGTCGACGCCGAGGGTGTTGAAGGTACTGTCCCAGAGTTCGAGGATGTTGCTCAGCACCGCCGTGTAGAGGCCCAGCTTGTTGCCGAAGTAGTAGTGCAGGTTGGCCTTGGGCAGGCCGACGTTCTGCGCGATGGTGTTCATGCTGGTGCCCTTGAAGCCGTGGCGGGCGAACTCCTCCTCGGCCGCGGCGAGGATCGCCTCCTCGTTCTTCTGGCGGATGCGCCCGGCCGGCTTGTCGCGGGCGGCCGGGTCGTGGGCGGGCACTGTCAGGGTCATGCGCAGGTTTCCATCGGCGTGATCCCCGCGTTGATACCCCAGCCCGGCTGCGGGACACAAGCCAGGCGCGGAAAAATTTGCAAACGCCCGTATCAACCCAGCGGCTTGCGCCAGCGCGCCAGGGCGCCGCCCTTCGCGCTGGCCTGCGCCGCTTCGGCAACGCGCTCCTCGGGCAGCAGCAGGTTGAGCAGGATGGCGGTGATGCCGCCGCTGGTGATCGCCGAGTCGAACAGGGTCTTCACCACCGCCGGCATCTGGTCGAGCAGGGTCGGCTGCGCGGCCACGCCGAGGCCGACGCCGAACGAGGCGGCGATGATCAGCACGCTGCGGCGGTCCATCGGGGTCTGGCCGAGAATGCGGATGCCGGCGGCGGCGACGCTGCCGAACATCACCAGGGTGGCGCCACCGAGCACCGGCTTGGGGATCTGCTGGAGGATCGCGCCGACCCAGGGGAACAGGCCGAGCGCCAGCAACACGCCGCCGATATAGATCCCGACGTGCCGGCTGGCCACCCCGGTGAGCTGGATCACCCCGTTGTTCTGCGCGAAGGTGGTGTTCGGGAAGGCGCTGAAGGTGGCTGCCAGCAGGCAACTGACGCCGTCGCCGAGCACCCCGCCGCGCAACCGCTGCAGGTACGCCGGTCCCTCCAGGGGCTGCCGCGAGAGCATGCAGTTGGCGGTCAGATCGCCGACCGTCTCGATGCTGCTGATCAGGTAGATCAGCGCCACCGGCAGGAAGGCCATCCAGTCGAAGGCGAAGCCGAAGCGGAACGGCTGCGGCAGGCTGACCAGCGGCAGCTCGGGCAACGCCCGCGGAACGAACAGGCCGGTCGCCCAGGCCGCCAGGGTACCCAGCGCCAGGCCGATGACGATGGCGGCCAGGCGCAGCCAGGGCAGGCGCGAGCGGTTCAGCAGGACGATGCTCAGCAGCACCAGCGCGCCCAGCGCGAGATTGGCCGGTGCGCCGAAGTCCGTGGCCCCGGCTCCGCCGCCGAGGTCGGTGATGCCGACCTTGATCAGGCTGACGCCGATCAGGGTGATGACGATGCCGGTGACCAGCGGCGTGATCACCCGGCGAAGATGGCCGAGGAAACGACTGAGGACGATCTGCACGAAGGCGCCGAAGAAGCACACGCCGAAGATCATCGCGAGGATCTCCTCGGGACCGCCGCCGCGCTGCTTCACCAGCATCCCGGCGGCCAGCACGGCGCCGAGGAAGGCGAAGCTGGTGCCTTGCAGGCAGATCATCCCGGCGCCGATGCCGAACGGCCGGCGCGCCTGGATCAGGGTGCCGGCGCCGGAAACCATCAGCGCCATGCTGATCAGGTATGGCAGGTGCTCGCCGAGGCCGAGCAGCGAGCCGATCACCAGCGGCGGAGTGACGATACCGACGAAGCTGGCCAGCACGTGCTGTAGCGCGGCAAGGAAGGCGGGAAGCGGGCGCGGCCGGTCGTCGAGGCCGTAGATGAGGTCGTTGGGGCGTTGGTCTTCGCTATGCATCGGGCCGTCTCAAGTGGCGCTCCTCGGACAGGAGGAGGTTGCACGGCTTCTGCAAAAAGCTGTCCAGGTGATCAGCTTATTCCTGCCGCTCAGGCTGCAGGGCCCGCCCGGCGTGGGTCGAGCGAACAACGGGAGGCAAACGCAAGGACGACGAAGACGACGTCGCGCACCGTGCCGATGCACGGCGCGCAATGACGGGGCGCGCTGGCGGGGCCCGGCCGGCAGCCCCGCGCGACGGACTCAGAAGTGATACTTGACCAGGAAGCTTGCGGTGTTCTGGTCGGTGGTGAAGTACTGCGAGTCCTTCACACCGTACTTGTCGGACCAGTAGTCGTACTCCAGGCCCACGTACAGGTGCTTAGGCTCGTAGCCGAGGGCCTTGCCCAGGTCGTACTTGACCTGTGGGTTGAAGTGCAGGTTGGCGTGATAGTCGCTCTGGTTGCGGCGGCTGGTGCTGGCGCTCTTGTTGTTGATCACCCAGTCCATGTAGCCGTCGATGAGGATGTCGGAGTTGCCCACCGGAATGGTGTAGGACCATACCGGGGTGATCTGCCAGGCGCCGGCGCGCACGCGGTTGCCGTCGGGCTTGCGGTAGTAGAAGTTGAGCTGGAAGTAGTCGAAGCCGGGGATCGCCAGGTCGAAGCCCGGGCCGAGCAGGTAGGCCTCGGTGTCGCCTTCGCCGAACTCGTAGGTGCCGGCCAGCAGCACGTCCTTCACCGGGCCGAAGGAGAGGTCCGCTCCGGTGAGCTTGCCGAAGCTCAGGCGCGGAGTGATCTCGCCGTAGTAGGTGTTCTTGCCGTTGCTGGCGTCTTCCTTGCCGTTGTAGTTGATCTGGTCGAAGAAGATGAACAGGTCGCCCCAGGTCCAGCCGCTGGCATGTTCCAGGGTGAAGGTCTGCTGGATCGGCGGGTTGATCTTGAAGTTCTTGCCGTAGAGGTAGGTCAGGCTCTCGTTGTGCCAGAGCAGCGGCCCCGAGTCGGTCTCGTGGGTCGGCGTCATGTCATGGTCTTCGGCGACAGCCTGGCCTGCGGCCAGTAGCCCCCCGGCTAGCATCACGGTGGCGAGTGTGCGGCTCATTGAAACGCTCCTGGAGTGAATAGCTTTTCTTCTAGTGGGCGAACCTGTCCGAGCGGTCAGGCCTCGCCATGGATAGCAAGAACGAAGCCAAGACGGCGCGGGCGCTTCGCCGGGTTTCCTGCGGCGAAGGGAACGCCTGTTTTTTCAGTGTTTTGGACAAAGGCGGCGAAATGCCTCCAACCTCTCTACGACGGCAAAAACCTGACCCCAAGGACAGTTTTTGCCTTGCACTGGTGCGTGGTCGGGAGGGGCGTGCTCGACTTTGGGTTGGCAGCGCGAAGAAAACTGGATACACAAAAACGATTTGTGACAAAAAGAATCAGCAGACTTTTGTACACAAAACAGTGCGTGGTCTTTCTACACATCACCGCCCCGGCGTTCGGGCGAGAAGCGGCGCGGATGATGCCAGAGACGGCGGGCGGAATTCATCCCCGAATGGGGTTTTTCGTCGGGTTTCAGGACGCCCGGACGTAAATTCGCCAGGGCCTGGGAGACTCCGGTGGCATGACATCCAGAAGGCGCTCTCGATGTTGCGTAGCGGAGCGCGCTCGAGTACGGGTCGCCTGGCAGCCTATGCCTGCCGGGACTTCTTGCTTCGCCATCCGCAGGGCGGATACGCCTTGGGCATTATCCGCCGGACAGGTCTCCCCGCCTCACCCACATGGGTCCCCTCACCACACCGCGATCTGCGAATCGGTGCGCGGCTCGGTGCCGCCACAGAGCACGCCGCTGGCCGGGTCGCGCAGGACGATCTGGCCGCGCCCGTAGCTGGTCGAGTCGTAGGCGATCTCCACCTGGTGCCCACGCTGCGCCAGCTCCGCCGCCAGCGCGCGCGGCGCGGCATGTTCGATGCCGACGCGCAGCCCGCCCAGCCACTGCCAGCGCGGCGCGTCGAGGGCAGCCTGGGGGTTGAGGCCGAAGTCCACCAGGTTCATCACCATCTGCACGTGGCCCTGCGGCTGCATATAGGCGCCCATCACGCCGAACGGGCCGAGCGGCACGCCGTCCTTGCTGAGGAAACCGGGAATGATGGTGTGGAAGGTCTGCTTGCCCGGCTCCAGGCAATTCACGTGGTCCGGATCGAGGCTGAACTCGGCGCCGCGGTTCTGCAAGGCGATGCCGGTGCCGGGCACCACCACGCCGGAGCCGAAGCCGTGGTAGTTGCTCTGGATGAACGAGACCAGGTTGCCCTCCTCGTCGCCACAGGCCAGGTACACCGTGCCGCCCGGCCTCGGCTGGCCGGGGCTGGGATCGAGCGCGCGCTCGCCGATCAGCGCACGGCGGCTGGCGGCGTAGTCCTCGTGCAGCAGTTCCTCGACCGAGACCCGCATCGACTGCGGCTGGCTGATGTAGTGCAGCCCGTCGACGTACGCCAGCTTCATCGCCTCCAGTTGGCGATGCCAGGTCCGCGCGCAGTCGCGCTCGCCGAATTCGAAGCCCTTGAGGATGTTCAGGGTCATCAGGGCGATCAGGCCCTGGCCGCTCGGCGGAATCTCCCAGACGTCATAGCCACGGTAGTTCAGCGAGATCGGTTCGACCCACTTCGCCTGGTAGCCGGCCAGGTCCTCCGCGCGCAGGTAGCCGCCGCTGCGCTCGGCGTGGCCGACGATGGCCCTGGCCAGCTCGCCGCGATAGAAGCTTTCGCACTGGCTGCGCGCCAGCTCGTCCAGGGTGTCGGCCTGGCCCGGCTGGCGGAACACCTCGCCGGCGCGCGGCGCCCGGCCGTCGATGAGGAACTCGTCGAACCAGGCCCGCAGCTCGGGCCGCTGCGGCAACGCCGCGCGGAACTTGTCCAGGCCGCTCTGCCACAGGCGGGCGATCACCGGCGAGACCGGAAAGCCATCGCGAGCCAGCTCGATCGCCGGCCGCAGCAGTTGTTCGAACGGCAATTTGCCGAAGCGCCGCGACAGTTCGCCCCAGGCAGCCGGACAGCCCGGCACGGTGACCGGCGTCCAGCCGTACAGCGGCATCCGCTCGTGGCCGGCGGCGCGCACCCGCTCGCGATCGAGCAGGCCCGGCGCGCGCCCGCTGGCGTCCAGGCCGTGCAGGCGTCCGCGGGTCCAGACCAGGGCGAAGGCATCGCCGCCAATCCCGCAGCCGGTCGGCTCGACCACCGTCAGCGCGGCGGCGGTGGCGATCGCCGCGTCGATGGCATTGCCGCCACGGCGCAATATCTCCAGCCCGACCTGCGCCGACTGCGGCTGCGAGGTGGCGACCATGCCGCGGCGGGCATGGACCGGCGAACGTTGCGAGGCGTAGGGAAGCGCGTGGGCGGAGAAGTCGAGCATCGGCGTGGGCTCCGGGAAACTTGAGGCGGCAGGTTAGCCCTGCCAGACTCTGCCGACTAGCGACACGACGCCAAGTCATGACGATGAACGGACAGCCTGCGGAACTGCACCGCCCGATTCCCACCCTCGCCCGCCTGCCACGGCCGGTCTACGCGCGCGCCGAAAGCCTGCGCGCCGGCTCCTGGACCTCGCGCCACCGGCACGCCTGGGTACAGCTTTCCTACGCCATCAGCGGCGTGCTCGGCGTACATACCGCCGAGGGCAGCTTCTTCGCCCCGCCGCAGCGGGCGATCTGGATTCCGGCGCAGCTGGAACACGAGGTGGTCACCTCCACCCGCGCCGAGATGCGCAGCCTGTACATCCGTGGCGACGCCTGCGCCTGGGCGCCGACGCGTTGCCGGGTGCTGGAGGTGACGCCGCTGGCGCGCGAGCTGATCAAGAGTTTCTGCGAGTTGCCGGTGGACTACCCGGAGGGCGACAGCGCCGAATCGCGGCTGGTGCAGGTGCTGCTGGACCAGTTGCGGCTGCTGCCGGAGGTCGCCTTCTCCCTGCCGATGCCGCGCGAGCCGCGCCTGCTGCGGCTGTGCCAGGCACTGATCGACGAACCGACCCAGAGCCTGACCATGGGCGACTGGGCGCAGCGCCTGGGCACCTCGGAAAAGACCCTGTCGCGCCTGTTCCAGCGCGAGACCGGGATGAACTACCGGCTCTGGCGCCAACGCCAGCGCCTGCTCGCCTCGCTCAACGCGCTGGAAGCCGGCGACAGCGTCACCGGCGCCGCCCTGGACAGCGGCTACGACTCGACCTCGGCCTACATCGCCGCCTTCAAGGGACTCTTCGGCTTCACTCCCGGCGAACTGTTCCGCCAGCGCTGAGCCCGGCGAAGGGCCCAGCGCGCGGGGCTCAGAACACGTCGATGGGATAGTCGACGATCACCCGGTATTCGTCGATGTCGTTGTCCACCGCGCTGTAGCCGCCGGTGCCGCGGTGGGTGGCCCAGCGCAGGCGTAGCGAGAGGTCCTTGGCCGGACCGCCCTGGACCACGTACTGCAGGTCGAGGTCGCGTTCCCAGTGCTTGGCGTTCTTGCCGTCGGCGCTGTACCAGCCGCCGTAGCCGGGGCTGTCCGGATCGACCCGGGTCAGGTCCAGCTTGCCGCGCGAGTACGAGGCCGAGGCGCTCAGGCCGGGTAGGCCGAGGGCGACGAAGTCGTAGTCGTATTGCAGCTTCCAGGACTTCTCGTTGGGACCGTTGAAGTCGGAATACTGCTGCGAGTTGTCGAGGAAGATGCTGTCGCCCTGGTTGATGTAGTCGAACGGCGTGTTGCCGTTGACCTTCTGCAGCACCGCGGTGACGGTGTGCTGCCTGTAGCCGACCGCGAAATGCAGGCTGTAGGTGTTGTTGTCGATCCGGCCGAGCAACGAGTCGCCGCTGTCGACGGTCTTGTAGTAGTGCGCGCCGGGGTTCAGCGACCAGTTGTCGTCGATCTCGTAGGTGTAGTCGACGTCGGCGTAGTACTGCTTCCAGACGTTCTGCAGTTCGGCGGCGTACAGGCTGCTGGTGAAGCCCTCGATGCCGCCCCAGGTGCCGCCCAGCCAGCTGAGATGATGGCTGTCGCGGTCGCCCGGCAGTTCGCCGTAGTACGAGCCGAGGCGACGGTGGCCACTCTGGTTGTAGTACTTGGTGAAACTGACCTGGCCAGCCGTGAGGGTCAGGTCCTCGAAACTGTTGTTGGTCAGGCTCACACCGCGGAAGGTCTGCGGCAGCATGCGCGACTCGCCGCCGGCGACCACCGGGTTGCTGAGGAACTGGTCGCCCAGCTTCAGCTCGGTGTCGAAGGCGCGGATCTTCAGCGCCGCCCCGCCACTGGAGAACTCATCGGGCGCCTTGCCGGATTCGTAGCCTTCCTTGCTCGGCGCGGTGATCGGCAGGATGCTGGTGCCGCCGGTACCGCCGCCGCCGTCGAGCTTCAGCCCGAGCATGCCGTAGGCGTCGACGCCGAAGCCGACCACGCCGGGCGTGTAGCCGGACTGAAAGGTGGCGATGAAGCCTTGCGCCCATTCCTTGCTGTCGTGCCCGGAAGCGTGCCGGCGGTCATGGTTGAAGTAGTAGTTGCGGGTCAGCAATTGGAGGCTGGAGCCTTCGATGAAGCCTTCTTTGGCTTCCCCCTCATCGGCCCAGGCGGCGGACGCGGTGCACAGCGCCAGCGCCATCGGCGTCAAGGCGAACAGATTCCTCATTGCGGTTGCTCCTTCTTACAGCGTGGTGAAATCCGGCAAGGCCGGAAAGCGTGTTGTGGTGTCGTTCCCGGCGACGCTTCTGCTGGCGTCGCGCGGGCGATCGCTCCCATGGGGCGCCCAGCCGGGCGCAACCCGAAAAAAAAGGCCGCTGGTATCAGCGGCCTTGAGAAGACGTCGAATAGGAGCAATCAAAGTTCGGCGTCGGGAAGTCTTGCCAGTGTATTTCCGGACACTGGAAACCGGCTGGAACGCAGTCGGACTCTTCTATTGAAAGTCTCTTCGACTCATCAGGCTTTAGGCTTTCCACGTCCCGCTCTTGCATGGCGAGATCGATGAAGACAGAACGAATATCGTCGACAGCCAGCGACAATTATCCATTGAGCTGGCGCGATTATATTTTTTTGCCACTATCGGAAAAACCCGATATCCAACGAAAGTCTTTTACATATTCTGCAAGAATTGTCCGAACGGTCAGGAAGGCAAAAAAAACGCCGCATATCATATGCGGCGCAAGGACAGGGTACCCAGGCTCACGCTTCCCGAGTACCCGGGGGAAGCCATGGCGCGGCTGGCGCCATGCGCTAGATCAGGAGTCGCTGCGGGCCCCGGCCTGCGCGGCGGAGGCGGAAAGTTCCTGCTGGTGCTCGATGGCCTGCTGGTTGGCGTCGACCATGCGGTTGGTCATCAGCGAGGACTCTTCGGCGAAACCGGCCTGGGAAAATGCGAGGGAAAACAAACTGAGTATGGCGGCAGCAAGGATCTGGCGATTCATGGCGGGTCTCCGATGACACCCTGTTCACTTGGGACAGGCGCCATATTAGTTAACCGCCATGCTCGGAAAAATAGCCAAACAGACGAGAGAGTATTACCTCAATAACAACAATCCTTCACTGTGCCCAGTAACTTGAACTTTGCATGGTAGTTTCGTCGCGGGCGAATGCCTGGGGAAGTTCCTGTTGCAACAGATCGACCCAGGTGCGGATCTTCGCGTCCAGGTAACGCCGCGAGGGATACAGCGCATAGATGGTCCGCTGGTGCATGGCATGGCCGGGCAACACCCGTAGCAGCTCGCCGTTGCGCAGCGCCGCGGCCGCCACGTAGCTGGGCAGCAGGGCGATGCCGAGGTCGGCCTTGGCCGCCTGGGCCATGACCTCGGCGACATTGACCATGAAGGTGTTCTGCGGGCTGACGGTGCGCTCGCCCTGCTCGTCGGCGAAGATCCAGCCCTCCGGGTAGGCCGGGTCCTGCAGGCGCAGGCAGACGTGGCGCTCCAGGTCGTCCACCGAGCGTGGCACGCCGCGCTGCTGCAGGTAGCCGGGACTGGCGCAGAGCACGCTGTGGATGCTGCCCAGGCGCTGGGCGACGAACTCCGAGTCGGGCAACTGGCGCTCGCCGGTGATCAGCACGTCCTGGCCTTCCTCGAGCATGTCCGGGTTGCGCTGGGACAGGGTCAGCTCGATCACCACGTCGGGGAACAGTGCGCCGTAGCGGGCGATCATCGGCACCAGGTGATGCTGGCCCATGCCCATCAGCGACTGCACGCGCAAGCGGCCGCAGGGGCGGATGTGCGCGCCGGCGGCTTCGGCCTCGGCGACCTCGATGTCCTCGAGGATCCCGCGGCACCGTTCCAGGTAACGCTCGCCGGCTTCGGTCAGGGCCAGGCGCCGGGTGGTGCGGTGCAGCAGGCGCGTCTGCAGGTGCGCCTCCAGGTCGGAGATCAGCCGCGATACCTGCGCGGTGGACAGGTCCAGGGCCTGGGCGGCGGAAGTGAAGCTGCCGCTGTCCACCACCCTGGCGAACACGCGCATGCCTTGCAATGTGTCCACTATTACCTCGGTTGCAAAACAGATTCGTAAATTGGTCGGATTTTCCCTGACGCCGGGCTGCCTATACTGGCCGCCGTCGCCGTAGCAACGCCGGGCATACCCTGCCCGGCGTCGGGGCGGATGGCCCACCCGCCGTCCGCTCTCCTTCCCCCCGCACAGACTCTGCTACGGCGGCGCCCCCTTCCCCTTCCGTCGCGCTCAGCGTCCCGGTTCCGGAATCCGGTACCAGGCGACGTACAGCGCCGGCAGGAAGATCAGCGTGAGCAGCGTGGCGGCGACGATGCCGCCGATCATCGCATAGGCCATCGGCCCCCAGAACACTTCGCGGGCGATGGGGATCATCCCCAGGCTGGCCGCCGCCGCCGTCAGCAGGATCGGCCGGGTGCGGTGGTGGGTGGCTTCCAGCACGGCTTCCCAGGGCGTCTTGCCGTCTTTCTCGAAGGCATCGATCTGGGTCACCAGGATCACCGAGTTGCGGATGATGATGCCGATCAGCGCGAGAATCCCGAGGATCGCCACGAAGCCCATCGGCGTGCCGGTCGGCAGCAACGCCGCGACCACCCCGATCAGCCCCAGCGGCGCGACGCTGGCCACCAGGAACAGCTTCTGCACGCTCTGCAACTGGATCATCAGGAAGGTCGCCATGAGGAACAGCATCAGCGGCACCACCTTGGCGATCGGGCCCTCGGCCTTGCCGCTCTCCTCCACCGTGCCGCCCACTTCGATCCGGTAGTTCGCCGGCAGGCCGTCGGCGAAGCGCTTGACCTCCGGCGCCAGCCGGGCGACCAGGTCGGTGGGCTGGATCTCTCCGCGCAGCGACGCCTTCACCGTGATCGTCGGCTTGCGGTCGCGGCGCCACACCAGCGGCTGCTCCAGCTCGTAGCTGACCTTGGCGAACGCCTTGAGCGGGATCGAGGTGCCGCTGGGCGTGACGATCTGCAGGCTCTCCAGGGTCTCCAGCGAGCCGCGCTCGCTATCCTCGGCGCGGCCGATGACGTTCACCAGGTAGATGTCGTCGCGCACCTGGGTCACCGCGCTGCCGGTCACCACGCTGTTCATGATCTGCGCCACGTCCTCGGAGGAAAGCCCGAGCTGGCGCGCCTTGTCCTGGGCGATGTCGATCTTGAGCATCTTCCCGGGCTCGTTCCAGTCGTAGACGATATCGCCGATGTTCGGGTTGCCGTCGAGCACGCCGGCCAGGCCCATGGCGTACTCGCGGACCTTGTCGATCTGCGGTCCGCTGACCCGGTACTGGATCGGCCGTCCCACCGGCGGCCCCATCTCCAGCGGCTGCACGTAGGTGCTGATGCCGACGTAGTCCTTGCGCAAGCGATCGCGCAGGCGTGCGGCGACGCGCTCGCGGGCCTCCAGGTCCTTGGTGACGATCACCAGTTGGCCATAGAAGTTGTTCTGCAACTGCTGGTCCAGCGGCAGGTAGAAGCGGATCGCGCCTTCGCCGACGTAGGCGCTCCAGTGGTCGATGTCCTCATCGTCCTTCAGCGTCGCTTCCAGGCGGTCCATCACCGCCCTGGTCTCGTGGATGCTGCTGTTTTGCGGCAGGTTGAGGTCGACCAGCAGTTCCGGACGGTCGGAAGACGGGAAGAACTGGTGCTGGACGAACTTCATCAGGAACAGCGACACGCCGAACAGCAGCGCGGTGAGGAAGATGGTCGTCCAGCGCCGGCGCATCGCCAGGTGCAGCAGGCTGTCGAAACGCTCGGCGATGCGGCCCTTCTTCTGCTCCGACTTGTGCTTGAGAGTCTTCGGCAGGATGTGCACGGCGATCACCGGGGCGAACAGCACCGCGACGATCCACGACAGCAGCAGCGCCACGGCGATCACTGCGAACAGGGTGAAGGTGTACTCGCCGGCGGAGCTGGCGTTGAGCCCGATGGGCACGAAGCCGGCCACCGTCACCAGGGTCCCGGTGAGCATCGGGAAGGCCGTCGAGGTGTAGGCGTAGGTCGCCGAGTCGTGCAGCGAGTCGCCCAGTTCGAGGCGCGTGATCATCATCTCCACGGTGATCATGGCATCGTCCACCAGCAGGCCGAGGGCGATGATCAGCGCGCCGAGGGAAACCCGCTGCATGGTGATGTCGGTGTATTCCATGAACACGAAGACCATCGCCAGCACCAGCGGGATCGAGCAGGCCACCACCAGCCCGGCGCGCAGGCCGAGGCTGACGAAGCTGACGATGAGGACGATCACCACCGCCTCGAACAGCGCCCGGGTGAAACCGCCGACCGCCTTCTTCACCACCTGGGCCTGGTTCGACACCTGGTGCACGCCGACGCCAACCGGCAGTTCGCCGGTGATCTCCTGCATGCGCGCATTGAGCGCCTCGCCGAACTCGAGGATATTGCCGCCCTCCTTCATCGCCACCGCCAGGCCGATGGCCGGCTCGCCCTTGTAGCGGAACAGCGAGGTCGGCGGGTCGACGAAATCGCGGCTGATGCTGGCCAGGTCGGACAGCCGGTAGAAACGATCGTTGACCCGCAGGTTGACCGCCTGCAGGTCCTTTTCCGAACGGAAGTTGCCGGAGGTGCGCACCGAGATGCGCTCGGGGCCGGCCTCGACCACGCCCGACGGGGTCACCGCGTTCTGCGCCTGCAGGCTCTGCACGACCTGGCGCTGGTCGAGACCGAGGGCGGCCAGCTTGCGGGTAGAGAAGTTGAGGTAGATGACCTCGTTCTGCGCACCGATCATCTGCACCTTGCCCAGGTCTTTCACCGAGCGGATGTCCAGGCGCACCTTCTCCACGTAGTCGCGCAGCTGGCGGAAGTCCAGGCCATCGGCGGTGAAGGCGTAGACGCTGCCGAACACGTCGCCGAACTCGTCGTTGAAACCCGGTCCCTGGATGCCTTGGGGGAATTCGCCCTGGATGTCGGATATCTTCTTGCGCACCTGGTACCAGATATCCGGGATGTCGCCGGCCTTGGTGGTGTCCTTGAGGTAGACGAAGACCGTCGATTCGCCGGGTCGCGTGTAGCTCTTCACGTAATCCAGCGAGTCCAGCTCCTCGAGCTTCTTCTCGATGCGGTCGGTGACCTGCTCCAGGGTGTCGTCCACCGTGGCGCCCGGCCAGCGGGTCTGGATGACCATGGTCTTGATGGCGAACGAGGGATCCTCCTCGCGCCCCAGGTTGAGGTAGGAGAACACGCCCATCACCAGCGATACCGCCATCAGGTACCAGACCAGGGACTGGTGGCGCAGGGCCCAGTCCGACAGGTTGAAACCGCCCTTCATCGCGCATCCTCGTCGAGTTTGATCTTCTGGCCGGGCTTGAGGCTGTTGACTCCGGCGCGGACCACCCGGTCGCCGTCGGCCAGGCCCTGTCCGATCACCACCTGGCGTTCGTCGCGGCTGAGCACCTGTACCTCGCGCAGGGCCACGCTGGACTGTTTCCCATCGACGACCCAGACCTGGGTCTTGCCGTCGCGCTCCAGCAGCACGCTGGCCGGCAGCACACTGCGCACGCTACCGGCGCTGCTCAGCTGGACCTGGATGGTCGAGCCGAGGCGGAACGCCTCCGGCGTCTGCGCCAGGCTCAGGCGCACGCGACGGGTGCGGGTCGAGGCGTCGGCCTGCGGACCCAGCTCGCGGATGCTGCCGGTGGTCCTGGCCTGCGGGTCGAGCTGGGCGCTGACCAGGAAGCGCGCGTCGGCCGGCAGGCTCTCGGCGACCTCGGTGGGCAGGTCGAAGACTGCCTCGCGCACTTCGGGCCGGGCCAGGGTGACCACCGCCTGGCCGGCGCTGACCACTTGCCCGGCCTCGGCGTGCCAGGTGGTGATGACGCCGTCGAAATCGGTCACCAGGCGCGTGTAGGAAAGCTGGTCCCTGGCCTGCTGCACCGCCGCTTTGGCCTGGTCGAAGCTGGCCTGGCTGGTCTTCAGGCGGGTCCGCGCATCGTCCAGGCGCGCCTGGGCGGTGACGCTGCGAGCGAACAGTTCTTCCTGGCGCCGGGCATTGGCCTGGGCGTCGATCAACTGTGCCTCGGCGCTGGCCAGGTCGCCCTGGCTGGCGCGCAACTGGTTCTGCTGGTCGGTGGGGTCGAGGGTCGCCAGCAGCGCGCCCTTGCCGACGAAGTCACCGACGTCGAACAGGCGCGAGGCGATCCGTCCGTTGGTGCGGAAGCCGAGCACGCTCTCGTAGCGCGCCTGGATGCTCCCGGCGAAGCGACCGAGGTCGTCGTTCTTCAGGGTCTTCACGGTCACCGTCAGCACCGGCCGCGGCGGTGCCGGCGGCGGCTCGTCGCCGCAGCCGGAGAGGAGCAGGGCGAAGCCGAACAGGCCGGCGAGGGAAAACGGCTTCATGGCTGGCCTCCGCCCACGGCGTCGCGGCTGGCGGTGCTCTGGGTCGGCTGCGGCGGCTGGGCCACCTCGACCACCTGGCCCGGATGGAGCAGTTGGCCGCCCACCGTGACCACCGTCTGGCCCGCCTCCAGGCCACCGTCGATGACCACCTTCTCGCTGGCGTAGCGTGCCACCCGCACCGGTTGCAGACGCGCCTTGCCTTGCTGGTCGAGCAACCAGACCGCCGGCTGCTCGCCGACCTTGGACAGCGCCGACCAGGGCAGCACCACGCTGTGCTCGGCCGGCGCGGCGACGCTGGCGTTGACCACGCTGCCGAGGCTCATTTCCGCCGGCACCGAGTCGAGGCCGACCTTGACCTTCAGCGTACCGCTGCGCTCGTCCACCGTGGGGGTGATCTCGCGGACCTTGCCGCTGGCGGTGACTTCCGGCTTGCCGAGCAGGCTGACGGTGATCCGCTGGCCGTCGACATCGTGGCTGAACAACGACTCGTAGACGTTGAACACCGCGTCGCGCTCGCCGTCGCGGGCCAGGGTGAAGATCGGCACGGTGGCCTGCACCACCTGGCCGACCTCGGCCTGGCGGGCAGTGATGACCCCGGCGTCGGAGGCACGCAGCTCGGTATAGGAAAGCAGGTCGCGGGCGTTGGCCAACTGCGCCTGGGCGGCCTTCAGCGAACTCTGCGCGCTGCGCACCGAGGCCAGCGCCTGGTCGTACTCGCTCTGGCTGGTGTAGCCCTTGGGCAGCAGCGCCTTCTGCCGCTGGTAGTTGAGGTCGGCGAGCTTCGACTGCGCCTGCTGCGCGGCGACCGCCGCCTGGGCGTTCTCCACGTTGCTGCGCTGGTCCTGCGGGTCGAGCCGCGCCAGCACCTGGCCAGCCGCGACGTGGTCGCCGACATCGACCAGGCGCTCGACGATCTTGCCGCCGACACGGAACGACTGGTCGGCCTGTACCCGTGCCTGGATGTCGCCGGTGATCGAGGTGGCCGAGGCGAACTCGGCCATCTTCACCGTCTGCGCCAGCACACGGACGTGTTCCTCGGCGGGCGGCTCGGCGCCGCAACCGACAAGCAGGCCGGCGCACAGGATGGCAGGCAGCGCCATCCGCGACCAGCGACCTTTGGAATGAAAAGCGCCTCTGGCGTCTGACATGCCTTCCCCTTCGCGATCCATACAGATACCGGCCGATCCGGCCGGAAACTCCCAGAATTGGCAGGGATTCTAGCCGCGTCCCCAAGGATTGCGACTATCAGATGGAAGCGGGGGTTCCTTTTCCAAACTTGTGGAGGGGATCGCCTCCGGCGTCAGGTGAACAGGCGCGCGCTCAGCTCGCGGCTGGCCTCCAGCAGCAACGGCAGGAAACGGCTTTCCAGTTCGGCGCGGGAGACCCGCCCGGCATGGGTGCCGACGTTCAGCGCGGCGAGCACATGGCCGGCGGAGTCGCGTACCGGCACCGCCAGCGAGCGCAGGCCGACTTCCAGCTCCTGGTCGACGATGCACCAGCCCTGGCGACGAATCTCCACCAGGCACGGCAGCAGGGTCTCGGGGGTATACAGGGTACGGCTGGTCTTGGCCTGCATCTCCACTCCGCCGAAGTAGGCGTGCAGCGCGTCGTCGTCCAGCGCGGCGAGGAGGATGCGGCCCATCGAGGTGCAATAGGCGGGCAGCCGGCTGCCGACGTTGAGGTCCACCGAAATCAGCCGCTGGGGAGTGGCCGAACGGGCGATGTAGAGCACGTCGTCGCCCTCCAGGGTGGCCATCGAGCAGGCTTCGTGGAGCTGTTCGCTGAGGCGGTCGAGGATCGGCTGCGCGGTGATCGCCAGCGGCGTCGACGACAGGTAGGCGTGGCCGAGGGTGAGCACCTTCGGCAACAGCGAGTAGGTGCGCCCGTCGGTGGTGGCGTAGCCAAGCTGCATCAGCGTGTGCAGGCAGCGACGCACGGCGGCGCGGGGTATCTCGGTGCGGTGGCTGATCTGGGCGATGGTCAGGTGCCGCTTGCGCTCCTGGAACGCATGGATCACCGCCAGGCCACGGGCCAGCGAGGTCATGAAGTTGGGATCGCCGGTGAAGGCCTCGATGCGCTTGGCCGGCGAAAGGACGGTCGGCGGCGCCAGGGTGGCGGGGTGTTCCGGGAGTTCGCTCATGGACGTTCGGGCTCGGGTCACGGAAAGGCTCGCCGATTATCGGACACTCGTTCGATCATCGCAATTGACCGGAGCGCCTCCGACTGTAGTACTGTCGGGGCTACCCATCGCCCTCCGGGAGTAATGTCAGGTACCCATCGGCGGGTTCTGGGTACGCCCTTGCCGCTCCGGCAAGGGCGCCCTTCCTTCCCGCGCGATCGATGCGCCTAGAAGTCAAAGAACACCGTCTCGTTGTCGCCCTGGATGCGGATGTCGAAACGGTAGGCGAGCTGTCCGTCCACTTCGCAGCGCTGCGCGAGCAGGGTGTCGCGACGCGGCGCCTGCTCGATCAGGTTGAGCACCGGACAGGCGGCGTTGGCCTCGGTCTCGTCATCGAAGTACAGCCGGGTCTGCAAGTGGATGTTGATGCCGCGGGCGAACAGCGAGACGTTGATGTGCGGCGCCATCGGCACGCCCTGGGCGTTACGCACCACCCCCGGCTTGACCGTGTGCAGGGTCCACTCGCCGGCATCGAAGGTGGTGGCGGTGCGGCCGAAGCTGTTGAACGGACGCTCCGGATCGTAGCGCTCCTGGTAGCGGCCTTCGCTGTCGGCCTGCCAGAACTCCAGGAACGAGTCGCGCACCAGGTGGCCGTTGCCGTCGTAGACGTGGCCGAGCAGGAGGATGTGCTGGCCCGGCGCGTCTTCGCGGGCCATGCGGTTCCAGATCTCCAGGTCACGGGTCGGGTTGCCGGCGGCGGCCAGCGCCAGGCCGATGTGGACATAGGGACCGGCGGTCTGGGAAGGGGTTTCCCGCAGCAGTTCGTGGCTCATGGTCGGCTCCTCAGGCGTTCTCGAAGAAGGTCTTGCGCTGCCCGCGCAGGACGATGTCGAAGCGGTAGGCCAGGCAATCCATCGGGTTGGCCATGCTCATGTCGAGCCGGCCGATCAGGCTCTGCGCCGCCTCCGGGTCGGCAAGGGTGCGGATGATCGGGCACTTGGGGATCAGCGGGTCGCCCTCGAAGTACATCTGGGTGACCAGCCGCGCGGCGATCGCCGGGCCGCTGACAGACACGTGGATGTGCGCCGGGCGCCAGTCGTTGGGGCCGTTGCGCCAGGGATAGGGCCCGGGCTTGATGGTGCGGAAGTAATAGTGGCCCTCGCTGTCGGTGAGGGTCCGGCCGACGCCGCCGAAGTTCGGGTCGAGCGGCGCCAGGTAGCGGTCGTTCTTGTGCCGGTAGCGCCCGCCGGCGTTGGCCTGCCACATCTCCACCAGGGTGTGCGGGACCGGCTTGCCGTACTGGTCGAAGACCCGGCCGAACATGATGATGCGCTCGCCCTGGGGCAGGCCGCCGTGGTCGAAGTTGAGCAGCAGGTCGTTGTCGTGGCGGCCGAGCCTGAGGTGGGAGAAGTCCGGCCCGCTGGTTTCCGAGAGCGATTGCGGGATGCTCACCAGCGCCTGGCTCGGCGAGCGCGGCACGGAGGTCTTGTAGTCGGGGGTCAAGGCTTTGGGGTGCCAGTTTCGGTCACGGATGACGAAACGACGGCTTTCGGCGTCGTGCATGTCGGGCTCCTGTTATTCGCGTTATCGGTCGCCAGGCTTGTGGATTCAGGCATGGAAAACGAAGTCTTGCGCAGGAGGCGGGACGGGGACAGTGAATTATCCGGCCCCATACATAACCATTTGGTTATGCTTTATCAGTGCAACTCGGCGGCCACCTCGCGCAACACCGCGCTGAACCATTGCGCCCCCAGCGGCAACGGCAAGGCCGCGTTGTGGCACAGCCCGACCGAACCGCCCGGTTCGCGGATACCCAGGTCCAGCTCGGCCAGCTCGCCGTTGCCGACGTCCAGGCGCACGGCATCGCGCGGCGCCACCCAGATCGCCTCGCTGCGCAACACATAGCTGCGGCTGAGGGTCGGCGAGAGGGTTTCCAGGCGCTGTCCGGCGAGCGCGATGCCCCATTGCACGAACAGGCTGTCGGCGTGGCGGCGGATGGTGGTGCCGGCCAGCGGCAGCACCAGTGGGAATTCGGCCAGCCGCTGCAGGTCGCCGAGGGGCGCGGCGAGCAAGGGGTGGCCGGGACGCACCACCAGCATCATCGACTCGCTGTACAGGTGCTCGAAGGTCAGGCCCTGGATGTCCGGGCTATCGGTCATCCGCCCGACCACCAGGTCCAGCTCGCCGACCTTCAGTTGCGCCAGCAGGTAGGCGCTGGGTCCGGTGGCGACGCTGACCACCAGCGCACCGTGGCGCCGGTGCAGGCGCCGGATCACCTCGGGCACCACCAGGCTCTCCACCGTCGACAGCACGCCGACCCGCACCGTCTCGACCTGCGCCTCGTGGCCGCGCAGGGTGTTCACCCCGTCGCGCAGGGCCTGCACGCAGGGGCCGGCATAGCGCAGGAAGGTCACGCCCGCCTCGGTCAGCTCGGCGCCGGCCTTGCTCCGTTCGAACAGGCGCGCGCCGAGGATTTCCTCCAGTTCCTTGAGGGTCTTGGAGATCGCCGGCTGCGACACCGCCACGGCATCCGCCGCCTTGGCGAAGCTGCGCTGGCGGGCGACTTCGAGGAAGCAGGCGAGGTGGCGGAACTTGATGCGGTTGTCGAGGTTCATGGGGCGGCCGGGGCGGCGAGTGGTGCGGGCATGGTACCCAACGGGCGGGTTGGGAACGAGGTGTGGCGTGCGGCGAGGTCGTGCCAGGCGGTTCTCCGCCTTCCTTTCCCCAAAGGGAGAAGGCACTGGATGGCGGAACGACTCACGCGCCGGGCAATCCCTTCCCTGGGGGAAGAAGGAACCGGATGGAGCATGGTCGGGCAGCATCGCGCCGACCCTTCGCCCTTCAGGGGGGCCTCCACGTCCAGGAGGACGCCGGGGAACCCCACCTGGAGCGAGCGCCGACTCAGAACTCCACCGTCGTCGACACCTGGAACTGCCGGGGCTCGCCCATCGCCACGTACAGTCGATTGGCACTGGACGGGTAGTAGGTGCGGTCGAACAGGTTCTTCACGTTGAGCTGGAACTTCACGCCGTGTCCGCCAAAGCGGGTGTCGTAGCTGGCAAAGGCATCGGCCACGGTGTAGGACGGCAGGTCGAAGGAATTGGCCGGGTCGCCCGGGCGCTTGCCGACGTAGCGCGCGCCGCCGCCCAGGCGCAGGCGGTCGCCGCCGAAGAGCTGGCCGAGTTCGTAGACCGCCGACAGCGACGCGGTGTTGCGCGCCACGTTCTGCAGGCGCTTGCCCTCCAGGGTCGGGTCCTCGGTGACTTCCGCGGCGAGCCAGGCGTAGCTGCCGATCAGGCTCCAGCGTTCGCTGAGCTGGCCGGTGAGGTCCAGCTCCAGGCCGCGCGAGCGGACCCGGCCGGCGGCGCGCACGCTGCTGTTGCCGGCACCGTCGAGTTCGTTGACCAGCACGTTCTTCTTGCGAATGTCGAACAGCGCCAGGGTGCCGCTGAGACGCCCCGGCACATCCAGCTTGGCGCCCAGCTCCCAGGAGGTCGCCTCCTCCGGCAGGATCGCCGAATCGATGGTCTCGCCGGTGCTCAGCGGGGCGATGGTCGAGTTCGGCTTGAACGAGCGCGTGTAGCTGCCGTACAGCGAAACCTCGTCGCTCAGGCGGTAGACCAGGCCGCCGCGCGGCACCCATTTCTGCCCGTTGATATCGGTGTTGGCGTTGAACGGCCGGCCGCGCCCGGCGAGCTGGTCGTAGATCTGGTAGCGCGCGCCGCCGACCAGGATCCAGCGTTCGTCCAGGTGGATCGAGTCCTGGAAGTACAGCGAGTCGCTGCGCAGCTTGTCGGTCTGGTCGCTGTCGCCGGCGACCACCCGGGTCGACGGCACCACCTGGCCATAGACCGGGTCGAGGTAGTCGAAGCGGCTGGTCTTGCTGTCGCGCAGCAGGTCGGCGCGGAAGATCTTGCGCTTCTCGTGGTCCATGCCGAATTGCAGGTCATGTTGCATCCCGGCCAGTTGCAGCGTTCCGCTCAGGCCGAGGGTGGCGAAGCTGTCGCTGCTGACCGCGCCGTGGGTGCCGTCCATGCGCCGGGTCAGGGTGCCGTCGGCATTCACGGCCATCACCCGGGCCTGGTTGTCGTCGTAGGTCTCGCGACTGTAGCCGTAGCCGAAGTGGGCCTTCCAGGTGTCGTCGAGCTGCCGTTCGAGATCCAGGCGGGTCAGCTCGGAACGGCCCTCGGTGATGTTGAAGGGCTCGTCCAGGCGCCGGCTGCGCGGGATGTCCAGCGGGCGGTTGGTACGCGGGTCGATGGCCGTGCCACGGTCGAACGGCGTGGTGAACTCGCGGTGCTCGTAGCTCAGGTTGACCGTCGTGTCCTCGCCGTACCAGGCCAGCGAGGGCGCCACCAGCGTCTCGCGACTCTTGCCGAAGTCGCGCCAGTAATCCTCGTCCTCATGATCGAGGATCATCCGGTAGGCCAGTCCGCTGTCGCCCAGCGGGCCGGTGGAGTCGAGCTGGCCGCCGCTGCCGTTGCGCCCGTGGGCGTAGGCCGAGCCACGCAGGGTCAGGGCGTTGGCTTGTTGCAGTTGTGGCTTCTTGCTCACCACGTTGACCACCCCGCCCGGATCCTGGATGCCATAGAGCAGGGATGCTGGCCCCTTCAGCACCTCGACGTGGTCGGCGGTGGCGGTGAAATTGCGGCCCTGCACCGAGGGCATGCCGTCGCGCATGATCGAGCCGTCGCGGTTGTCGCCGAAGCCGCGCTTCATCACCGCGTCCTGGGTACCGCCGAGGGTGTTGGCCTGGGTGATGCCGCTGATGTTGCCCAGCGCGTCGTCAAGGTTGCGCGGGCGCTGGTCCTGCAGCGCCTGTGCCGGGACCACGCTGATCGCCTGGGGGATTTCCAGTAGCGGCGCATCGCCGCGGCTGATCGAGGCGTTGGCCGCCGGCCGGTAGCCCTGCGCCGGGGCGGCGGCGGAGACCGTCGTGGCATCGAGGTCGAGCGCGCCGCTGGCGGGGATCGGTTCCAGGGTCAGGGTGCGCTCGTCGATCCGCCGCGCGCGCAGGCCGCTGCCCTGCAGCAGGCGTTGCAGCGCCTCCTCCGCGACCAGCGAACCGTGCAATGCCGGAGCGGTCGCCTGCGGCGGCAGCTCGGCGGTGTAGAGCAGCGTCTGCCCGCTGGCCCGGCTGAACGCGTTGAGCGCCTGGGCCAGCGGCGCGGCAGCCTGGCTGAAGCGGTAGCGAACCGCCTCGGCGGCCTGCACGGTGGCGGCGAGACAGCCGAGGCTGAGGAACAGGGCGGGGAGAGTACGCAGGGCGAAGCGCGGGAACAGGGTCATGGGTTGCTCGTGTCGGTCGCTTTTCTAATGCGAATCAATCGCGGTCATGAGCACTACACGAAGCGGCGCCGGATTTACCTCACCCCGCAGGGCAAAAAAATTCTTCGCCGGGAAAGATTCCTGCGGCCAAACGGACCAGGGCCACCGTCAGCGAATCACCACCAGGCGTCCGAACAGGATCTGCTGGCGATAGCCGAGCACCGCCTGCAGCGACTTCAGCGCGGCTTCGGGATCATCGCTGCGGAAGCTGCCGCTGACCGGCTGGCGACCGAGCGCGTCGTCGAGCAGGAGAATGCGTCCGGGGTAGTAGCGAGCGAGTTCGTCGAGCACTTCCGCCAGCGGCCGCCGGTAGAAGCTCAGCCAACCCTGGCGCCAGGCCAGCGCGGCGGCGGCGTCGATGGCCACGGGCCGGCCCAGCTTGCCGTCGGCGAAGCCGACCTGCTGGCCGGCGCCCAGCACTTCCTCGGCGGCGCCCGCACCGGTGCCGACGCTCACCGCGACCCGCCCTTGCAACACGGTGACGCGGGTCGCCCCGGCGCCGCGACGGACCTCGAACTCGGTGCCCAGTACCCGCGCCCGACCTTCGCCGGCCTCGACCACGAATGGCAGCGCGTCGCGCTTCACCCGCAACGCGGCGGCGCCGCGCAGCAGTTCGACCCGCCGCTGGCCGCCGTCGATACGCACGCGCACCGCGCTGCCGGCGTCCAGGCTCAGGTAGGAGCCATCGGCCAGCTTCCATTCGGCGACCTGTCCCGGCGCGGCGACATAGTCGGCACGCCAGTCCTGCAGCCAGTCGCCGGGCTGCCAC
This sequence comes from Pseudomonas sp. HMSC076A11, assembly GCF_001810205.1. Taxonomy (NCBI): domain Bacteria; kingdom Pseudomonadati; phylum Pseudomonadota; class Gammaproteobacteria; order Pseudomonadales; family Pseudomonadaceae; genus Pseudomonas; species Pseudomonas sp. HMSC076A11. The sequence goes on along the minus strand of NZ_KV800281.1, from coordinate 54,129 downwards.
CAGCCGCCCAGCCAGAGCATCGCCAGCAGGCAGGCGACGCTGGCCAGCGGGTAGGCCCAGCGCCGCGGGTTGCGCGACGCTCGGCGCGGCCGCAGGTAGGCTTCCAGGGCATCGGCCTCTTCGATGGCCAGGCGGCTCGCCGGTATTTCCGTCAGGCGCCAGAGCGCCTCGGCGCGGGCATAGGCCTCGGCATGCGCCGGCCGCTGCGCCAGCCAGTCCTCGAAGGCCCGCCGGGTCGCCGCATCCGGCGTACCGCGCAGGCGCACCAGCCAGGCCTGTGCGGTCTGCTCGAGGACGGGCTCGTAGGGCGCGGCGTCGCTATCGGGTCGGGTCATGGCTGGGCGCTCCTTGCCTGCTCGCCGGCCGGGCCGGCCAGGCTCGCCTTGCAGGCGTCGAGGGCGCGCATCATATGTTTTTCCACGGCGCTTTGGGAAAGCTGCATGGCCTGGGCGATCTCCGCGTAGGTGCGGCCGTGGATGCGATTGAGCAGGAAAATCCGCCGGGTCCGCTCGGGCAGGCCGCGCAAGGCGGCCTCGACCCGGCGCCACTGGTCGCCGGCCTCGAGCGCCTGCTCGGGACCGACCGGCTCGCCCTGGCGCTGCTCCGGCAGCCAATCGTCCAGTTGCCGTTGCCGCGATCCTTCGCCACGCAAGTGGTCGATGGCCAGGTTGCGCGCGCTGCGCAGGAGGTAGCTGCCAAGCTCCTCCACCGGGGCGGCCGGGCGCCGCCAGAAGCGCAGGAACAGCTCCTGGACCAGGTCGGCGGCGGTCGCCCGGCAGCCGACCCAGCGGCTGACCAGGCTTTCCATGCGCTGGCGCTGGGCCAGGAAGGCCTTGAGGAGATCCGCGCGGCGCGCCGCCTCGCCGTCTGCCGGCAAGGCATCCGGGCGCGGGCCGGGAGGTAGGTCGCGGTCGGGCATCGGTGAGGACGGCTGCACGAAAGCCGGCGCCGGGGCGGCGCCATGGGAATGCTGAGCAGGCCCGCAAATGATAATGCTTATCATCAATACCGAGAAGCCGGCGACGACGAAACGCCTTGCGGGTCGCGCGCCGGGCTACCCGGCACGCCGCCCCTCACTTCACCAGGCGCGCATCCAGGCTGTTCTGCGCCAGGCGCCTGGCCTGCTCCTCGGTCATTCCCAGGCTCTGCTGCAAGGCATGGAAGTTCTCGGTGACATAGCCGCCGAAGTAGGCCGGGTCATCGGAGTTCACCGTCACCTTCACGCCGCGTTCGAGCATGTCGAGGATGGTGTGCTGGCTCATGTCGTCGAACACGCAGAGCTTGGTGTTGGACAGCGGGCAGACGGTCAGCGGGATCTGTTCGTCGATCAGCCGCCGCATCAGCCGCTCGTCCTCGAAGGCGCGTACGCCGTGGTCGATGCGCTCGACCTTGAGCAGGTCGAGGGCTTCCCATATGTACTCGGGCGGCCCCTCCTCGCCGGCATGGGCGACGGTGAGGAAGCCTTCGCTGCGGGCCCGGTCGAAGACCCGCTGGAACTTGCTCGGCGGATGCCCTACTTCCGAGCTGTCGAGGCCGACGGCGATGAAGGCGTCGCGGAACGGCAGCGCCTGGTCGAGGGTTTTCTGCGCCTGTTCCTCGCTGAGGTGGCGGAGGAAGCTGAGGATCAGCCCATGGCGGATGCCCAGCAGCTTCTCGCCGTCCCGTAGCGCGGCGCGGATGCCGGCGAGCACCACCTCGAAGGGAATGCCGCGATCGGTGTGGGTCTGCGGGTCGAAGAACGGCTCGACGTGGACGACGTTCTGCGCCTTGCACTTCTGCAGGTAGGCCCAGGTCAGGTCGTAGAAGTCCTGCTCGGTGCGCAGCACGTCGGCGCCGGCGTAGTAGAGGTCGAGGAATTCCTGCAGGTTGTTGAAGGCGTAGGCCTTGCGCAGGGTCTCGACGTCGTTCCAGGGCAGGGCGATGCGGTTGCGCTCGGCGAGGGCGAACAGCAGCTCCGGCTCCAGGGTACCTTCCAGGTGCAGGTGCAGTTCGGCCTTGGGCAAGGCGTTGAGCCATTCGTACATGGGGTGGGTTCTCGATCAGGCTGGTCTTGGCCGGCAAGTTTAACCTGTCCCGGGAGTCAGGCCCGCGGCAAACCCACGAGCCGCTCCCGCGCGCGACGGGCGGCTCAGGCCGTTTCGCCGCGCCGATAGGCATAGGTCTGCGCGAAGCGCGAGGTCAGCCAATCGCCACAGGTGGTCGGCGGATACTTCGGCGGGTTGTCCGCGTCGAAGCAGCCCGGCAGGCAGCGGATCTCGGTGTCCATGTGCGGTTCGGCGAAGAACGGCATGGAGTAGCGGTGCACCCCGCGCGGGCTGATCACCCGGTGCGGGGTCGAGCGGTAACGGTCGTTGCTCCAGCGCGCCATCATGTCGCCGATGTTGACCACGAAGGTGCCGTCGATGGGCGGCGCGTCGATCCATTCGCCCTGGCGGTTCTGCACTTGCAGGCCACCGGCGGCGTCCTGGTAGAGCAGGGTCACGCAGCCGTAGTCGGTGTGCGCGCCGGCGCCGGGCTGGTCGGCGCTCTGCCGGGCCGAGGCCGGCGGATAGTGGATCAGGCGGAACACGCTGACCGGCTGCTCGAAGCGGCGATCGAATAAGTCCTCCTCGATCCCCAGGGCGATGGCCAGGGCGCGCAGCACGGTACGGGCCAGCGCCAGCATGTCGGCATAGTGTCCTTCCAGCAGGGCCTCCCAGCCGGGCAGGTCGGGGTGTCGGTTGGGCCCGTAGAAGGACTTGCCGGCGCGCACGTCGGGATGCTCCGCCGGCAGGTGCAGGGCCATGTCGAAGGTCTCCTTGAAGTCGCTGGGCAACGCCGGGTCGAGCTGCTCGGTGGCGATCGCGCCATAGCCGCGATGATTGCGGCTACGGGTGATATCGATCTTCAGCTTCTCTTCGACGGGCAGCGCGAAGAACTCCCGCGCCGCCGCCAGCAGGGCTTCGAAGCGCGCGGCCGGCAACGGGTGTCCGGCGATGTAGAAGAAGCCCCACTCGCGGCAGGCCTGGTCGATCCGCCGCGCCACGTCGTTCCAGGCGCCACGGTCGGCACCGTAGAGCGGGGCGATGTCGATGATGGGTAGACGGTCCAATCGCGCTCTCCTCGATGGGCCCTGTACGGAAAGTGCCTGCGCTCGGCGACTTTTTCCATACAAGGCCAGGGCTCACTTCGGCAGGTCGGCCTTGATGCCTTCCACGTAATAGTTCATCGACGCCAGGTCGGCATTGGTCGCGCTGACGCCGGCGGCGAAACGCTCCTTGCCGGACTGGTCGCGGATCGGCCCGGTGAAGGGGTGGAAGGCTCCGCTGCGGATCGACTCGATCAGCCTGCCCGCCTCTTCCCGCACCGGCGCCGGCAGCACCTCCTGGTTCAGCGGCAGGACCACCGTACTCTCGGCCAGGCCGCCCCAGAAGTCCTCGGATTTCCAGGTGCCGTCCATCACCGCCTGGGCCGAGCGGATATAGTGCGGGCCCCAGTCGTTGACGATCGAGGTGAGCACGGTCTTCGGACCGAAGTGCTGCATGTCCGAGGCGTAGCCCACGGCGTACACCCCGCGACGCTCGGCGGCCTGGATCGGCGCCGGGCTATCGGTGTGCTGGAACACCACGTCGACGCCCTGGTCGATCAGCGCGTTGGCCGCGTCGGCTTCCTTGCCCGGATCGAACCAGGTGCTCACCCACATCACCTTGAGTTCGGCCTGCGGGTCGTATTTGTCCAGCGCCAGTTGGATCGCGTTGATGTCGCGGATCACCTCGGGAATCGGAAACGAGGCGATGTAGCCGATCTTGTGGCTGCGGGTCATCTTCGCCGCGAGGAAGCCGCCCACGTAGCGTCCCTCGTAGGAGCGCGACAGGTAGGTGCCGAGGTTCCTGTCGCGCTTGTAGCCGGTGGCGTGCTCGAAGGTCACCTTGGGAAACTGCCGGGCCACCTTGGCGGTGGGGTTCATGTAGCCGAAGGAGGTGGTGAAGACCAGGCCGTAGCCGTCTTTCGCCAGGTTGCGGATGACCCGCTCGGCGTCGGCGCCCTCGGCGACGTTCTCGACGAAGCTGGTCTTCACCTTGTCGCCGAAGTGCTCCACCAGTTCGCGGCGGCCCAGCTCGTGCTGGTAGGTCCAGCCGTGGTCGCCGACCGGGCCGACATAGACGAAGCCGATCTTCAGTGGATCGGCGGCCTCGGCGGCGAGAGCGCAGGCGCCGAGGCCGAGGACGACGGCAAGGCGGCGCAGGACGGACATGCGGGATTGCGTGCGACGGTGTTTCATGGATGGGCGTGCTCCGGTGAGTGCAGGGTTGGCCATCGGGCGTGGCTTCGCGTTCAGCCCGCCCGCCGATGCAATTACCTGACCACCCGGACAACTCCGCTCAAGCCCGCGCTTCTGCGTGCCGCGCCATGCCGGCGCGGCTGCAGGACGGTGCAGCGCGCCATCGCTTGGTGCATGCCGGCGCCGCCACGATGGCCTACCATGGGCGCTGGCTTTCCGTAACAAGGCACGCACGCGATGACCGCGATCTACCTGGCCGGGCCGGACGTCTTCCGCCCCGACGCCGAGGCCCACGGCGAAATGCTCAAGGCGCTCTGCGCCGAGTTCGGTTTCCTCGGCCTCTACCCGCTCGACCACGCCCTGCCCGCCGACATCCGCGAGCCGGCCGCACAGGCCGCCTGGATCTACCGCGCCAATGTCGGCCTGATCGAGCGCGCCGACTGCGTGCTGGCCAACCTCGAACCGTTCCGCGGCAGCGAGCCGGACAGCGGCACCGCCTTCGAAGTGGGCTACGCCCTGGCCCTGGGCAAGCCGGTATATGCCTACCTCAGCGATGCCGGCGCCTACGCCGAGCGCCTCGCCCGGCTGGCCCCGGAATGGCTCGGCGAGCGCCCCGGCGAGGACCGCGACGGTTGGCAACTGGAGGGTTTCGGCCTGCCATTGAACCTGATGCTGGCGGTGCCTTCGCGGCTGGTCGCCGGCGGTCCGCGCGAGGCCCTGCGACGCCTCGCCGAGGAACTCGGCGGGAACGCCTGAAGCGCCCGCGCCGAGCGCCGGAAGAAGCACCCGAGCCGCCGCCTATCTGCTGCCAGGTAGGCGCCGCCTGGCATGTCGCTTGCTGCCCATAATCCCCGGACAACAACGGCCCCCGCGCGGGGCGTCCGGCATCCTGGGGGGAGCATCCGATGAGCCGATCCAACGGTTCCAGCAGCCGTCGTACCTTCTTGCGCCTGGCGGCCCTGCTGCTGCCCGCCGGCGCCCTGCTCGGCAGCCTGCCGGGCGTACGCGCCGCGGCCAGACCGCGGAAACTCTATCTGGCCGGTCCCGACGTGTTCCGCGCCGACGCCGTCGCCCACGGCGAAGCGCTCAAGGCACTGTGCGCACGCTACGGCTTCGAAGGCCTATACCCGCTGGACAACGCGCTGCCGAAACAGCTCGCCGAGCCGCGCGAACAGGCGGCCTGGATCTACCGCGCCAACATCGGCCTGATCGAACGCGCCGACGCGGTGCTGGCCAACCTGAACTTCTTCCGCGGCGCCGAGCCGGACAGCGGCACCGCCTTCGAGGTCGGCTACGCCACCGCTCTCGGCAAGCCGGTCTATGGCTACGTCGACGACGCCGGCAGCTACGCCGAGCGGATCCGCCGGCACGCCCCGGAGCTGGTCGGCGAGGATCCGACCCGCGACCGCGACGGCATGGCCCTGGAAGAGTTCGGCCTGCCGCTCAACCTGATGCTGGCGGTGCCCGGCAGGATCGTCGTCGGCGACGCCGAGCAGGCTCTCCGGCAACTCGCCGGGCAATCCCGCGGCTGAGTCCGACCCGTCCCACTCCAGGCAAGGACTTCCCATGCGCAAAGCCCTGCTGTGCTGTGCCGCCCCGCTGTGCGCGGCCGCCGCCTTCGACGCCGAAAACAACGACGAGAACGCCGCCCGCGAAGGGCTCTGGAACAACCTGCACGTCTACCGCGCGTTCAACCAGCGCGGCGGCCCCTACCTGACCGACGACAGCTACCTGGAATGGGAGTTCGGCGGCCGCAAGGGGGTGCTCGACCTGTACGGCTACATCGACTACAAGAACCTCTTCGACGACGCCAGCTCGGACGTACCCGACGGCGAGAACTGGTTCGTCGACATCGAGCCACGTCTCTCCATCGACCGCCTGCTCGGCCGCGACTTCTCCATCGGCCCGATCCGCGAATGGTTCGTCGCCTTCGACTACTACTACGCCGACGCGCGCCAGGGACCGGGGCTGAACGTGCTGTGGTCGGGCATCGGCACCAACACCGAGCTGCCCTGGCTGGGTACGGTGGGGCTGAATCTCTACGCGCGCTACATCGACAAGAACTACGGCGCGTCCAACGAGAACGCCTGGGACGGCTACGTCGCCCACATGAACTGGTTCAAGCCGCTGGCGCAGTTCGGCGGCAAGCGCTTCATCGCCTTCCAGGGCTTCTTCGACTACGAGTTCGGCTCGAAGCTGCCCGACAAGGACGATGCCTTCGAGCGCGAATACCGTACCGATAACGGCTTCCAGGCCTACCTCGGGCTCTGGTATCACACCGAACACTGGAAGTTCGGCTACGGCGCCAAGGTCTACCGCAACATGACCCAGTGGCGCGACGGCGAGCAACTGGACGGACGCCGCACCGACTCCAGCGGGATCGGCCACTACTTCAACGTCGGCTACGCGTTCTGAGCGCGGCGCCCACGCCGGGCGCCGCGGGAAGCCCGCTCAGGGCAGGCGGGCGATACGCTCGGCGAGCAGGTCGAAGAACCCCTGGGCATCGCCCTCGTTGATCCACTCGACGTTGGCCGGCTGCTTGAGGCCGCCGTACCAGTCGGCCACGGTCTGGCCGAAGGTGATGCCCTCGCGGCTGTCGACCTGCACGTTGATCCGCTTGCCCTTGAACAGCGAGGGCTTGAGCAGGTAGGCGACCACCGTGGCGTCGTGCACCGGGCCGCCCTTCAGGCCGTAGTACTTGATGTCGTACTGGACGTAGGCGTCGAGGATGTCGGCGACGGTCTTGCCGGCTCGGTTGCCGAGGTTACGCAGCTTGGCGATGCGCTCGGGGCTGGTGAGGATCTTGTGGGTCACGTCGAGCGGCAGCATGGTGATCGGCGCCCCGCTCTTGAGCACGATTTCCGCCGCGTGGGGGTCGGCGAAGATATTGAATTCGGCGGCCGGGGTGATGTTGCCGCCGTTGAAGTGGGCGCCGCCCATGATCACGATCTCGCGGATGCCCTTGACGATGTCCGGGGCCTGGGTCAGGGCCAGCGCGAGGTTGGTCTCCGGGCCGAGCATGGCCAGGGTCACGCTCTTCTCCGGCGCCGCGCGCAGGGTACGGATCAGGTAGTCCACCGCGTTGCCTTCGGCCAGCGGCTGCTTCGGCTCATGCACCTCGACGCCGGTGATGCCTTCGCTGCCGTGTACGTCGGCGGCGTAGATCGGCGTGCGCAGCAGCGGCCGCGGGGCGCCGGCGTAGACCGGGATATCCGGGCGCTTGCCCCACTCGCGGGCCAGCCGGGCGTTGCGCGCGGTCTTTTCCAGCGGCACGTTGCCGGCGACGGTGGTCAGCGCCTGGATCTTCAGCTCCTTCGGCGAGGCCATGGCGAACAGCAGGGCGATCACGTCGTCGGCGCCCGGGTCGGTGTCGATGATCAGGGTCCGCGGCGATTGCGCCGCCGCCGTTTCGGCAGCGGACAGAGGAAGGCTGGCGGGCATCAGCAGGGAGAGTCCTAGCAGAAGGCTGCAAAAGCGATTGCGGGGGCGGGCGGCGCGGGACATGGTCGGCTCCTGGTGGGGGATGCCGAAGTCTAGCCGGTTGCAGGCCAGGCGCCGACCTATGCGAACCGACAGAGGAAGCCTGGCGCCTCCTCCGTCGGCGCCCGCCTCACCCGGCGATCAGGGCGCTCGCCGCCTCGCGGTGGCGGGCTATCAGGGCGGCCAGGTCGAGCCCTTCCACGGCACCGTCGACCACTCGCCAGGCGCCGCCGACCATTACCCGGTCGGCACGGTCGGCAGCGCACAGCAGCAGCGCCGAGAGCGGGTCGTGGCTCCCCGAGAAGCGCAGCTCGTCGAGCTTGAACAAGGCCAGGTCGGCCTGCTTGCCGGGGGCCAGCTCGCCGATGTCGCTGCGTCCGAGCAGGCGTGCCGAGCCACGGGTGGCCCAGCCCAGGGCGAGTTCCGGGGTGATCCGCTCGGCGCCGTAGCGCAGGCGTTGCAGGTACAGGGCCTGGCGCGCCTCGAGGATCATGTTCGAGGCGTCGTTGGAAGCCGAGCCATCGACCCCCAGGCCGATCGGCGCGCCGGCCGCCTCCAGCTCCACGGTCGGGCAGATGCCCGAGGCCAGGCGCATGTTCGAACTCGGGCAGTGGCAGATACCGGTGCCGGCCTCGCCGAGACGACGGATCTCCTCGGCATTGAAGTGGATGCCGTGGGCCAGCCAGGTGCGCGGGCCGAGCCAGCCGACGCTGTCCAGGTAGTCCACGGTGCGCAGGCCGAAGCGCTGCAGGCAGAAGTCTTCCTCGTCGAGGGTCTCCGCCAGGTGGGTGTGCAGGCGTACGTCGTGGCGCGCCGCCAGTTCGGCGCTGGCGCGCATGATCTCCGGAGTCACCGAGAACGGCGAGCAGGGCGCCAGGGCGATCTGCACCCGGGCACCATCTCCGCGCTGGTGGTAGCGGGCGATCAGTCGCTCGCTGTCGGCGAGGATGGTCTCGGCCTCCTGCACCGTCTGCTGCGGCGGCAAGCCGCCGTCCTTCTCGCCGAGGCTCATCGAGCCGCGGGTGAGCATGGCGCGCATGCCCAGTTCCTCGACCACCCCGGCCTGCACGTCGATGGCCTGTTCGAGGCCGCCGGGAAACAGGTAGTGGTGGTCGGCGGCAGTGGTACAGCCGGACAACAGCAGCTCGGCCAGCGCCACCTTGGTGGCCAGTTCGAGTTTCTCCGGGGTCAGCCGCGCCCAGACCGGGTAGAGGGTCTTCAGCCAGGGGAACAGCGGCTGGTTGACCACCGGCGCCCAGGCGCGGGTGAGGGTCTGGTAGAAGTGGTGATGGGTGTTGACCAGCCCCGGCAACACCACGTGCCGGCTGGCGTCGAACTGGCTGGCGCAAGGTTGTGCGGGCTGCTGGCCGGCGCCGAGCAGCTCGACGATGCGGCCGTCTTCGACGACCAGGCCGCCGGCGGCGTCGAGACCGTTGGCGGTGAAGATGGCGAGGGGATTGCGAATCCAGGTGCGGGACATGTGCGGACCTTCGTCGGATCGGCGGGCCGGCGCGAACGCTGCCGGCCCTCGGTTGATGAGAGCCAGCTCAGTGTTCACCCTGTCTGCTGATCCAGGTCCGCGGGGCGACGACGGGGCGCCACGCGCGTGGCGATATCCTACAAGGGATTTCTGGAGAGGTGTAAGGCTTTCCTCCCGGTGGCGGCCGGGCGCGGTTTGATGGGGGTCAACGGACGCCTCCCGGCAGGGGCATAGAGTGGGGGACTGCATAGCTGAAAACGTAGAACGGAAGGAGTCCCGCATGAGCGAAGAACCCACTGTCAGTCCCCCCTCCCCCGAGCAACCCGCCGCGCAGCCGGCCAAGCCGGCCCGGCCAGCCGCCCGCCGCGCCCCGCGCAAGCCGGCGACCCGCCGCCCGCGAGTGGCCAGCCCGGCGCAGAAGGCCCGCGAGGAGATCCAGGCAATCAGCCAGAAGCCGGTGGCCCTGCAGGTCGCCAGTGCGCCCCACGGCAGCAGCGAGGACAGCACCTCGGCGAGCCTGCCGGCGAACTATCCCTATCACACGCGGATGCGCCGCAACGAGTACGAGAAGGCCAAGCACGACCTGCAGATCGAACTGCTCAAGGTGCAGAGCTGGGTGAAGGAGACCGGCCAGCGCGTGGTGGTCCTGTTCGAAGGCCGCGACGCCGCCGGCAAGGGCGGCACCATCAAGCGCTTCATGGAACACCTGAACCCGCGCGGCGCGCGGATCGTAGCCTTGGAGAAACCGTCCTCCCAGGAGCAGGGCCAGTGGTATTTCCAGCGCTACATCCAACATCTGCCCACCGCCGGCGAGATGGTCTTCTTCGACCGCTCCTGGTACAACCGCGCCGGCGTCGAGCGGGTCATGGGCTTCTGTTCGCCGCTGCAATACCTGGAGTTCATGCGCCAGGCGCCGGAGCTGGAGCGCATGCTCACCAACAGCGGCATCCTGCTGTTCAAGTACTGGTTCTCGGTGAGCCGCGAGGAACAACTGCGGCGCTTCATCTCGCGCCGCGACGATCCGCTCAAGCACTGGAAGCTGTCGCCCATCGACATCAAGTCTCTGGACAAGTGGGACGACTACACCGCCGCCAAGCAGGCGATGTTCTTCCATACCGACACCGCCGACGCGCCGTGGACGGTCATCAAGTCCGACGACAAGAAGCGCGCGCGACTCAACTGCATCCGCCACTTCCTGCACTCGCTGGACTACCCGGACAAGGACCGGCGCATCGCCCATGAGCCCGACCCGTTGCTGGTGGGGCCGGCCTCGCGGGTGATCGAGGACGACGAGAAGGTCTACGCCGAGGCGGCCGCCGCGCCGGGCCACGCGAACCTGGATATCCCGGCCTGAGGCGGGCGGTCGCGCCAACGAAAACGCCCGGGGCGCTTTCGCGCTCCGGGCGTCCCTGGTTCGACGGTCGCTGGCCGGGTCACTCCGGCGCGGAGGTCCGGATCAGGTGGTCGAAGGCGCTCAGCGAAGCCTTGGCGCCCTCGCCCACGGCGATCACGATCTGCTTGTACGGCACCGTGGTCACGTCGCCGGCGGCGAAGATGCCGGGCAGCGAGGTCTCGCCACGGGCGTCGACGATGATCTCGCCGCGCGGCGACAGCTCGACGCTGCCCTTGAGCCACTCGGTGTTGGGCAGCAGGCCGATCTGCACGAAGATACCTTCCAGCTCGATCGACTTGAACTCCTCGGAGTTGCGGTCCTTGTACACCAGGCCGGTGACCTTCTGGCCGTCGCCCTTCACTTCGCTGGTCAGGGCACTGGTGATCACCTCGACGTTCGGCAGGCTGTAGAGCTTGCGTTGCAGCACGGCGTCGGCGCGCAACTTGCTGTCGAATTCCAGCAGGGTCACGTGGGCGACGATGCCGGCCAGGTCGATGGCCGCCTCGACGCCAGAGTTGCCGCCGCCGATCACCGCCACGCGCTTGCCCTTGAACAGCGGGCCATCGCAGTGCGGGCAGAAGCACACGCCCTTGGCCTTGTATTCCTGCTCGCCGGGCACGCCCATTTCGCGCCAGCGAGCGCCGGTGGCGAGGATCAGGGTCTTGGCCTTGAGGCTGCCGCCGCTCTCGAACCGCACCTCGTGCAACTCGCCGGCGTTCTTCGCCGGAACCAGCTTGCTGGCGCGCTGCAGGTTCATGATGTCGACCTCGTAGTGACGCACGTGCTCTTCCAGCGCCCGTGCCAGCTTCGGCCCTTCGGTCTCCTGCACCGAGATGAAGTTCTCGATGGCCATGGTGTCCAGCACCTGGCCGCCGAAGCGCTCGGCGGCGACGCCGGTGCGAATGCCCTTGCGCGCGGCGTAGATCGCCGCCGCGGCTCCGGCCGGGCCACCGCCGACCACCAGCACGTCGAAGGCGTCGCGGGCGGTCAGCTTCTCGGCGTCGCGGGCGGCGGCGCCGGTGTCGATCTTGGCGAGGATCTCTTCCACGCCCATGCGGCCCTGGCCGAAGACTTCGCCGTTGAGGTAGATGCTCGGCACCGACATGATCTGGCGCGCCTCGACCTCATCCTGGAACAGCGCGCCGTCGATGGCGACGTGACGGATGTTCGGGTTGAGCACGGCCATCAGGTTCAGCGCCTGGACCACGTCCGGGCAGTTCTGGCAGGACAGCGAGAAGTAGGTTTCGAACTCGAAGGTGCCCTCGATGCCCTTGACCTGCTCGATCACGTCCGCGTCGAGCTTGGAGGGGTGGCCGCCTACCTGCAGCAGGGCCAGCACCAGCGAGGTGAATTCGTGGCCCATGGGGATACCGGCGAAGCGCAGGCCGATGTCCGCACCGGGGCGGTTCAACGAGAACGACGGTTTGCGCGCATCGCTGCCGTCGGTCTTCAGGGTGATCTTGTCGGTCAGGCCGACGATGTCTTGCAGCAGGCCCAGCAGCTCGCGGGATTTGTCGCTGTCATCGAGGGACGCGACGATCTCGAACGGCTGGCTGACCTTTTCCAGGTAGGCCTTCAACTGGGTTTTAAGATTGGCGTCCAACATGGTTCAGCTCCTCGAAATTCGGGCAAACGTATCCCCGGCGGATGGGACATCCGCCCTGCACGGCGCGTTGGCTGGGTGAAGGGCGGACGATCCGCGAGGGATCGTCCGCCGGAGAGGCTGGCGGCGAATGCCGCCGGCGCGGTCTTAGATCTTGCCGACCAGGTCCAGGGACGGAGCGAGGGTCTTCTCGCCTTCCTTCCACTTGGCCGGGCAGACTTCGCCCGGGTGGGCGGCGGTGTACTGGGCGGCCTTCAGCTTGCGCACGGTCTCGCCGACGTCACGGGCGATCTCGTTGGAGTGGATCTCGACGGTCTTGATCACGCCTTCCGGGTTGATCACGAAGGTACCGCGCAGGGCCAGGCCTTCTTCCGGGATGTGCACGCCGAAGGCGTTGGTCAGTTGGTGGGTCGGGTCGCCGATCAGCGGGAACTGGGCCTTGCCGACTGCCGGGGAGGTTTCGTGCCAGACCTTGTGCGAGAAGTGGGTGTCGGTGGTCACGATGTAGACCTCGGCACCGGCTTTCTGGAACTCGCCGTAGTTGTTGGCGGCGTCTTCGATCTCGGTCGGGCAGTTGAAGGTGAAGGCAGCCGGCATGAAGATCAGGACCGACCACTTGCCCTTCAGGGATTCCTCGGTCACCTCGATGAACTTGCCGTTGTGGAAAGCGTTGACCTTGAACGGTTGGACTTGAGTGTTGATCAGGGACATCAGTCGTTCCTCTCTCAGTTGAATGGGGTGTTTCAAATCGACTGGGAGAATCTTAACGGGGTTCGGCAAAAATGCCCCATTGATTTAGGCCATCAGTGAAATTATCTAAATCTATCGAAGAATATATAAATAGTTAAAACAACTAATCGAAGAACCTGCCCTCGTCAGTGCCCGGCCTTCCACGGCTGGCCCAGGGAAACCGGGGCATACAGCCGGGTGCGCAGGGCATCGCGGGAGAGCAGGACCAGCACCAGGATGGTCGCCGCATAGGGCAGCATCGCCAGCAGGTTGGCCGGAATCGACAGCCCGATCCCCTGGGCCACCAGGTGCAGGATGCTGGCCAGGCCGAACAACCAGGCACCGAGCAGCACGCGGAACACCCGCCAACTGGCGAAGACCACCAGCGCCAGGGCGATCCAGCCGCGTCCGGCGGTCATGTTCTCCGCCCACATCGGCGTGTAGGCCAGCGACAGGTAGGCACCGGCCAGGCCGGCCATGGCGCCGCCGAAGAGCACCGCCAGGGTGCGCACGCGCAGCACCGGCAGGCCCATCGCGCTGGCCGCGTCAGGGTTCTCACCGACCGCCTGGAGAACCAGCCCGGCGCGGCTGCGCAGGAGCATCCAGGCGACCGCGGCGAACAGCGCCAGGCTCAGGTAGACCAGCGCGTCCTGGGCGAACAGCATGCGCCCGAGCAGCGGCAACTCGCCCAGCACCGGCAGCGCCAGCGGGGCGAACCCTTGCAGCGGCTTGCCGACCCAGGCGGCGCCGACGAACGACGACAGGCCGACGCCGAAGATGGTCAGCGCCAGGCCGCAGGCCACCTGGTTGGCGTTCAGGTACAGGGCGACCCCGGCGAACAGCGCCGCCAGCAGCATGCCGGCGAGCACCGCGAGGAGCACGCCGAGCCACAGGCTGCCGCTGGAGAAGGCGACCATGAAGCCGATCACCGCGCCGAACAGCATCATCCCCTCCTGGCCCAGGTTGAGCACCCCGCTTCTCTCGCAGACCAGTTCGCCCAGGGCCACCAGCAGCAGCGGAGTACCGGTGCGGACCATGGCGAACAGCAGGTTGTCGAGCAGATCGATATCCATCGTGGTTCCTCGGCGGTTCGGTCAGGCCAGGGCGTCGCGCAGCGCCGGGCGCTTGCGCCAGCGTCCGTGCAAACGTGGGCGGTAGAGGATCAGCACGTCGCAGGCGAGGAGGAAGAACAGCATCATCCCCTGGAACAGCCCGGACAGCGCCAATGGCAGGTTGAGGCTCATCTGCGCGGCCTCGCCGCCGAGGTAGAGCAACGCCATCAGCAGGCTGGCGCAGAGGATGCCGAACGGATTGAGACGGCCAAGGAAGGCCACGGTGATCGCCGCATAGCCGTAGCCCGGCGAGACCTGCGGCACCAGTTGGCCGATCGGCCCGGCGACCTCGCAGACGCCGGCCAGGCCTGCCAGCGCGCCGGAGAACAGCAGCACGAACCAGACCAGGCGCTTCTCGCGGAAACCGACGAAACCGGCGGCGCGGCGGTCGAGGCCGAGCACGCGGACCTGGAAACCGAGGAAGCTGCGCTGCGCCAGCACCCAGACCGCCGCCAGCGCCAGCAGGCCGAACAATGCGCCAAGGTGCACCCGGCTGTCCTCGAACAGCGCCGGCAGGCGGCTGGCCTCGCCGAACAGCGCCGACTGCGGGAAGTTGAAGCCATCCGGGTCCTTCAACGGCCCGTGCACGCCGTACAGCAGCAGGTTCAGCGCGATGTAGTTGAGCATGATGGTGGTCAGGATCTCGTTGGCGTTGAAGCGCGTTCGCAGCCAGGCGGCGAACCCGGCCCAGAGCGCCCCGGCAGCGGTGCCGGCGAGCAGCACCCAGGCCAGCGCCCAGCGGCTCTGCCAGTCGAGCAACTGGATCGCCACCGCGCTGCCGGCCAGGGCGCCGACCAGCAACTGGCCCTCCGCGCCGATGTTCCACACGCGCGCCTGGTAGGCCAGTGCCAGGCCGAGGGCACAGAGCAGGATCGGCATGGCCTTGACCAGCAGCTCGCCGAGCCCATAGAGGTCGCTGAGCGGCTGTACCAGCACGGTATGCAGGGTCTGCCAGGGATCGTGGCCGAGACAGGCGAACAGCAGCGCGCCGCAGACCAGGGTCAGCAACCCCGCCAGCAGCGGAGAGGCCAGCAGCATCCAGCGCGACTGCCGGCCGCGCGGTTCCAGGGACAACAGCATCACAGGCTCCCTTGGGCAACGGCGCCGGCGACCGCCGCCGGCGCCTCGAATTGACCGGCCATCCAGCCGCCGACCTGCTGCGGCGAAGCGCTCGCGGTGGCGACCGCCGGGCACAGCCGACCCGAACACAGCGCGGCGATGCGGTCGCTGAGCAGGAACAGCTCGTCGAGGTCCTCGGAGACCACCAGGATCGCCGTACCGGCATCGCGCAAGGCGATCAGCGCGCGGTGGATCAGCGCCGCCGCGCCGACGTCCACGCCCCAGGTGGGATGCGCCGCCACCAGCAGGCGCGGGGCCTGGAGGATCTCGCGGCCGAGAATGAACTTCTGCAGGTTGCCGCCGGAAAGGCTGCGTGCCGGCGCCCCGGCACCCGGGGCCTTCACGGCGAAACGGCGGATGATCTCCTCGGCCAGCGCCAGCACCTTGCGCCGCCGGACCAACCCGCGCTTAACCAGTCCCTGCTGGAAGGCGGTGAGCAGCGCATTGTCCGCCAGGCTCATCTCCGGCACCGCGCCGTGCCCCAGCCGCTCGGCGGGCACGAAGGCCTGGCCGGCGCGGCGCCGCGCATCCGGCGCCAGGTGCGCGCCGGCGCAGCCGCCGAGGCGGATGCGCTCGGCCTGGGCGCGCGGCAGGCGCACTTCGCCGCTGAGCAGGGCAAGCAACTCGTCCTGGCCGTTGCCGGCGACCCCGGCGATACCGAGGATCTCGCCGCTGCGCACCTCCAGGTCGAGGCCAGCGAAGGACACGCCGAAGGGGTCCGGGTTGCGCCAGTGCAGGTCGCGCACCTGGAGGAAAGGCGCGCCGCCGGTGACCTTCGGATACTCCGCCGCCAGGCCCTCGGCGTCGCCCACCATCAGCCGCGCCAGCTCGAGATCGGAACATTGCGCCGGCACGCACTGTCCGGCCACCCGTCCGCCGCGCAGCACCGTGGCGCGCTGGCAGAGCGCACGGACCTCGGCCAGCTTGTGGCTGATGAAGAGGACACTGCAGCCCTCCTCCGCAAGACGGCGCAGGGTGACGAAGAGATCCTCGGCCTCGCGCGGGGTCAGCACCGAGGTCGGCTCGTCGAGGATCAGCAGGCGGATGTCCTGCATCAGGCAGCGCACGATCTCCACCCGCTGGCGCTCGCCGATGGACAGCCCATGGACCAGCCGGCGAGGCTCCAGCGGCATGCCGTAGCGCTGCGACACCTCGCGAATACGCGCCTCCAACCGGCGCGGGCTGCCCGCCTCGGCGCCGAGGGCGAGCGCGATGTTCTCCGCCACGCTGAGCGTCTCGAACAGGGAGAAATGCTGGAACACCATGCCGATCCCCAGCGCCCGGGCGCGAGCCGGGTCGCGTACCTGCACCGGCTCGCCCTGCCAGCGGACCTCGCCGGCATCGGGACGGGTCACGCCGTAGATGATCTTCATCAGCGTGCTCTTGCCGGCGCCGTTCTCACCGAGCAGGGCGTGGATCTCGCCGGCGTCGATGCACAGGTCGATGCGGTCGTTGGCCAGGCAACCCGGATAACGCTTGCTGATCCCGCGCAGTTCGAGGCGCGGCGGCGCGAAGGAGGAAGGTGCGGACATGGCGGACCCGATCGGTTGCTCGACGATGCGGCGGCCGGTGCAAATACCTGGCCAGGAGGTCAGGAAAGCCCTGGAACGCGGCTTGCACCGGGAGCCACGGACCAGGCTCCCGCGCCGAGCGGCACCAAGCCGGGGCACGCCTGGGACGCCGCGGCACATTTGCGGGCAACCCTGCGGCGCACCCGCGTGAGCATTTGTCGCAAAACAGTCATCACCACCTTGCTCACAGAGTTATCCACAGCGTGTCGGGAGCCCATCCGGGACCTTGGGAAGCCTCCCGCGCCGATCGTCCCGGCGATTTTCGCAACATCGGCGGTGGACAGAAAACAGCCAACCCGGCAGGCCATGGGCGCGACCTGGCAAGGCATTTTTTCCAACACTTTGCCAACAGCTTTATCCACAAGATATCGACAGCCGTTCGGAGGAGCACGGCAGGACGATCTCTCCCGGCCAAGCCACGGGTCGGCCGAATCCCTGGGGCAGCCCCGGCGGCCCGCTTCCGGCACAGTTTGCCAACAGCTTTTCCACAGGAAACCCGCGGAACGGGAATGCCCGTGAAAATGTCTCCAGGACTTCCCCTTTAGACGCCATGATGCCCAGGAATACTGGGTTTTCCGGCTTTCCAGGAAAGTCCGCGGCGATCGACGGAAGCATGCTCGGCGGCGCCATGGGTGGATCCGCTGTCCACAGTTTCGCGATGCACCGTCGTGGCGCATTCCACAGCACCTTTTCCCTGGCTCTTTCGCCAACCGGGAGAAATCCTGCGGCTCCGTCCAATGCCTTTCCCCCGACCGCCGAAGGCATTTTTTCAACGGGGAATGCGAACAGCTTTTCCACAGACAAACCCACAGAAGCGCCAGTTGCCGACCGGGCATTTCGCAAGGCGGATTCAAGGTGCCGGAACGCTTTCCGCGGATCGCCTGCCGGAAGCCAGATGGGCACATCCCGCAATGGCTCGTGCAATCTTTCCGCACACGCGCTACACACAGACTTATCCACAGCATGCGCACAGTGCATAATGGCGGAAGCGAGATCACGCGCCAAAGACGGGATATTTCCGTCGATTTCCCGGACTAAAGAGGCGAAAGCGCCATTCCGGCAGCAGAGGAGATGAACGATGCAGTACCTGCTGGCAACTTCGTCCCCCCACTTATCCTGCACTCCGACCACGGCGGGAGCGCGATGAGCAGTTCGGCCCATCGCGGGCGGATCCTGCATTTCCTCGGCGACCCGGCGAAACTCGGCGACAAGGCCTGGGAGTATTTCGAGGACGGCCTGCTGTGGATCGAACACGGCCACGTGCGCGCGCTCGATCACGCAACCTACCTGCTGCCGCAACTGCCCGCCGACCTGCCGCTGGAGGAGCATCCGCAGCGCCTGCTACTGCCCGGCTTCGTCGACTGCCATGTGCATTACCCGCAACTCGGAGTGATCGCCTCCTACGGCACCCAACTGCTGGACTGGCTGGAAACCCACACCTTTCCCGCCGAGCAGCGCTTTGCCGATGCCGGCTACGCCGCCGCCCAGGCCGAGCTGTTCCTCGACGAACTGCTGCGCCACGGCACCACTACCGCGCTGGTGTTCGGCACGGTCCATGCGGTATCCGCCGAGGCATTCTTCCAGGCCGCGCAGAAGCGCCGCCTGCGGATGATCGCCGGCAAGGTGCTGATGGACCGCAACGCGCCGCCGGCGCTGTGCGATACCGCGGCCAGTGGCTACGCCGAGAGCCGCGCGCTGATCGAGCGCTGGCACGGCAACGGGCGCCTGCAATACGCGGTCACCCCGCGCTTCGCGCCGACCTCCTCGCCCGAGCAACTGGCCGCGGCGGCGCGCCTGCTGGACGAGTATCCCGGCGTCTACCTGCACACCCATCTTTCGGAGAACCTCAAGGAAGTCGCCTGGGTCGGCGAGCTGTTTCCCCAGGCGCAGGACTACCTGGACGTCTATCATCGCGCCGGCCTGGTCGGCGAACGCAGCGTGTTCGCCCATGGCATCCATCTCTCCGAACGCGAATGCCGCTGCCTGGCGCACAAGAACGCGGCGCTGGCGCACTGTCCCAGTTCCAACCTGTTCATCGGCTCCGGCCTGTTCGACCTTGGCCGCGCCCAGCAATACGGCATCCGCGTCGGCATCGGTAGCGACGTCGGCGGCGGCACCAGCCTGTCGCTGCTGGCCAACCTCGCCGACGCCTACAAGATCCAGCAATTGCGCGGCACCAGCCTCGATCCGTTCCAGGCGCTCTACCTGGCCACCCTCGGCGGCGCCAGGGCGCTCGACCTGGACGGCCTGGTCGGTAACTTCCTGCCCGGCCGCGAAGCCGACTTCGTCGCCCTCGACCTGGCCGCCACGCCGATGATCGCCCAGCGCATGGAGCATGCGCGCGGCCTGGCCGATACCCTGTTCGTGCTGAACACCCTGGGCGACGACCGCGCGGTGGCGGAGACCTGGGTGATGGGGGAGCGGCGCCATGTGAAGGGGTGAGAGTCTCTTTCCCGCGTTGGCTCGGCCCGTCGCTGCATGCCACCTCCTCGCGCCGTAGAGAAAAGACGCCGTTCGGCGGGCGGCCGAAGCTCGCGTTACTCCATCCGCGCCCTCACGACACCGCCACCGCCTCCAGGAAGCGCTCCAGCACCAGGTTCGGCCGGCGTCCCTTGCGGGTCACGATGGTCAGCGCGATGGCATAGTGGAAACGCTCCGGCAGCAGGGGCCGCAGCATCCCGGCGGCGACCCAGTCGGCAGCGTAGTGCGACGGCAGGTAGCCGATGAAGTTGCCGGTCAGGATCAGGAATGCCATGCCCTCACGGTCCGAGGCGCTGGCGCTGTTGTTCAGCTCCTGGTGGCGCGCCTGGGCTTCGGCGGGCAGGCGGTAGCTGGGCGCCACGGCGTCCGCGGCGAGCACCTCGTCCACCGCGATATCGCCGTCGGCGCGCTCGTACAGTGCGTGGCCGCGGCTGCAATAGAGCTGCGCGTGCTCGTCATACAGCGGCAGGTACTCGAGCCCCGACAGCGGACTGATCAACGGCACCACGCCGACATGCAGGTGACCGTCGAGCACGCCCAGTTCGATCTCGTTGGGGGTGGTCATGCCGATGTTGATCCGCACCTGCGGTCCCTGCCCCTTGAGCGCGCTGAGAGCGTGGGTGATGCGCATCTGCGGCAGGGTCACCAGGTTGTTGATGATGCCGATGTTGAGTTCGCCGCGCAGGTGCTGGTGCAGGTCGTTGACCTCGGCGCGGAACCCCTCCAGCGCCGCCAGCAGGGTCTGGGTCGCGCGATAGACCTCGCGGCCCTCGTCGGTCAGGGCGAAGCCGGCGCGGCCGCGCTGGCACAGGCGCATGCCCAGGCGCTTCTCCAGGTCGCCCATGTGCAGGCTGATCGCCGAGCGGCTGAGGCCGAGAGTGCTCTCCGCGGCGGAGAAACTGCCGCACTCGACGATGGTCTTGAAGATGCGCAGCAGGCGGATATCGAAATCGCTGACCTGGCCGAGCGACGGGTTGCGGGATTTGGCCATTATTGTTTTACCCAGTCGAAACTAAACGTGAGAAGAATAAGCTTTATCTAACCTTTCGTCAGGGCCAAGCTTGATCCAACGCTCCGCCGCCGCGTGCGCGGAACCTTCCAACAAGAAAGCCCGAGGATCGAACGATGAACCAGCCGCTCAACGTGGCCCCGCCGGTTTCCAGCGAACTCAACCTGCGCGCCCACTGGATGCCCTTCTCCGCCAACCGCAACTTCCAGAAGGACCCGCGGATCATCGTCGCCGCCGAAGGCAGCTGGCTGACCGACGACAAGGGCCGCAAGGTCTACGACAGCCTGTCCGGCCTGTGGACCTGCGGCGCCGGCCACTCGCGCAAGGAAATCCAGGAGGCGGTGGCTCGCCAGCTCGGCACCCTCGACTACTCGCCGGGCTTCCAGTACGGCCATCCGCTGTCCTTCCAGTTGGCCGAGAAGATCGCCGGGTTGCTGCCAGGCGAACTGAACCACGTGTTCTTCACCGGTTCCGGCTCCGAGTGCGCCGACACCTCGATCAAGATGGCCCGCGCCTACTGGCGCCTGAAAGGCCAGCCGCAGAAGACCAAGCTGATCGGCCGCGCCCGCGGCTACCACGGGGTCAACGTCGCCGGCACCAGCCTCGGCGGGATCGGTGGCAACCGCAAGATGTTCGGCCAGCTGATGGACGTCGACCATCTGCCGCACACCCTTCAACCGGGCATGGCGTTCACTCGCGGGATGGCCCAGACCGGCGGCGTCGAGCTGGCCAACGAGCTGCTCAAGCTGATCGAACTGCACGACGCCTCGAACATCGCCGCGGTGATCGTCGAGCCGATGTCCGGCT
>NZ_KV800281.1:0-32984 GCF_001810205.1 Pseudomonas sp. HMSC076A11 | reverse complement strand
TCGCCGCGGTGATCGTCGAGCCGATGTCCGGCTCCGCCGGCGTACTGGTACCGCCGGTCGGCTACCTGCAGCGCCTGCGCGAGATCTGCGACCAGCACAACATCCTGCTGATCTTCGACGAGGTGATCACCGCCTTCGGCCGCCTGGGCACCTACAGCGGCGCCGAGTACTTCGGCGTCACCCCGGACCTGATGAACGTCGCCAAGCAGGTCACCAACGGCGCCGTGCCGATGGGCGCGGTGATCGCCAGCAGCGAGATCTACGACACCTTCATGAACCAGGCGCTGCCCGAGCACGCGGTGGAGTTCAGCCACGGCTACACCTACTCCGCGCACCCGGTCGCCTGCGCCGCCGGCCTCGCCGCGCTGGACATCCTGGCCAGGGACAACCTGGTGCAGCAGTCCGCCGAGCTGGCGCCGCACTTCGAGAAGGGCCTGCACGGCCTGCAAGGCGCGAAGAACGTCATCGACATCCGCAACTGCGGCCTGGCCGGCGCGATCCAGATCGCCCCGCGCGACGGCGATCCGACCGTACGTCCGTTCGAGGCCGGCATGAAGCTCTGGCAACAGGGTTTCTACGTGCGCTTCGGCGGCGATACCCTGCAATTCGGCCCGACCTTCAACGCCAGGCCGGAAGAGCTGGACCGCCTGTTCGACGCGGTCGGCGAAGCGCTCAACGGCATCGCCTGATGAGCGGCCGCCCGCAAGCCGTACCCACCGTGCAGGTGGACAACGCCGAGGTGATCGTGACCGAATGGCGCTTCGCCCCCGGCGCGGAAACCGGGCGCCACCGCCACGGCCACGACTATGTGGTGGTACCGCTGACCGACGGCACGCTGCTGCTGGAAACCCCCGAGGGCGACCGCCACGCGCCGCTGGTCGCCGGACAGGCCTACTTCCGCAAGGCCGGCGTCGAGCACAACGTGATCAACGCCAGCGCACACGAAGTGGTCTTCGTCGAGACCGAGATCAAGTAATCCGCACCCGCTCCCCAGGGAGCGGGTAAAGGGAAAGGGCCACGGCCCTTTCGTCACCCCTAGCGAAGAGAGAACAAGACAAGATGGGCACCCTCCACCACCTGATCAACGGCGAAATGGTCGCCGACAACGGCCGCAGCGCCGACGTCTTCAACCCCTCCACCGGCGAAGCCATCCACAAGGTCCCGCTGGCCGACGGCAAGACCCTGCAGAAAGCCATCGATGCCGCCAAGGCCGCTTTCCCGGCCTGGCGCAACACCCCGCCGGCCAAGCGTGCACAGGTGCTGTACCGCTTCAAGCAACTGCTGGAGCAGAACGAGGCGCGGATTTCCAAGCTGATCAGCGAAGAGCACGGCAAGACCCTGGAAGACGCCGCCGGCGAACTCAAGCGCGGCATCGAGAACGTCGAGTACGCCTGCGCCGCCCCGGAAATCCTCAAGGGCGAGTACAGCCGCAACGTCGGCCCGAACATCGACGCCTGGAGCGACTTCCAGCCGATCGGCGTGGTCGCCGGGATCACCCCGTTCAACTTCCCGGCGATGGTGCCGCTGTGGATGTACCCGCTGGCCATCGCCTGCGGCAACACCTTCATCCTCAAGCCCTCCGAGCGCGACCCCAGCTCCACCCTGCTGATCGCCGAGCTGTTCCACGAAGCCGGCCTGCCGAAGGGCGTGCTGAACGTGGTGCACGGCGACAAGGAAGCCGTGGACGGCCTACTCCAGGCGCCGGAAGTGAAGGCCATCAGCTTCGTCGGCTCGACCCCCATCGCCGAATACATCTATGCCGAGGGCACCAAGCGCGGCAAGCGCGTGCAGGCCCTGGGCGGCGCGAAGAACCATGCGGTGCTGATGCCCGACGCCGACCTCGACAACGCCGTCAGCGCGTTGATGGGTGCCGCCTACGGCTCCTGCGGCGAGCGCTGCATGGCGATCTCGGTGGCGGTATGCGTCGGCGACCAGGTGGCCGACGCGCTGATCGCCAAGCTGGTTCCGCAGATCAAGGCGCTGAAGATCGGCGCCGGCACTTCCTGCGGCCTCGACATGGGCCCGCTGGTCACTGCCGCCGCGCAGGCCAAGGTCACCGGCTACATCGACAGCGGCGTGGCCCAGGGCGCGGAGCTGGTGGTGGACGGCCGCGGCTACCAGGTCGCCGGCCACGAGAACGGCTTCTTCCTCGGCGGCAGCCTGTTCGACCGGGTGACCCCGGAAATGACCATCTACAAGGAAGAGATCTTCGGCCCGGTGCTGTGCGTGGTTCGCGTCAACAGCCTGGAAGAGGCCATGCAGTTGATCAACGACCACGAATACGGCAACGGCACCTGCATCTTCACCCGCGACGGCGAGGCCGCACGCCTGTTCTGCGACGAGATCGAGGTCGGCATGGTCGGCGTCAACGTCCCGCTGCCGGTGCCGGTGGCCTACCACAGCTTCGGCGGCTGGAAGCGCTCGCTGTTCGGCGACCTCCACGCCTACGGCCCGGACGGCGTGCGCTTCTACACCCGGCGCAAGGCCATCACCCAGCGCTGGCCGCAGCGGGCCAGCCACGAGGCCTCGCAATTCGCCTTCCCCAGCCTCTGAAGGCTGACGACGACAGGCATGGTCGGTAACGACCATGCCTTTTTTCTTTTTCCGCAATCAGGAGTCCGCAACGTTCCACCGCCGTGAAACCTCACCCACGGCCGCACCCATGGCGTCGCCCACAAGGCGGCCCAGACCTTGCCCAAGAACAATTAAAGGGTCTCAACGATGTCCAAAGTCGTACTGGCTTCACAACTGCCGAACAAGCGCAACGCCTCGCTCGCGCCCGGCCTGAAACAACGCCACGTCACCATGCTGTCGATCGCCGGGGTGATCGGCGCCGGCCTGTTCGTCGGCTCCGGCCATGCCATCGCCGCCGCCGGCCCGGCCGCCCTGCTCGCCTACCTGATCGCCGGCACCCTGGTGGTGCTGGTCATGCGCATGCTCGGCGAAATGGCGGTCGCCTCCCCCGATACCGGTTCCTTCTCCACCTACGCCGACCGCTCCATCGGCCGCTGGGCCGGTTTCACCATCGGCTGGCTCTACTGGTGGTTCTGGGTGCTGGTGATCCCACTCGAAGCGATCGCCGCCGCGGCCATCCTCAACGCCTGGTTCCC
The DNA here is from genome assembly GCF_001810205.1 of Pseudomonas sp. HMSC076A11. Lineage (NCBI taxonomy): Bacteria > Pseudomonadati > Pseudomonadota > Gammaproteobacteria > Pseudomonadales > Pseudomonadaceae > Pseudomonas > Pseudomonas sp. HMSC076A11. The sequence goes on along the minus strand of NZ_KV800281.1, from coordinate 29,874 downwards.
GGCCATCGACACCTGGATCTTCGCCCTCGCGGTGACCTTCCTGCTCACCGTCACCAACCTCTTCAGCGTGGCCCGCTACGGCGAGTTCGAGTTCTGGTTCGCGCTGCTCAAGGTGATCGCCATCATCGCCTTCATCGTGCTCGGCGCGGTGGCCATCGTCGGCGGCCTGCCGGAGCGTGAGGTCAGCGGCCTGTCCAGCCTGATGGCGAGCCACGGCGGCTTCGTGCCGAACGGCTACGGCGCGGTGCTCGGCGCCCTGCTGACGACCATGTTCAGCTTCATGGGCACCGAGATCGTCACCATCGCCGCCGCCGAGTCCAAGGACCCGGCGAAGCAGATCACCCGCGCCACCAACTCGGTGATCTGGCGGATCGGCCTGTTCTACCTGGTGTCGATCTTCATCGTGATCTCCATCGTGCCGTGGAACGACCCGCTGCTGATCCAGGTCGGCTCCTACCAGCGCGCCCTGGAGCTGCTGGACATCCCGCACGCCAAGCTGATCGTCGACCTGGTGGTACTGGTCGCCGTGGCCAGTTGCCTGAACTCGGCGATCTACACCTCGTCGCGGATGGTCTTCTCCCTGGCCAAGCGCGGCGACGCCCCAAGCGTGCTCAAGCTGACCAACACCGCCCACGTACCACGCCCGGCGGTGCTGGCCAGCACCGCGGTGGGCTTCCTCACCACCATCGTCAACTACTTCGCACCGGAGAAGGTCTTCACCTTCCTCCTCGCCAGCTCCGGCGCCGTGGCGCTACTGGTGTACCTGGTGATCGCCGTGGCCCAGTTGCGCATGCGCAAGCAATTGCAGGCCAGCGGCCAGCCCATCGAGTTCCGCATGTGGCTATATCCCTGGCTGACCTGGGCGGTGATCCTGTTCATCGTCGCCGCGCTGAGCATCATGCTGATCATGCCGGAGCACCGTCACGAGGTGTTCGCCACCGCTCTGCTGACGATCTTCACCGTCTGCCTCGGGCTGCTCAACGCGCGACGCAAGCCGCGCCTCGGCGAGGACTACGCCGGGAAGACGGCGCGGGTCTGAGTCCACCACCGGGGGAAGAACCCAGACAGCCCTCCAAAGAAAAGCCCGGCCAATGGCCGGGCTTCTTCAGGCAAGGTCGTCTCAGACCTTCCTGACGAATTCCGATTTCAGCTTCATCGCGCCAATGCCGTCGATCTTGCAATCGATGTCGTGGTCGCCGTCCACCAGGCGGATGTTCTTCACCTTGGTGCCGACCTTCACCACCAGCGAGGAGCCTTTCACTTTCAGGTCCTTGATCACGGTGATGGTATCGCCGTCCTGGAGAACGTTGCCCACCGAATCCTTGATCACCTTGCCATCATCGGACGCCGTAGCGGCCTCGTTCGGCGACCATTCATGGGCGCACTCCGGGCAGACCAGCAGCGCACCATCCTCGTAGGTGTATTCGGAGTTGCATTGGGGACAGGGCGGCAGCGTGCTCACGGCATTCTCTCTTCAGCAGGGGGACGAAAACCGCAGATTATATAGGGTTTCTCGCTCCCCTGCCGAACCGCCTCAGAGCCCCTTGGTCTTCGGCGCGCCGACGGCCGGCCCGGAGAAGTCGAGGGTGCCCTTTTCGCTGAAGCGCACGGTGCCGAACAGGCCTCCGGCGAGCTTGCCCTTCACCACGTAGGGCATGCCCCGGGTCGGAGCGTTGTTGCTCAGGCCCCAGGCCTGGCGGAAGGCGGAAAAGGCGGAGACGGTCAGCGGCACGCTCACCACCCGCTCGCCGAAGCGCGGCACCTCGCCGGTCTGGTCGCTGACGCCGCTGGCCAGGGGCTGGCCGTTGACGTCGAGGTCGAGGGCGATGCCGTTGTATTCGATCGGCTCGTCGTTGGGGTTCTGTACCCGCAGCTTGACCATGAAGCGCATTTCCATGCCTTGCCCCGGCAGGGGTTCCAGGCCGACCAGGTCGATACGCAACGGATCGCGCTGGCCGAAGGTGCTGCAGGCGCTCAACAGGACGCCCAGGCACAGGGCCGGCAGCAGGCGGCCGAGGTTCGCAGGCAGGCGCATGGGTTCTCCTCCTTGGGTCGAATGTGCGCCCATGGTGCCACAGCCGCTAGAATTCGCCGCGCAGCCGATCCGGCTGCGCCAATGGACAAAGGACATGCCCATGCCTACACGCGTTCTGCGCGGCCTCGTCGCCGCCCTCCCACTGTTCCTCGCCGCCTGCTCGGACTCCGCTCCGTCCAGCGAGGAGATCGCCCGCCTGCTCGCCGAGCGCGGCTTCGACAAACCCGCCTGCGCCAGCTCCACCCTGTTCAAGACGTTCCCGGTGACGCTCTCCGACAGCTTCTCCGGCCCCGGCCCGGCGAAAGGCAACGCCGCGGTCTACGACGCGCTGGTCGGCGTCGGCCTGCTGCGCCGCGACGGCGATTCCTACGACCTCACGCCCGCCGGCCGCGAGGACTACAAGCCCGAGTCGAAGGCCTTCTGCTACAGCAGCGGCTTCGACGTCAGCGTCCGTTCGGTGGACCCCGCCAAGCCCGACGACTACGGCCCGGCCGTGGAAAAGGGCTGGTTGGTCACCGTCGAGGTCAAGCCACGCGAAGTGAAGGACTGGGCGAAGAACCCCGAGGTGCTCAAGCAGGCCAGCCTGACCACCCTGCAACAGATCACCCAACCGCAGGTCGGCCAGGTCTCGCTGGTCAAGCCACGCGGCGAGGAAGGCTACAAGCTCGTCAACACCCGCTTCTCGCCCAGGCAGGGCTTCCACTTCAACCAGGCCTGGTAATCCCACGCCGTCCTTCCGCCCGCCCCGCTCGGGGCGGGCTCCTCATTCAACCCACTGATCGATAAAGGTTTTTTCGACGGACGAAACAGCCGGGCGATTGCTCGCCCGAAAGCTTTCGTATACATTCGTTTTCACTGTAAACACCGTATACATCGAAAACGAAGCTGATCAGAAAATGAGCACCGTAGTCTCGTTCCGCGCCGATGACGCCCTGGTCGCGGCCCTCGACGAACTGGCCCGCGCCACCCACCGCGACCGCCCCTACCACCTGCGGCAGGCGCTCGCGCAGTACCTGGAAAGGCAGCAGTGGCAGGTCGCTGCCATCGATGAAGGCTTGGCCGATGCCAATGCCGGTCGCCTGCTGGAACACACCGAGATCGAGAAGCGCTGGGGGCTGCAATGAGCCTGAAGTGGACCCGCAAGGCGGCCGCCGACCTGGACGCCATCTACGACCATTACGTCGTGCTGATCGGCCCGGAAAAAGCTCTGAAAGCCGTTCAGGACATTGTCGAGCAGGTGAAACCGCTGCAGCAGGTAGCCAACCAGGGGGCAGGGCGGCCCAGCGAGGTGCCAGGCGTACGCACCCTGCCCCTGGAGCGCTGGCCGTTCAGCGCCCCGTTTCGGGTTAAAGGCAAGGAAATCCAGATTTTGCGCATCGACAGGATCGAAATTACCCCCTGAAAGTGGTCACACGGTTACAAGATGTTTCAAAATGAATATTTTCCTTGACTTGTACTGAGCAGCTTATTTCGGACAAAACATCCATAACTCACAAAAAATGGACATTTTTCGACCGGGCCAATGAGGGCGACCAACTTGCGACCACTGCGACCTGATTAGTTCTTTGGCTGACTCATGCTTCGCTCCCATACGCGTCCGTATTTTTCCGTAACCCGACGACCTCGCCCGCTGGGCATGCTTTCTCGCGCTTTTTCCGGTGATTTTTCCCCAGGCGCAGTCTCCCGCAAGGAGGAACCGGCATGGATTCGCTGAAAGGCATGGCGATCTTCGCCACTGTGGTGGACAAGGGCTCGATGGCAGCCGCGGCCCAGAGCCTGGGCATGACCCCTTCGGCAGTCAGCCAGCAGATCCGCAAGCTGGAGAGCCGCGCCCAGGTCACTTTGCTGCATCGCACCACCCGCCGGCTGACCCTGACCGAGGCCGGCGAGGCGTTCTATCGCAGTTGCGCGCAGATGCTGGCGATCGCCGAGGAAGCCGAGCGGCGGCTTGGCGAATGGCGCGATGCGCCGGTGGGTGAGTTGCGCCTGGCGGCGCCGGTGGGGTTCTCCGGCACGCTGATCACCCAGGCGCTGAAACCGTTGCTGGAGAACCACCGCCAATTGCGCCTGCAGCTGTTCTTCCAGGACGAGCGCATCGATCTGGTCGCCGAGCGCATCGACCTGGCGATACGCGTCGGCAATCTCGCCGACTCCAGCCTGGTGGCGCGCCACCTCGGCGATTGGAGCAGCGTGCTCTGCGCGGCGCCGGCCTATTTGCGCCAACGGGCGCCGATCAACCGTCCGGAGCAGTTGACCGAGGTCGACTGGATTTCCCTGAACACCTCGAACCACCTCAACCACCTGACGCTCAGCGGGCCGGGCGGGGAAGTCTGCAAACTGCGCCTGGAGCCACGGGTGGCCGCCAACGGGATGCTCGCGGTGCGTCAGTTCACCCTCGACGGACTCGGCGTGTCCTACCAGCCGCTGCCGGAGGTGCGCGACGCGCTGAACGACGGGCGCCTGCAACAGCTATTGCCGGAGTGGAGGATTCCCGGGCTCGGCATCTATGCGGTGACGCCACGGCGCGAGGCCCAGCCGGCCAAGGTGAAGGTCGCCATCGAGGCGCTGCGGCGAGCGTTCGCCACGGACGGGGATGAGCGCTGGAGCTGACCGACGGACTGCCGGCCAGCTCCAGGTACCGTCAGGAGAAGCGGCCGAGGGTCAGGGTGACCTCGCCGATGTCCGTGCCCGTAGCGTTGCCGCCGCTGGTGATGCCGGCATAGTCCGCCGATGCCGGCGTGAAGCTCCAGGTGTTGGTGGCGCCGGATTTCCACGGGTCATCCCAGCTGAAGGTGCCCATCTTGGTGTTGCCGTCGTAGCAGTCGAAGCTGCCCTGGGTGCCGGACGAAGCGTTCTCCCGTCCGCAGGAGGCGATCCATTGCGGGCTGCCGGCCTGCACGTTCATGCTGCTGACTTCCTCGGTGGAAATCTCGTCGTCCTTGTTGGTGTAGCGGTAGAACTTGCCCCATTGCAAGGTGGCGTTGCGGATGCCCACCGTGCCGATGGATTTGGATACCACGACCTTCACTGCGATCCATTCTGCGTATGCCATGTCGATCTCCGTTAACCATGCGTTCACAGCTTCCTGTAGGACGTCACGGACAGGACCGGGCGCTCACAACGGACCCTTGGCTACTTCGACCAGCACGGCGCCATCCCTGACCCGCTTCACTATAGGCTGGCCACCAGCCACCACCGCCTGCCAGATCTGCTAGGCGGCGGCCGGGGAGGTCAGGCCCTCCGGCGTTTTTCCCCGCGAGGGGCCTTCATGCCGAATGCCTCGCGCAGGTCGGTGGTGGGTGGCGGCAGGAAGCGCATGCGGGCGAACAGGCCTCGCAGGTAAGCGTCCATCAGCGCAGCCGCCGCCGCGCTGTCGCCGTCCTCCAGGGCATCGAGCAGGGCGCGCTGCGCGGCGCAGGCCTCGGCGGTATAGACCGCCCCCTTGTTCAGCGCGATGTCCAGCGAGGCGCGTGCCACCAGGCCACGGACGAAACCCTGCAGCAAGGGATTCTCGGTCAGTTCGGCCAGGCGCAGGTGGAAGCGCCCGGCGAGACGGATCAGCCCGGCGCTGTCGCGGGCCGCGAGGCAAGCCTGCTCCTCGTCGACCAGCGCCCGTAGCTCGGCAAGGGCGGCGGGATCCAGCCCCGCGGGCAGTTGCCGCACCACTTCGCTTTCCACCAGCAGGCGCGCGTCCAGCACCTGCCGCGCCTGGCGCTCGTCCGGGCGGGCGACGCTGGCGACCTCCTTCGGCGGCATCACCACCGCGCCGTCCTCGGCGAGACGGGTGAGGGCACGCTGGATGGTGCCGTTGCTGACCCGGAAGATCTGCCCGAGGGTTTCCTTGCTCAGCTTGGCGGCCGGCGCCAGGCGCTTTTCCAGGATTGCCGTGTAGATGCTTTCGTAGACGAAATGGCTGGTGGGGCGCAGCGCGGCGCCCTGCTGGGTACGTGCTTCGAATCCGACCATGTTCACACCTGTCGAGTCGTGCTTGTGGGCCTTCGCAGGCGGCGGACGAAAGCCGTCCGGGCGCCGCGACGGTCCCGGGTTGGAACCCTGGCGCGGGCGATCAGACCTGCGGCAAGCGCAGGTCGATGTTCAGGCGCGCGCCTTCGTTGAGGATGTGCTGGCGCATCGCCTGGCTCGCCCGCTCGCTGTCGTGCTGGCGGATCGCACGGAGGATGGCGTCGTGTTCCTGGAGGATCTCCTCGGCGTATTCCGGCTGGCGGCGCACCAGGTTGTCGCTGCGTTCCAGGGCGCTGCCGATCTGTTCGGAAACGCTGAGGAAGATCGGGTTCGAGGTGAGCTTCACCAGGCGCCGGTGGAAGGCCGTGTAGGCCTCAACCAGAGCCTGCGGGTCGCCATCCTCGACCGCTTCGCGCAGGTCCAGCAGCAACAGCCGCAGTTCGCTGATCTCCGCCGCCCCGGCGCTCTGCGCGACGATGCCGACGATGAACGGCTCCAGCGCATAGCGCAGTTGCAGGACGTCTTCCATGGTCGCCTCGCCGGGCGCCGCGACCTCGCGCAGCGGTTCGCTGCGTTCGAGGACCATCACGCCCTTGCCCGGCAGCGAACGGACCACGCCCAGGGTCTCCAGGACCATGATCGCCTCGCGCAGGCTCGGCCGGCTGATTTCCATCTGCTCAGCCAGCTCGCGCTGGCCGGGCAACATCTGGCCGGCGACCCAGCGACCCTGCTCGATGGTGTCGAGCAGGCGCTGGGCAACCGCGTTGACCAGCTTGGACGAAGAAAACATGTCGCCTCCCTTTACTTGCCAATCGGACGTGCAACGCGCCTCGGCGCGTCAGCCATGCAGCTTGCCTTCCCCGGCCACCGCGCTGCGCTTGAGCGGCTCGCCGTCGGCCTTGGCCGGCGCCTCCAGGCGCCCGTCGAGTATGGCCTGCGCGCGCGGCATATCGATGTCGTTTTCCCAGCGGGCGATGGTCACGGTGGCCACGCAGTTGCCGATCAGGTTGGTCAGCGCGCGGCCGATGCCCATGAACCAGTCCACCGAAAGCACCAGCACCAGGCCGGCCACCGGGATCGCCGGCACCGCGGTGAGGGTGGCGGCGAGGATCACCAGGGCCGAGCCGGGAATGCCGTGGGCGCCCTTGGAGGTGACCAGCGAAACCAGCAGGATGGTGATCAGGTCGGTCATCGCCAGCGGCGTGCCGGTGACGTGGGCGATGAACACCACCGCCAGGGTCAGGTAGATCGAGAATCCGTCGAGGTTGAACGAGTAGCCGGTGGGAATCACCAGGCCTACCGTGGAGCTGCGGATGCCCATGTGCTCGAGCTTGCGCATCACCTGCGGCAGCACCGCGTCGGAGGAGGCGGTGCCCATCACGATCAGCAGCTCTTCGCGGAAGTAGCGCAGGAACGGCAGCATGCGCACCCCGGAGAGACGCAGGACGCTACCGAGCACCGCCATGACGAAGACCAGGCAGGTGGCGTAGAACACCAGCACCAGCGCGCCCAGGTGGCTGAGCGAGTCGACGCCGTAGCGGGCGGTGGTGAAGGCCACCGCGCCGAACACGCCGAGCGGTGCCAGGCGCACGATCATGCCCATGATGCGGAACACGATGTGGCTGAATTCGTTGATCAGGCGGGCCACGCCGCTGGCCTGCTCGCCGACCAGGTTCAGGGCGCTGCCGAACAGCACGGAGAACAGCAGGACCTGGAGGATGTCGTTCTCGGCGAAGGCGCTGAACACAGAGGTCGGGATCAGGCCCATGAGGAATGCCACGGGGCCATGGATTTCCTGGGTGCGCCCGGTATACAGGGCGACGTCGCCGGCGGGCAGTTCGTTGAGATGGATGTTGGCGCCGCTGCCCAGGCCCAGGCTGTAGGCGACCACCAGGCCGAGGACCAGGGCGATGGTGGTGAGGATTTCGAAGTAGATCACCGACTTCAGGCCGATGCGGCCGACCTTCTTCAGGTCGCCGGCGCCGGAGATGCCGTTGACCACCACGCAGAAGACGATCAGTGCGATGAGCATCTTGATCAGCTTGATGAAGCCATCGCCCAGCGGCTTCATCTGCACGGCCAGGTCGGGAATGCCGACCCCGCAGATCACGCCTATCACCAGGCCAATCACGACTTGCAGGAATATCGAGCGGGAACAGCGCTTGATGAACATCGCAGGAGTCTCCATTCGGCGCTTCCATCGGGCCTCGCGGAGGCGGGCGATGAACGCATTTTTATTGTGGTATTACCGGTCTGACCAGTTCAGCCTATACGCAAAGAAGTCAGCCTGACAAGCCGCTATCGGCGGGCGCGACGAATGGCCAGGAACCACGGTCCGCGCGGGCCGCAGCCGGGACAAGGGCGCTCGGATGGCGCAAGGCGGCGGGCCAGAGCGGCTCGCCGCGGGGAAGGGGAGGTCAGCCGGCGAGGGCCTCGGCGACGAAATCGAGGCGATCCTGGCCGAAGAACAACTGGTCGCCGACGAAGAAGCTGGGCGCGCCGAAGACGCCGCGCCGCACCGCCTCTTCGGTGGTCGCCTTGAGCCCCTCCTTGACCTGCTCGTCGCCAACCAGGCGGAGGAACTCATCCGGATCGAACCCGGCCTCCGCCAGCACCTGGGCGACCACCTCGGGCTTGCCGAGGTTCTGCTGTCGTACCCACAACGCTTCGAACACCGCTTTCAGGTAGGGCTGGAACCCTTCGCCGCCGAGGTAGCCCTGGGCGCCGCGCATCAGCGTCAGGGTGTTGATCGGGAAGGCCGGGTTGAAGGCCAGTGGCACGCCGTAGCGTTTCGCATAGCGCGCCAGGTCGTGGAGGGTGTAGCGCCCCTTGGCCGGCACCTCGATCGGCGAATGGTTGCCGGTGGCCTTGAACACGCCGCCCAGCAGCATCGGCCGCCAGGCGATGCTCGCGCCATGGGCGGCGGCGATGCGCGGCAGTTGGGTCCAGGCGAGGTAGGTGGTGGGACTGCCGAAGTCGAAGAAGAACTCGATTTGCTTGCTCATGCGTGGCTCTTTCCGTGGCGGGGATCAGAAGGTTTCCATCCAGGGGCGCAGGTCCAGTTCGTGTACCCAGCAGTCGCGCGGCTGGCAGTGGATCTGCCAGTAGGTCTCGGCGATGTGCTCGGGATCGAGGATGCCGTCCTGCTCCTTGCGCTTGTACAGCTCGGGCAGGGTTTCGCGGATGAAGTCGGTGTCGATGGCGCCGTCGATGATCGGGTGGGCGACGTGGATGCCCTTCGGCCCCAGCTCGCGCGCCATGCTCTGGGCCAGGGCACGCAGGGCGAACTTGGCGCCGGAGAACGCGGCGAAATGCGCGCGTCCGCGCAGCGAGGCGGTGGCGCCAGTGAAGATGATCGTTCCGCGCTGCCGCGGCAGCATCACCCGCGCCGCCTCGCGGCCGGTGAGGAAGCCGCCGAAGGCGGCCATCTCCCAGACCTTGCGATAGACCCGTTCGGTGGTTTCGGTGATCGGGAACCAGACGTTGGCGCCGACGTTGAAGATCACCGCCTCCAGCGCACCGACCTCACCCTCGATGCGGGCGAAGAGGTCGATCACCTGCTGCTCCTGGCGTGCGTCGCAGCCGCAGGCCAGGGCCTCGCCGCCTTGGTCGCGGATGGCCTGCACCAGCGGCTCCAGCTTCTCCGCGTTGCGCCGGGCGACGCACGCCACGTAGCCCTCGCGGGCGAACCGCCGGGCGATGGCGCCACCGGTGGCGTCGCCGGCGCCCATTACCAGAACCGCTTTGCGCTGGGTCATTGCAGAGGCCTCTCTTATTAGTTCTTTTTTAGAACCCAATAGCGACGATAGTCAGTTCTTAAAAGGAACTTGTCAACTGGCAAGGGCTCGAGTGATATCCGCGCACCAATTACTCTGCCTGTCCTGGCCTGCCCGGCACGTCCTCTCCCTGAAGAGCGGGGACCGGTCGGCGGAGCCTGGTACGACAGCGTCCTTCCTGCCGTAACGCCATCGGCGTTTATCCGCCGATTCGCGTCGGCGGCCAGGCCTGGAACGCTCAGCCGCGCCGCAGCAGGCGCCCCTTCCAGAACAGCCCCTCGCGTACCGTCACGTCCCGCGCGTGCAGCGGCTCGCCGCATTCGGAACAGACCAGCACGCCATGCATGTGCTGGCCGCAATGCTTGTGCACATGCTCGAGTGGCGGCCCCTCGACGCCGGCGAGGTGGCGGTCGCCCCAGTTCACCAGGGAAAGGATGGCCGGGTACAGTTCCATCCCTTTCTCGGTAAGCCGGTATTCCTCGCGCAGCGGCCTTTCCTGGTAGGGCACCTTGGCCAGTATCTCCGCTTCGACAAGGCGCTTGAGGCGGTCGGCGAGGACGTGACGGGTCACGCCGAGGCTGCGCTCGAAGTCGTCGAAACGGCGCACGCCGAGAAAGCAGTCGCGCAATACCAGCAGGGTCCAGCGATCGCCGAGGATCGCCAGCACCCGCGCCAGCGAACAGGGTTGTTCGCTCAGTTCTTCCCAACGCATGAGACACCTCCAGCCGTTCGGCAAAGGATAGTCGCGTGGGTTCTGAAACGAAACCGACCGGCCACGCCTTTCCAGCGGCCCGCCGCCCGTGGCATAACCGCGTTCCTGTCTCCTGTCCCGGAATCCCGACCATGTCGCTCGACTGGACCTGCAAGCACCACGCCGACCTCACCCTGAAGGAACTCTACGCGCTGCTGCAATTGCGCACCGCGGTCTTCGTGGTGGAACAGAAATGCCCCTACCAGGAAGTCGACGGCCTCGACCTGGTCGGCGATACCCATCACCTGATGGCCTGGCGCGACGGCCAGTTGCTCGCCTACCTGCGCCTGCTGGACCCGGTTCGCCACGAGGGCCAGGTGGTGATCGGCCGGGTGGTCAGTTCCTCGGCCGCGCGCGGCCAGGGGCTTGGTCATCAGTTGATGGAACGCGCGCTGCAGGCGGCGGAGCGCCTCTGGCTGGATACCCCGGTGTACCTCTCGGCCCAGGCCCACCTGCAGGCCTACTACGGCCGCTATGGCTTCGTCGCGGTCACCGAGGTCTACCTGGAAGACGACATCCCGCACATCGGCATGCGCCGGGCCTGAGGCCCGGAGCGCCGCGGACGGTGGAGGGAGGGAAGGGAATCAGGCCTGCGGCTTGAGCACGCCGGGCAGTTGGGCTTCCAGCTTGGCGTTGTTCAGCGGCGCTCGGATGAAGCCGTGCTGCTCGCCGTCCGGGCCGATGATCACCAGGTTGCCGCTGTGGTCGACGGTGTAGTTGGGCTTGCTGGTGTCGGCGGGGATGTAGGGGATGCTCATGGCGTTGGCCAGCTTCTGGATGTTCTCCGGAGTGCCGGTGAGCCCCTGGAAGCCGGCGTTGAAGTAGCCCAGGTATTGCTTGATCTGCTGCGGCGTGTCGCGGTTCGGATCGACGCTGACGAATACCACCTGCAGGTCGTCGCGCACCTCCTGCGGCAGCTTGCCCTGCAATTCGCGGAGCTGGGCGAGGGTGGTCGGGCAGACATCGGGGCAGAAGGTGTAGCCGAAGAACAGCAGGTGCCAGCGACCCTTGAGACTGGCAGTGCTGACCGCCTGGCCGTCCTGGTTGGTGAACTCCAGCGCCGGCACCTTGCGCGTCTGCGGCAGGATCACGATGCCGGCGTCGAGCAGCACGGTGGGATCGGCCTGGCGCTGGGCGGTGAGCACCTTGTGCACGGTGAGGCCGAGGACCAGGGCGACCAGGGCGACGAGGACGAGGACGGTCTTGTTGACTCGAGTCATGGGTGGGCAAGGCTCTAGAGTGGGATCAGAGAAGCAGCTTCAGCGGCAGATAGTGGTCCACCAGCAGCGCCATGAACAGCAGGAACAGGTAGACGATAGAGTACTTGAAGGTCTTTATCGCCGCATGTGGCCGGCTGTCACAGTAGAGCGCCCAGGCCCAGTCGAGGAAGCGCGCGCCCAGGGCCAGGGCGCAGAGCAGGTAGACCAGCCCACTCATGTGGATGACGAACGGCATCAGGCTCACCGCGAACAGCACCAGGGTATAGAGCAGGATGTGCAGCTTGGTGTAGCGCTCGCCGTGGGTCACCGGCAGCATCGGGATGTCGGCCTTGGCGTATTCGTCCTTGCGGTGGATGCAGAGCGCCCAGAAGTGCGGTGGGGTCCAGGCGAAGATGATCAGTACCAGCAACAGCGGCTCGGCGCTCAGGTGGCCGGTGATGGCGACCCAGCCGAGCAGCGGCGGCGCCGCCCCGGCGAGCCCGCCGATGACGATGTTCTGCGGCGTGGCGCGCTTCAGGAAGCCGGTGTAGAGCGCCGCGTAGCCGAGCAGCGAGGCGAGGGTCAGCCAGGCCGTCAGCGGGTTGGTGAAGGCCAGCAGCACGGCCATCCCGGCCAGCGCCAGGAGCAGCGCGAAGCCCAGCGCCATGCTCGGCGACACCCGGCCCTCGGCCAGCGGCCGCTTGTGGGTCCGCGCCATGATCGAGTCGATGCGCCGGTCCACCACATGGTTGACCGCCGCCGCCGCGCCGGCACAAAGGCCGATGCCGAGGTTGCCGAAGATCAGCACCTGCCAGGGCACGAAGCCATCCAGCGGCGCCTTGGTGGCGAGCAGCATGCCGATCAGCGAGGTGATCAGCATCAGCACCACGACCTTGGGCTTGGTCAGTTCGAGGAAGTCGCGCCAGGTCGGCTGGCTGTGGCGATCGATGACGGTGGCCATATCCTTACCTCCATCCTTCTGTCTGTCAGGCGGCCTTCAGCCGCGAACCTTGCGCCGGCGGCAGCGTGCGGCGCACGCGCTGCGGCGACGGTGCCGGCGCGCGGACGCTGGCCGGCGCGCGCAGGCGATAGTTGACCAGCACCAGGCTGAGCAGCAGCAGGGCGCCACCGCCGTTGTGCGCCACCGCCACCGGCAGCGGCAGGTGCAGCAGCACGTTGCTGATGCCCAGGCCGATCTGCAGCGACAGGCCGAGCAGCATCAGCGCGGTCGGCCAGACCAGGCCGCTGCGCTGCAGGCGCCAGGCGAGCAGCAGGAGGACCAGGGTCACGCACAGCGCGCCGATCCGGTGGGTCATGTGGATCGCCGTGCGCGCGTCGCTGTCGAGCTGGCCGCCGAGGTAGTTGGGGCCGATGTGCTGGGTCAGGTGGAAGCCGTTGGCGAAGTCCATCCGCGGCCACCACTCGCCATGGCAGGTGGGCAGGTCGATGCAGGCCACCGCCGCGTAGTTGCTGCTGACCCAGCCGCCGAGGGCGATCTGGCCGATCACCAGGAGCAGGGCCAGCCCCGCCAGGCTGCGGGTCGCCGCCGGGTAGCGCCGCGCCGCGAAGCGTCCGGAGAGGCGCAGGGCGAGGAGAAAGAGCAGCGCCAGGGTGGTGAAGCCGCCGAGCAGATGGGCGGTGACCACCTGCGGCCAGAGCTTGAGGGTCACCGTCCACATGCCGAAGGCGGCCTGCGCGATCACCACCGCGAGCAGCAGCAGCGGCAGCTTCAGCGGTTGGCCGTCGCGCCCGCGGCGGACCAGCGCATGCAACGCCAGGCCAAGGATGAGCAGGCCGAGGGCGCCGGCGAAATAGCGGTGGATCATCTCGTTCCAGCCCTTCTGCGCCTCCACCGGGGCGTCGGGGAAGTGCAGTTCGGCGTGGGCCAGTTGCGCCTCGCTCAGCGGCACGTGGACGAAGCCGTAGCAGCCTGGCCAGTCCGGACAGCCGAGGCCGGCGTGGGTCAGCCGAGTATAGGCGCCGAGCAGGACCACCACGGCGGCCAGCAGGGTCGCCAGCACGGCGACGGTGAAACCGGGTTTGCGGGTTGCGCCTGACATTCGCGGGCCCCTTTTTCTTGTCGTTCTGTCCTCATCGGGCCGGGAACCGCGCCGGCCACGCCGATCAACCGATATGCGAGAGCTTGAGCAGCAGTTGCACGTCCTTCAGCAGCTTCTTGCCGTTGGCCTTGGCGTCGTAGCGCAGCACCAGGTTGCCGTGCGGGTCGACCACCCACAGCAGCGGCCGCTCGCCGCCGCCGGCCTTGTCGTACAGGGCCGGGTCCAGGCCGTAGCGCTGCAGGCGCGGGTAGTCCTGCCTCACCAGGTTGGCGAAGGCCGCCGGCAGCTCGCCGCTGGCGGCCAGGGCGTGGCCGGCGCGCGAGGCTTCGCGGCCGAGGGCGATGTTGACCTGGCGGGCCAGGTAGACCAGTTGCTGGCAGTCCTCGCCGCAAGTGCCCGGCGCGGTCACCAGCAGTTGCCACTGCTCGCCCTGGCTGCGTCCCTGCACGCCGAGGTCGGCGGGGGTCTGGCCGTTGCCGATCAGCGCGCCGCTGTAGCTGCGCCCCTGCGGAACCCAGAAATTCCATTTGTACATGGCGCTGGCGAGCAGCATCGGCCCCACCACCAGGCCGATGATCGCCAGCAGTTGCAGGCGGCCACGGGCGCGGCGCGGACGTTCAGGCATCGGAATCGCGAGACTCATGGTTTTTCTCCCGTGCGCGGCGCACACCGAGGTAGAGGTAGAGGGCGAGCAGGGCCGTCGCCAGGGCGAACCACTGCACGGCGTAGCCGGTGTGCCGCTCCGGCGGCATCGAGACCAGGGGCCAGTCGGTGTCGAAGCTGGCGTCGCCCGGTTCCAGGCGGATTTCCCAGGGCAGCCCGGCGCGACCGAAGGCCTGCCACAGCGCCGGGATGTCGAGCTGGGTCACCAGGCGCGGCCAGCCGCCGGCCGGCGCGTCGGCCAGGTGCAGGCCGCCGGGTGGCGGCAGGTAGGTCCAGGCATCGAGCAGGAGGACGCGGTCGGGGGTTTCCAGCGCCGGCGGCGAGCGTCGGTCAGTCCATGCGACCCAGCCGCGGTTGACCAGCAGCCAGAGGCCGCTGGCCTGGTCGTAGAAGGGTTGCAGCACCTCGACCCCGGCCTGCCCGTTGCGCAGCCGGTTATCCAGCAGCAGCGTATGCCGCTCGTCGAAGCGGCCGTGCAGGCGCACGCGGACGTACGCCGGGTCGCGCAGCCCCTCTAGCTGCCCGGGCGACACCGGCTCGGCGCCGCGCCGGGCCTCGTAGCTGGCCAGCAGGGCGCGCTTCTCGTCGGCCCGCTGCAACTGCCAGGTGCCCAGCCAGAGCAGCACCGGCAGCAGGCCGAGGACCACCAGGGTCGGCAGCAGGCCGGGGCGGAACGCGCCACGCATGCTGCGTCTGTCATTGCGTCCGGCCTCCCCGAGGCGCTGGCTATACTGCATGAATCCCCCCATCGCCGGAGTCCCACCATGTTGAAAGTGGCGATCGTCCTGCTACTGCTGGCTACCCTGGTGAGCCTGTTCAGCGGCCTGTTCTTCCTGGTCAAGGACCAGGGCCATGGTTCCCGCGTGGTCAATTCGCTGACCGTCCGCGTGGTGCTCGCCGCGGCGACCCTGGCGCTGGTCGCCTGGGGCTTCTACAGCGGCGAGCTGAACAGCCACGCGCCCTGGCATTTCTGATTTCCCCGGTGGCGGTCAGATCACGTAGACGAAGATGAACAGGCCGATCCAGACCACATCGACGAAGTGCCAGTACCAACTGGCGGCCTCGAAGCCGAAGTGGTGCTCGGCATCGAAGTGACCGCGCAGGATGCGGATCAGCATGATGCTGAGGATCAGCGCGCCGAGGGTCACGTGGGCGCCGTGGAAGCCGGTGAGCATGAAGAAGGTCGAGCCGTAGATACCGGCGCCGAGGGTCAGGCCCAGCTCGTTGTAGGCGTGCACGTACTCCTCGGCCTGCAGGATCAGGAAGGCGATCCCCAGCAGCACGGTCAACGCCAGCCAGGCCTTGAGCGGGCCGCGCTTGTTCTTCTTCAGGGCGTGGTGGGCGAAGGTCACGGTGAAGCTGGAGGTGACCAGCAGGATGGTGTTGATCAGCGGCAGCTTCCACGGCTCGATCACCGCGCTCGGCGGCGGGAACAGCTTCGGGTCCGGGGTCTGCAGCAGCGGCCAGCTGTACTGGAAGTTCGGCCAGAGCATGTGCGCCACGCCCTTGGCACCCTCGCCGCCGAGCCAGGGACCGGCGAAGTGGCGGACGTAGAACAGCGCGCCGAAGAAGGCGGCGAAGAACATCACCTCGGAGAAGATGAACCAGCTCATGCCCCAGCGGAACGAGCGGTCCATCTGCGCGCTGTAGAGTCCGGCGCGGCTCTCGCGGATGACGTTGCCGAACCAGCCGAACAGCATGTAGGCGATGATCAGCCCGCCGACGAAGAAGATCCACGGGCCATGGGATTCCTTGTGGCCGGCGGTGAGGTCGTTGAACCAGGTACCCAGGCCGAACACCGTCACCAGCAGGCCGATGCTGGCGATGATCGGCCACTTGCTCTGGGCGGGGACGTAATAGTGTTCGTGGCTTGCCATGTTGTTCTCCTTATCGTCCCGCAACCGGTACGGGCGGCTTCCGCGCAGTGATATCGAAGAGGGTGTAGGCCAGCGTCACGTGCCGCACATCCTTGGGCAGATCGCGGTCGACGATGAAGCGCACCGGCATCTCGATGCTCTCGCCGGGTTGCAGCACCTGCTGGGTGAAACAGAAGCATTCGGTCTTGTGGAAGTAGGCTGCGGCCTCGGCCGGGGCGATGCTCGGGATGGCCTGCGCGGTCATCGGCTTGTCGCTCGGGTTGCGCGCGTAGAACACCATCTGGTTCACCGCGCCGGGATGCACCACCAACTGGTCGCCGGCGGAGCGGAACTCCCAGACCATGTCGATATTGTTCGAGGTCATGAACTGCACCTTCACCTCGCGCCCGACATCCACCTGCTGCTCGCCGCTGTAGGCGCTGCCGGCGGTCTTGCCGTTGATCCCCAGGGCGCGGCACATCACGTCGTAGAGCGGCACCAGGGCGAAGCCGAAGGCGAACATCAGCACGGTCACCAGCAGCAGGCGGCCGACCAGGCGGCGGGTATCGACCTTGGCATCGCTCATGGCGCGCTCCTCACTTGACCTCGGGCGGGGTGCTGAAGGTGTGGTAGGGCGCCGGCGAGGGGATGCTCCACTCCAGGCCCTCGGCGCCGTCCCAGGGCTTGGCAGGGGCCGGCTTGCCGCCGCGGATGCACTTGATGACGATGAACAGGAACAGCAGCTGGGTGGTGCCGAACATGAAGGCGCCGATCGACGAAACCATGTTGAAGTCGGCGAACTGCAGGTTGTAGTCGGGGATCCGTCGCGGCATGCCGGCGAGGCCGACGAAGTGCATCGGGAAGAACGCCAGGTTCATGCCGATGAAGCTCATCCAGAAGTGCAGCTTGCCGAGGGTCTCGTCGTACATGTGGCCGGTCCACTTCGGCAGCCAGTAGTAAGCCGAGGCGAAGATGCCGAAGATCGCGCCGGGCACCAGCACGTAGTGGAAGTGGGCGACCACGAAGTAGGTGTCGTGGTACTGGAAGTCCGCCGGGGCGATCGCCAGCATCAGTCCGGAGAAGCCGCCGATGGTGAACAGGATGACGAAGGCCACGGCGAACAGCATCGGCGTCTCGAAGGTCAGCGAACCCTCCCACATGGTGGTCACCCAGTTGAACACCTTCACCCCGGTGGGCACCGCGATCAGCATGGTGGCGTACATGAAGAACAGCTCGCCGGTGACCGGGATGCCGACCACGAACATGTGGTGCGCCCAGACCACGAAGGAGAGGAAGGCGATGCTGGCGGTGGCGTAGACCATCGAGGTGTAGCCGAACAGCGGCTTGCGCGCGAAGGTCGGGATGATCGCACTGACCGCACCGAAGGCAGGCAGGATCATGATGTACACCTCGGGGTGGCCGAAGAACCAGAACACGTGCTGGAACAGCACCGGGTCGCCGCCGCCGGCGGCGCTGAAGAAGCTGGTGCCGAAGTGGATGTCCATCAGCATCATGGTCACCACGCCGGCCAGCACCGGCATCACCGCGATCAACAGGAACGCGGTGATCAGCCAGGTCCAGACGAACAGCGGCATCTTCATCAGGGTCATGCCCGGGGCGCGCAGGTTGAGGATGGTGGCGATCACGTTGATCGCGCCCATGATCGAGCTGATCCCGGCCAGGTGGATGGCGAAGATGAAGAAGGTCACGCTGTGCGGGGCGAAGGTGGTCGACAGCGGCGCGTAGAAGGTCCAGCCGAAGTTGGGACCGCCGCCGGGCATGAACAGGGTGCTGACCAGCAGGCCGAAGGCCGCCGGCAGCAGCCAGAAGCTGAAGTTGTTCATCCGCGGCAGGGCCATGTCCGGCGCGCCGATCATCAGCGGGATCATCCAGTTGGCCAGGCCGACGAAGGCCGGCATCACCGCGCCGAAGACCATGATCAGGCCGTGCATGGTGGTCATCTGGTTGAAGAACGCCGGCTCGACGATCTGCAGGCCGGGCTGGAACAGCTCGGCGCGGATCACCATGGCCATCGAGCCGCCGAGCAGGAACATCATGAAGCTGAACCACAGGTAGAGGGTGCCGATGTCCTTGTGGTTGGTCGTCAGCACCCAGCGCATCAGGCCCTTGGCCGGTCCGTGGTGGTGGTCGCCGGCATGGTGGTCGGGCGTATCGATCACAGCACTCATGGCGGTCTCCTATTGTTGTTTCTGCTTGTAGGCGACGACGTCTTTCGGGGTGACCATGTCGCCATCGTCGTTGCCCCAGGCGTTGCGCTCGTAGGTGATCACCGCGGCCAGGTCGACCTCGTTGAGCTGCTTGCCGAAGGCCGCCATGGCGGTGCCGGGCACGCCGTTGAAGACCACTTCCAGGTGGTGCTCCTTGGGCCCGGTGACGATCTTCGAGCCCTTCAGCGCCGGGAACATCGGCGGCATGCCCTGGCCTTCGGCCTGGTGGCAGGCGGCGCAGATGGTGTGGTAGACCTTGTCGCCGCGCGCGACCAGTTCTTCCTTGGTCCACTCCTTGCTGGTCAGTTCCTTGACCTTCGCCGCCTCTTCCTTGCGCTTGGCCAGCCACTGGTCGAACTCGGCCTTGGGCTTGACGTCGACCACGATCGGCATGAAGCCGTGGTCCTTGCCGCACAGCTCGGCGCACTGGCCGCGGTAGATGCCGGGCTCGTCGACCTTGGTCCAGGCCTCGTTGACGAAGCCGGGGATGGCGTCGCGCTTGACCGCGAAGGCCGGCACCCACCAGGAATGGATCACGTCGCTGGAGGTGATCAGGAAGCGCACCTTGGTGCCCACCGGCAGCACCAGCGGCTCGTCCACCTCCAGCAGGTAATGCTCGTCCTTCGCCTGCCGGTTGTGGATCTGGTCCTGCGGGGTGGCCAGGTTGCTGAAGTACTCGACGTCCTGGCCCAGGTACTTGTACTGCCACTTCCACTGGTAGCCGGTGACCTGCACGTCCAGCTCCGGCTCGGAAGTGTCGTAGATGTGGATCAGGGTGCGGGTGGCGGGCACCGCCATCACCACCAGGATCACGAACGGCACCACCGTCCAGAGGATTTCCACCGTGGTGCTCTCGTGGAAGTGCGCCGGCTGCTGGCCGGTGGAGCGGCGGTGGACGATCATCGACCAGAACATCGCGCCGAAGACCAGCACGCCGATCACCACGCAGATCCAGAAGATGGTCATGTGCAGGTCGAAGACGGACCGGCTCACCTCGGTAGCGCCCGGGGCCATGTTGACCGTCCAGGCGGCATTCGCCTGGCTGATCGCCGAGAGCAAAAGGAAGCCCATCCAGACTCGTGGATGTCGCAGCATTCGGGTTCCCCTTATCGTTGTTTTTATCCCGCCGGCAGACGCCAACGGCCAAGGGGTGGACCGCCAAGACAACGAACTTTGACCGTCGCACCTCGGCACACAGCAAGGCAGGCCGGGTTCATCAGGTTCAGCATTCGAGTGGGAGTATAGACAGCGGCTGCGACATAACAACGCAGCGTAAAAACGTCGCTGGAAAGTGCCGATTCTTCTCTAAAAGCCGCGAGCGGCGTGGCTTTGCAGGCGAATGGTGGCCGCCTGATATATCATCCTCGCATAACCACGAAGCGATTATGACAATCGCGTCTTAGCCGGCGCGCGCCGCCGGCTATGTTTCTCCTCTTCTTCACCATCCCCGTTGTATGGGAGAACCCATGAACACCGCTGCCCTCCGTGAACTCATCCAGCAGGCGCACCTCAGCGAAGCCCGCCACGGTCACCTGGCTGATCTGATAGCCAGCTGCCTGCCCCGCCTGCATCGCACCATCCAGCCGCAAGGCGAGAACACGGAAGACATACTCACCCGCTTCGTCCACGCCTACGTCGAACAGGTACCGGACCTGCTCGACGCCGCCAACAGCGTGGCCCGCGAAGCCGGCATCGAGGAACGGATCAAGCCGGTGCTGAAGGTCGCCGAGCAGTTCTTCCTCACCCCGCCGGCGTTGCTCGCCGGCCACGACGGCCTCGACGCCCTGCTCGATGAGGCCTACCTGGCGCACCGCCTGGTGGAAGAAGTGAACGACCGCTACATCGCCCACTTCGGCCAGGCGCTGATCCCGCTGGACACCACCGTGGCCAACCTGGTGGCCCACCAGTTGATCGGCGAGCCGTTCGCCAACCGGCTGGACGAAGCCGTTCACCATGCGGTGGAGAACATGCTCGACGCCACCACCTTCGACGCCGACTCGGCCCGCGCCTACCGCGAGAACCTGAAGAACCCGCGGGTGGTCGCCGCCTGGCAGCAGTGGCCGTGCCTGTCGAAGCAGCTCGGGGTGGAACTCAGCCTGGGCTGACCGCCCCGCCATTGCGCGCGCCGCCCAACCCGACGCTGCCGCGCAGGCGCCCTTCCAGGCGACGCTTCAAGGCGCGCGGTTCGATCACCAGGCGCGAGCCCTGCACCGGTGCCATCCGCCCCCAGTCCTCGAGCAGCTCCATGCAGGCATGGTCGACATAGCTGAGGTTATCCATCGGTACGTGCAGGGTGGTCCCCGGCTTGACCTCGTCGAGCACCCGCGACAGCGCCGGCACCTTGAGGAAAGTCGCGGCGCCGCTCAGGCGCAGCTCGGCTTCATGCTCGCCGGTGTAGCGCAGGGCGATCTTCAGCCGCGCCGCCTTCAGCACCAGCTTCAGCAGGGTCAGGGCGAAGCCCACCAGCACGCCGGTCAGCAGGTCGGTGAAGACGATGGCCAGGGCGGTGGCCGCGTACACCAGCATCGGCATCCGGCCGTAGCGAGAGAGGTTGCCGAGGGCCTTGAAATCGACCAGCTTGACCCCGGTATAGACCAGCACCCCCGCCAGGCTCGCCACCGGAATCTGCCGCAGCAGGCTGCCGAGCAGGAGGACGAAGGCGAGCAACCAGAGGCCGTGGAAGATCGCCGAGGCGCGGGTTCGCGCACCGGCATTGACGTTGGCCGAGCTGCGTACGATCACCCCGGTCATCGGCAGCGCGCCGAGCAGGCCGCAGAGCATGTTGCCGACACCCTGGGCGGACAACTCGCGATCCATGTCCGAGCGCGGGCCGTCGTGCAGGCGATCCACCGCCGCCGCCGAGAGCAGGGTCTCCGCACTGGCGATGAAGGCCACCACCACCGCCGCCAGCAGCAGGGAGGGATCGGCCAGGGCCAGCAGGTCGGCCGGGCGTAGCCAGTCGATGGCCTCGCCGAGGTTGGCCGGTACCTCGACCCGCCGCACGTCCAGCGCCAGCCAGAGGCTGGCCAGGGTCGCCAGGCTCACGCCGAGCAGCGCGCCGGGTAGGAAGCGCAGGCGTTGCGGACGCAGCTTGTCCCAGCCCCACATCACCGCGATGGTGCCCAGCCCGAGCAGCGCCGCGTCGAGGCCGCTGTCCATGCCCAGCGAACCGAGCGCGGCGAACGCCGCCTGGGGGAATGCCAGCAGGTTGTCGAGGCCGGACGCCTTGGGCGCCAGGTCGAGCATCACGTGCAATTGCGAAAGGACGATGAGGATGCCGATGCCGGCGAGCATCCCGTATACCACCGCCGGCGAGGTGACCCGGAACCAGCAGCCCAGGCGCAGCCGCCCGGCGAGCAGCTGGATGGCGCCGGCGAGCAGCAGGATCGGCCCGAGCATGGCCACCCCGTAGGTACGCACCAGTTCGAAGACCAGCACCGCGAGGCCGGCCGCCGGGCCGCTGACCTGTAGCGGCGAGCCGGCCAGGAAGCCGACCACCAGGCCACCGACGATGCCGGTGAGCAGGCCCTTGGCCGGCGGCATCCCGGAGGCGATGGCGATGCCCATGCACAGCGGCAGGGCGACGAGGAACACCACCACGGAGGCCATCAGGTCCCGCGGCAACGTGTCCCGGAGGGACGGAAACACCTTTGAAACATGCATGGCACAGTTCTCCTGCGAATTTTTTCCACGACGAGGGAGCGACGCCAGGACCAGGCCCGGCGCCGGTTGTGTGTGCGCAGTGTGTTTTTTCTTGTAATAGCGACCCGTTCAGCCCCGGAACGGGGCTTCCCAGAGGTCGTCCATGGCAGGAACGGCGAAAGGTGACGCGAAAACGCTGTTGTTATCCGGCGGCCCGCACGGCCGCCGCTATCACGAGTTCAGGTAGCGCGGCGCGGGCGTGGCCATCGGCACCGGATGCTCGCCGTCGAGGGGCAGGAAGCGACCCTGCTTGGCGTCGTAGGCGCGGATCTGCGCACTCTCGATGTCGTACACCCAGCCGTGGATGAACAGTTGCCCGCTGGCCAGGCGCGAGGCCACCGAGGGGTGGGTGCGCAGGTGATCGAGCTGGGCCACCACGTTCTCTTCGGTGAGCACTCCGAGGGTGTCGTGGCTGGCGCCGCAGTCGCAGTTGTCCGCCACCACCGTGCGTGCCACCTCGGCGTGCCGCAGCCAGGCCTTGACCGTCGGCATGCGTTCCAGGGTCTGCGGATCGAGCACGGCGCGCATCGCCCCGCAGTCGGAGTGGCCGCAGACGATGATGTGGTGCACGCCCAGCGCCAGCACGGCGTATTCGATGGCGGTGGAGACGCCACCGTTCATCTGCCCGTAGGGCGGCACCACGTTGCCGACGTTGCGGGTGACGAACAGGTCGCCGGGGGAACTCTGGGTGATCAGCTCGGGAACGATGCGCGAATCCGCGCAGGTGATGAACATCGCCCGCGGCCGCTGGCTATTGGCGAGCTTCTTGAACAGCGCCTGCTGCTCGGGAAAGACCTCCCGGCGGAAATGCTGGAATCCATCGACAATCCTTTTCAATGCGTCGTCAGCGCTTTCCTGCTCTGGAGAATCGGACTTAACGCCCCGCATACGGTCTGGCATGGTTCGGAACCTCGATGAATGGATCGATTGAATTTTCCCACGTCTGCCGACGCTTTCCCCATAGGAAAAAGGCACAACAAACGCAGAGCGACCTATGTGACCGACCGGTCACTTCTGGTGCTCAACGCTAATGCCCGAAGCTTAACCATAAATTAAAAAATCCCTCTATCTCGCACGTTGTCAGCTTTTTTCACGATATTTCCAGAGGATGTCGACAGGCTATCATGGCAAACGAGTGGCATTTCCATTCGTCCCGCATAAGTGGTGAAAGGTTTCAGTCAACCGGTTGGCTACGTGCAGGGAAATTCGTCGAATGGGAAAATCCGGCGCACCGCGCCAGCGGCCATGACCTGGCCGCCCGGCGCCAGCCAGCTATCAGAACAGGTCCAGTTGGCGGCGCACCGGCGCACCGGTGGGGAACAGCGGCAGGTTCGGCACGAAGCGCGCCAGCAGGCACGCCGCAGCCATCCGCTGGCGTTGCTGGCCGTCGCGCAGGACCTGGCGGCAGCGCGCCTCGCCCAGCGGTTCGCCGAGCAGGTAGGCGCGCCCGGCGACGAAACGCGCGCCGTGGTCACGCCACCAGGCGGAGACTCGCTCCGCCTCCGGCCAGCTAAGGTTCTCGTCGTCGTCGAGGGCGACGTTGTCGTCGTCGGGATCGTCGTTGGGGCCAGGGTCGTAGTCGGGCAAGGCCTCCAGCTCCAGGTCGAGCAGCGCCAGGTCGGCGCCGGTGATCAGGCTGAAGGCCTCGCCGGCGACCCGCGCCAGACTCTCGTCGCGCATCTGCTGGATCAGCCAGGGCACCGCCACCGGATCGCCGAACAGGCCGGTGGCCTGGATGCCGATCCGCCGCGTGTCCGCCGCCTGCATCAGTTGGCGAATCCAGGCCATGCTGGTGTCGCGCGGCTGCCAGGCGAGCAGCACCATGGTCGCCGGCAGCTGGAACGGGCCGGGCTGCCCGGCGAACGCACGCAATGGCCCCAACGCCTCCTCGTCGCCCATCTGCGCGGTGGCCCAGTTGGCCCAGAAGCGCAGGCTCGGGTCATCGTGGGCGCGATAGGCGCGAATATTCGCCATCAGGTCGCGCCGACGCAGCTCGCCGGCGGTGCGCGCGGCGCGCGCCAGCACCGCCGGGTCGGCGTGGCCAAGGGCGGACAGCAGCGCCGGCCCCGGGTCATGCCGGTGCATGCCGCAGGCGGCCAGGCCAATGGCGCGGAACAGCGGCTCGGGCGAGGCCAGCAGGCGCTCCACCCAGGGCCGCGCCTGGTCCCAGTCGAGCCAGCCGAGGGCTGCGGCGAAGAATCGCGCGCCCTCGGGAAAACGCCGTAGGTGCTCGCACAACTGGGCCAGGGCTGTACCGTTCGTGCCACGAAACACCAGTATCGCAGCGACGAAAACCTCTCCCTCGGCGTTTGTGTCCAGCGCCTTCAGCACCAGGTCCAGGCTCCTCAGTCCACCTATCTGCAACGCATCCAGATGCGCCTCAATCCGATTGTCGAGATCCAGCAGGTGCGCCAGGTCGTAGTGGGGAGCACGCACGGCATGGTCGCGCAGCCCCGCCAGAAAGCCGGCCTCCTCGACGTGCTGGTCGATGACAGCGGCGACATTCATCGTCGATCAGTTCTCCGGGCAGACATGACGCTGCCAGGTGCCGCCGTCGTAGCTGAGCACGCATTCATCGCCCACCACCCACATCACCTCGGGTTTGGCATCGATGGCGTAGTAAGCCTTCTTACCCTGCACTGGCACCTTGGTCTCACTCAGGCGCGTACCGTCGTACTCGAGCAACTGGTCGGTCGCGGTCACATAGAGCTTGCCGGCGAACTCCACCATATTCTCCAGTACCTCCGAGCACAGGTCGCGGTCGCCGATATCGGTCCAGCCGACCTGTGCGCTGCCGCGTAGCAGGATGCCGCCGGAACCGCCTATGTAGACAGTGCCATCGGCGGCGCAGTGCACGCAGTAGAGCGGCAGGTTGGTGGGCGCCGCCGATGCCTGCCAGCCCTTGCCGTCCCAATGCCAGATGGCGCCGGCATCGCCGACGGCATACACATCGTCGCGCGAAAACCCGTCTATACCGTTCAGGCAAGCGGTAACCTCGTCCCCCAGGGGGACATAAAGCCCCTGGTCGATACGCTGCCAAACGCCCTTGTTCTGCCGCAGCACCTGGTTCTGGGTGCCGCAGGCATAGAGCTCACCGTCCACCTCGCAGAGATCCATCAGGTAGACGTTGTCGATGTCCAGCGTGGCATCCGTGCTGGACTGCCCGGACGGGTGTTCACGCAACAGGCCGGCGCGTCCCAGGAAGCAGTAGTCACCTTTCTGCTGCCCGCGCCGCGGACTCCTCTGCAGGGCGCTGTAGACGACTTCGGGGATATCGTAGACGTGGAACCAGTCGTCCTGGTCGATCATCATCACCCGGGTCACGCTGGGTTCCGCGCCCTCCAGGTAGAGGTGCCCGGCGAGCAGCGCCTCTTGAGGCCCGATCGCAATGACGTTGGTGAAATAGAGGGCGGTCTCGCTCTTTGCCATGGTTCAGTTCCTATGGACGTCCCGCAGGTGCCGGCGCGGAACGCGCGGGTGGTATGACTTTTCCCGCCGCGCCCGAGGCACGGAGGTTCGTGGCGGTGGTGCAGCCCGGCCCCTTCTTGGGCTTGGCCTTGTAGTACTGGTCGAGCTGGAAGGCGACGCACTCCTTTTCTTTTTTCGTCAGCTCGCGCGGCGGGCTCAACGCTCCCCCTGCCGAAGCAGCCGCGGTGTTGCGCGCGGTTTCGTACTTGAACGGCTTGCCTTTGTCGAAGTGGTCCAGTTCGACCGGATCGAACTTCGCGTGACAACGCTTGTGCGAGCCCTGGTGCTGGTTGCCGCGCGACACACAGATCACCGGGGCCTTGGAGTGGCTGTAGCCGGCCTTGCCGCGCATACAGCGACCAGGAATCAGGTGGTGGCCGGTCTGTGCGCCCCCGCCCGCGGTGCTAGGGCACGCCTTGCTGTAGGGCTGCAGGCGCAGGTGCTCCATGCCGGCACACTTGCCGCCCGGCTTGAAGGCCGCCTTCATCTTCGAGGTGTGCGGCCAGGTCGCGGTATTGCCGGGAGAGGGGTTGTGGTTGTGGGTGGTCAGGTCGAGATGGCGGACGACGTTCAGGCCTTCGATCTTCACGTCCATCGACCATGAAGTGAAATAGACCTTGCCGGTATTGGTACTGGTGATGATGCCTTTCTTCGGCGCACGCCCAGCCTCGTCGCCGTAGCTCTTCTTGAAGTGGCTCTTGTTCTTGAGCATCACTTCCTTGCGGGTGATCCTTACGGTCCGGCTACCTCGGGTGGTGTCCTTCGACATGCCGGTATTAGGGTAGGGGACCGGCACGCCCAACGGCGTCGGTGGTGCCTGAGGCGGCGTGAAGCAGACGTCGGGGAACGACGCTATCGATTTCCCCGAGGCCGACTTGCAGGAGAGCTCGCGGCCGTTGGCATAGACCTCGTTGGCCATCTAGTTCGCCCTCACTCGCTGGTAGCCAAGCACCACCGCGGCCCGTTCGCCAGCATCGTTGCCCGAATGACAGAGTACCTGCGGGCCGTGTGCATACCCCTTGCGTGAGGCGGCAAGGGCGATGCACAGCAGCGCGGGGCCTGTCATCGCTCCGCACTCGCCGATGCAATCCGCAGGGCTCCAGAGTTCGACGCGCTCCTTGCGCACCCGCAGGGTTCGACTCAAGGCCAGCGCGGCCTCCTTGAAGTAATACTGCTCGCCGGGGAGGTCTGCCAGGCGATAGTCGACAAGTTCGTAACCGAACCCGCAGTCCGCGAACGCCGCTTTCACCGCCTGGGTGAGGCCATCCGCCCGCAGCGGCAGGCCCTCGCTTTCGACGGTAGCCTTCTCCACCCCGAACCCCAGCCCCAGGCACAGCAATTGCGGTTCCTCGCTGGCGCACGCGGCCGTCACCAGTACCGCCGCCGCGCCTTCGCCGGGGATGAAGCCATCCTGGCAGTGGCTGCCCAGCAGCCGGTCGCGTTCCTGGTAGGCCGCCAGCGTCGCCGCGGTCAGGTAGGAATCGACTCCGGCGATCAGCACCTTCGAACACCCCTGTTCGATGAGCTTGCGCGCGTTGAGGAGCGCCACCGCGGCGCTCACCCGACCGCGCGGGATGACGCAGGAACGTTCATGGAAGCGGTAACCCAGGCGCTCTTCGATGGCCTGTAGCAAAGGCTGCTCCAACCCCGCCAGTCGTCCGGGCCGGTCGACTTCGGCAACGCCAAGCAGCAACGGCATTTCGCGAATGTCCTCGGCGGGCAACCCGGCCACACATTCGGCGATGGCCATGGCAGCCATCCCCACCAATTGCGCGTAGCCGGAGGACGGCTCGGGCAGCATCACCGGAGCGCCGACCAACCATTCGCCGCCCTGGTCGATGAAACGCGTCTCCTGGAAGTTGTCCAGGGCGCAGCGGATCGCCGCGCAGCTGGCCGGCGCGCTGAGGCCGACCGCGCTGACCATGCCGGAGGCGACGATGCTCAGGACCTGGCTCATGCCTCGTCCTCCTCGGCCTGGCGGCTGCGTGCCAACGCGGCAAGCGAGGGGTAGTAGTCCTTGCCCAGCTCGCGGGCGCGCCACCAGGCGGCGGACTTGCTGCCGACCAGCACCTGGGCGATCTCGAACAGGTTGCGCTTCAACGGCCGGCGAATGCGCCAGGTGACTTCCACGCGACGGGCGTCGCAGTCCACCAGCAGGGTATCGATCCGTGCTTGCGCGGTTTCGTGGCCACCCTTTTTCAGGAAGAAGGTCACCGGGACCTCCCTGCGCGGCACGCGGAAGGCCGCGCGCTCCTCGCCGGTGAGGTTGAGCAGCAGGACCTCCTCGCCGCCGCGCAGATGGTCGGTCCACTGGTCGGCCGGCGCGGACTGGAAGTAGCGCTCGTCGAAGTCGGCGGGCAGGAACGGGAAGCGCTCGGCCAACCAGGCGTCGTCGTAGCGGCCGGCGAAGCCGACCCGGGCCTGCCAGTGGCGGCCGAGCGGGCCGAGCGCCATCGGCGTGAAGCGGCCGTGGGGGCTGTCCACCGGCTCGCCGAGCTTTTCCGTGGCCGGCATCGGCGTGCCGACGATCTCGGCGGTGTCGGCGCTGCGCGGAAACCAGCCACATCCGGCCGGATTGGCCATGTAGCAATCCATGAAACCGGGGTTGTCCGGCGAGGCATGGCTGCCGCCGAAGGCACTGGCGTAGGAAATGTCCTGGCTCTGGAACGGCTGCGCGACGCCCGCGCCGGCACCGAGCAATCCCGGTTCCCACTGGCGCGGCCCATGCACCGTCAGCGCCTTGCTCACCCGGCCGACGCGGATGCCCGCGGTCAACTGCTGTACCGGCCGCCCGCCGGGCGCCTGGGCGCTGCCCAGCACCAGCACATCGCAGAACGGCTTGAAGGGAACGAACTCGCACTCCCGGCGCGGCGCGGAAAACCCCGGCTCGCCATAGAATTCATCGACCATCAGCAGCGTCTGCTGCTCGTCCAGCAGGCGCGCCTCGCGACCGTCCAGCGGCAGGTCGAAACTGCCCTTGGCGATCACCACCAGCGACTCCCGGCCTTCGGCGTCGAGCCCCTGGTTGTAGGCGGCGGCCAGCGGGGTGGCGTTCAACAGTTCCATGTCGGGCCCGCCGCGCTCAGTTGATCTGCACCGAACCGCCCTTGATCCGGTTGACCCCGGTGGAGCGGCTGGAAAGATAGGCGCCACGGATGATCACCTTGCCGGCGCGGGTCAGGGTGATGCTGGCCTTGCCACAACGCAGGACGATCTCGCGTTCGGCACTGAACTCCAGGCGCTCGCCGTCCAGTTGCGCCAGCGCTTCCTGCGGCAGGCGCTGGATGCGGCCGATCAGCAGCGGCTGGCGCGGATCGCCGGCGACGAACATCAGCGCTACCTGGGCGCCGATGTCGGCGCGACTGAGCTGGGTGGTGGTGGCCGCCGCCAGGCCGTGCTCGCTCGGGCAACCGGGATAGGCGACCACCGGAGCGGCGGCGTCCGGCACGTCGAGGAGGACGCCGATGACCACGCCGTCCAGGCGCGCGGGAAGGGCCGTCGTGGCCCCGGGTAGATGGATCTCGACACTCATGCGCTGACTCCCTGGCTCTGCGCCGCTTCAGTTCTGGAGGATCTTGCGTCCCTTCACCACCACGTTCTTGTCGGCCTTGACGTTGATCGCCCCGGATCCGTCGATGGTGATGTTCTTGCCGCTGATGACGATGCTGCCGTCCTTCTTCATGCGGATGCTGGCGGCACCGGTGACCAGGGTGATCGAGTCGCCGGCGTTGAGCGTGAAGCTCTTGCCCACGTCCAGGCTATCGTCCTTGCCCACCGAGGTATCGCGGCCCTGGCCGACGCTGCGCGACTCGTTCTTGCCGATGCTGGTGCTCTGGTTGCCGCCTATGTCGATGGTCTCGTTGGCGCCCACCGACTCGCTGCGGTCGGCGCCGATGCTGATCGTCTCGTTGTTGCCCACCGACTCGCTACGGTTCGCGCCGATGCTGATGGTCTCGTCGTTGCCGACGTCCTCGGTGCGATTGGCACCGATGCTGATCTTCTCGTTGCTGCCGACCTTCTCGGTGCGGTCGACGCCGATGCTGATGGTCTCGTTGCTGCCGACGTCCTCGGTGCGGTTCGCGCCGATACTGATCTTCTCGTTGTTGCCGACCTTCTCGGTGCGGTCGACGCCGATGGTTATGGTCTCGTTGTTGTCCACGGTCTCGGTGCGAT
>NZ_KV800280.1:0-230 GCF_001810205.1 Pseudomonas sp. HMSC076A11 | reverse complement strand
AAGAGCCGTTCGAGCAAGGGCGGCACGCCGGCCAACTTCAACGAGATCCGCATGGAGGACAAGAAGGGCGCCGAGCAGTTGTTCATCCATGCCGAGAAGAACCAGGACATCGAGGTCGAGAACGACGAGACCCACTGGGTCGGCCACGACCGGACCAAGACCATCGACCACGACGAGACCGTGCACGTGAAGCACGATCGCACCGAGACCGTGGACAACAACGAGACCAT
>NZ_KV800279.1:19367-19625 GCF_001810205.1 Pseudomonas sp. HMSC076A11 | reverse complement strand
AGGAGTCGGCCCAGCAGATCCAGAAGATGATCGAGGAACTGCAGATCGGCGCCCAGGAAGCGGTCAGTACCATGACCGAGAGTCAGCGCTACAGCCTTGAAAGCGTGGAGATCGCCAACCGTGCCGGCGAACGCCTGAGCAGCGTCACCGGACGGATCGCCGAGATCGACGGGATGAACCAGTCGGTGGCCACCGCCACCGAGGAGCAGACCGCGGTGGTCGATTCGCTGAACATGGACATCACCGAGATCAACACCC